>PIYJ01000046.1 GCA_003601725.1 Candidatus Bathyarchaeota archaeon
CTCGATATTCAAGGGGTCCTCACCGATGATTTTCGGTTTGATGCTTCCTTCAATTATCTCCTTGTTTCCTCCAATCCAGAAGCCCTTTATCTCCTCATCCGTCGTCACTTCCGTTATTGACATCCATCTTTCCTTCGGCGGCTTGTTCAGCAGAATTGCGTTAAAGAAGGGTTTTCTCTGAACCTTAGAGGGTGGAAACTTGAATAAACGAACTTTAACATCAGTAATCTTCAATATCCGATTCCTCTGATGATTTTTTCATCGCTGAGGCTTTAAGATTTTATGTAAGGCTCTTCACGTAACCTTTTTCAATATCTATTTACAGATTAAAAATCCTGTGAAGTGAATTTTTATGCAGTATCGTATGCTTGGTAAAACAGGTCTAAAGGTTTCAGTGATAGGATTCGGAGCGATAAAACTTCCACAGATAAGCGAGAAACAAGCCTCAGAGACTATTAACCGCGCTCTTGATCTTGGAATAAACTTCATTGATACCGCTCGGAACTATGGAGACAGTGAACATAAGATCGGGCTTGCCATTAAGGGACGCCGCGACGAATGTTATATTGCAACTAAGACGGCTTCCCGCACCTATGAGGGGGCAATGAGAGACCTCGAGACAAGCTTGAAAGAGCTTCAGACAGATCATATAGACCTTTGGCAGCTTCACAACGTGTGCGACATGAAAAGATGGAAGGCGGTAACCGCGCCTGGAGGCGCATTAGAGGCTGCGAAACAAGCTAAAGAAGAAGGAAAGATAGACCACATTGGAATATCTTCTCATCGAGCGTTAGACGTGATGAAAGAAGCAATCAGATGCGGAGAATTCGAGACGATCATGGTTCTCTACAACCCGCTTGACGAGGAGAATACTGGACGGGAAATTATACCCTTGGCACATAAACGTGGCATAGGCGTGATAGCAATGAAGCCTTTATCCGGAGGAACCTTGACGCTTCCGCTCTCTGATGAAGAAAGAGAAGAAAAGCATAGACATGATTCTCCAGGCAATGAATGGTTCGATCCGATCGTCCGTGGTTGTCTCCGCTACATCATATCAAACCCTGCAGTCAGCACTGTTATCCCCGGAATGAGGTTTCCATGGGAAGCTGAGGAGAACGTGAAATGTGCCGATATGCCTCCCATGACCGAAGAGGAAAAGGACGCTTTGATCCGCGAGATCGGTAAATTGAGGAAAACCTACAAGTATAGTCAAGAATGCCTAAGATGCGGCTACTGCCTTGAAGTTTGCCCGCAGAACATTCAGATTCCAGAGGTCTTCAGAGCTGTTTACGTCTATAAGGGATACCCTGAAGAAACTCGTCATATGGGAATCGAGATATACAAGTCTTTAGAGGTCTCCCCTGAGGAATGCATAGAATGCAGAAGCTGCGTAGAGAAATGTCCAGCTGGAATCGACATCCCAGAAAGGCTGAAGGAAGCTGTTGAATTCTTTAAAGAACTGTTAGAAAAGCCGGGGTAAGCGAAGACATCCAAGCATCAATTGGGCCTCTTATTTAAAGATGCTGGAAAAGTTAAAAGATGATTTGCCCATAAATGCCATAAATATCAATTCGGAGGGTAAACCTTTTGGATCTTTTTGAAGCAATTAAGACAAGAAGGAGCATACGCGCCTTCACCCGAGAAGAAATTTCAGACAGGGAGATCGAAAAGATTCTGGATGCGGCTAGATGGGCTCCCTCCGCCGGGAATATCCAGCCATGGATATTCGTAGTTGTGAAAGATCCGGGGACAAAGAGGAGGCTCAGCGAGGCAGCTCTAAGTCAGTTCTTCATAGAGGAGGCTCCCGTGGTAATAGTTGTCTGCGCAGATCAGGAAAGGTCGAGAAGAGGCTATGGAAGCCGAGGAGCTGATCTATATTGCATACAAGACACTGCAGCAGCCACTCAGAACATTCTCCTAGCAGCTCATGCTTTAGGATTAGGAGCATGCTGGGTAGGAGCCTTCAACGAAGAAGAAGTTAGGCTTATCTTAAAAATCCCCCGAGGAATCAGACCCGTCGCAATTGTTCCAATAGGGCATCCAGCTGAGAAGCCTAGGACAATTTTCAAGCGGCCGCTTAGCGAAGTCATCCGCCGCAAAACCTTTTAGTCAAATTGCAGAAAGAATTATCTACGCACGTTTTTTATGTTTGTAATTTAAACCCACCTATATGATTTGATTAGAGGTGAAGAATGAAGCGGTGAGATATCGAAAAAATCGATCATTACATCTTAGAAGGCTTTATTTTTGTTCTGTCCTGCGGGTTTAATAAGTAAAATATGCTAATGGAATGAGACTTGATCGGATGAGGTTCGAAGAATGCCTGATGTTCTCGTCCAATTGATGCCTATAATAGTAGGGCTGCTTCTAGGAATCTCGATTTTTCACTCGGTTTCTTCACGTCGACGCGTAATGAAAAGATATCTTTACTACTCAACTTTCGATCCTATCTTTGCGAATCTCGGTTTTCTCTTTCAATTCTCA
This sequence comes from Candidatus Bathyarchaeota archaeon, assembly GCA_003601725.1. Classification (GTDB taxonomy): domain Archaea; phylum Thermoproteota; class Bathyarchaeia; order Bathyarchaeales; family DTEX01; genus B63. Next base: position 2,488 of record PIYJ01000046.1, read on the forward strand.
GGTTTTCTCTTGATCCCCACGATTGTTTACGCGTATTACCTTCAAGAATTCAGAGGAGGAACCGCGATCTCTCTTTCTTGCGCTATATTTTTGTTCCTTGGTCTTCTGTTAAGCTTTTTCTTCGAGCCGAAGATGCTGAATCTGAAGCAATCATGTGTTCTTCTAGTCTTATATTATACGTGTGTCCCGTTGATCGTCTCTATTCAGTTTCTATATCTAGGGATATTTGAAGGAAGCCTCTTCGAGCAGTTCCTAGACAGCTTATTCGAGGCATCGTCAGCGATTTCAACAACAGGATTCACGCTTCTAGGAGGCTTCGTATTACCTAAGTCTATGATCCTCGCGAGGGCGATAATCGAATGGAATGGAGGAATAGGCATAATCTTTCTGTTACTTTCCTCATTCTATCCCAGTCTTTCTCTTTCCCATTATGGAAAAGCGTTGGGAATAGGGAAGCTCGCCGGAGACTACAAGGTTTCATTCACAATAGTCCTGTTAATTTACGCCGTCTATACTGTGATCTTCTCGGTGCTTCTGCTGCTTCTAGGCATGAATCCCTTCGTAGCTTTTCATACAGCCCTCGCCGTATATTCTACAACTGGCCTTACTATCGTTAATGTTCAGACGCTTTCATTCCCCACACAAGTGGTTCTGGCTATTATTATGCTTGTTTCAGCCCTGAGTTTCTCGCTTCATCTAAAGGTTTTCTCAATTATACTCAATGCTGACTGGAAATCCCTAATCAGAGGAAAATTGAAAAATTTTGTTTCATCTCTTCTGGAAAATGACTTTAGATCGATCTTAACGGATGAGACTAAACTTCACATAATTCTTATTGTCTCCTTTACCCTTTTGTACTGGATGGCGACCAGCCTTGATCCCTTCAGCTCCTTTTTACAGGTTCTCAGCTCATCGGCTTCTGTCGGCTTGAACATAATTGATCCTGATAAAATAGGGGAAATAGGGAAAGTAATTCTAGTGATAGTGATGCTAATAGGGGCTTCTTCCTTCTCTATAGGCGGAGGCATAAGAGTTTATCGTTTCTATATTCTGGGAAAACTTTTCATAAAATTACCTCGGTTATTCTCGGTCGGCGAAGACCCTAAGATCAAAGCTGAGAACAGAGACCTTAAGCTCTCAGAGATAATAGTCAATTTGCTGATCATCTTCTTATTTGTAATATTCACGATTCTAGCTTCTTTGGTTCTATGTGTTTTAGGATACTCCTTTTCAGACGCTCTGTTCGAAAGCGTCTCAGCAATCTCAACGACGGGAAACATGCTGGTAAATTTAACTCAAACTGCTTCTAGCATTCACAAACTTCTACTGATTATGCTTATGCTTTTTGGAAGAATCGAGATACTCCCGGTTTTCGTCGCCTTTTCAAGGATTTCAAAGCCGGAACAATCGAGTTAAAAAGGGAAAAGTTCCAATTCTAACAGTGAATGAAACTCTTCATTCGATTAGCCTTAATAATTGCAACGTAGCATAAAGATTTTTAAAAGTTAAGAAAAGATTAAAGAGCTGAGTCGGTCTTAGTATAAAAAGACTTGGTGTCTTATGGGATGAATGCAATCAACATAGTGTTTCCCTTCACCATTCCTTCTGAAGACCGAAAAGGTAGATTAAAGCGGAGAATGGAGCTGGCTGCTATCTTCTCTTTGGCAGAGCTTATTAGAGATAAGGGAGGAGGCTTAATCTCGAAGAAGCCCGCGGAGGATATATTATTCATATCTGAAATTTGTTATCCATTCTGGTTTGTTCCTTGGAGACGAAGGACGCTGATCTTTGACGGGTTTGATCTGAAAAGTTATACGATATCTTTTGATATTCTCCCTGATGCTAACATGTTCATACAAGAGATGGAAGGAAGCTCAAGCAAGCTAGAGACATACTCCGCCTTTCTTTCCCATAACTTGAATTATTTTGCGAGATTCTCTGGAAAAGGAGAGAAGGTCGTCAAAGGGCTGATAATGGATCCAAACTTAATGAACGATATTTTCTCACTTTTCCATAAAGCTAAACGCGTTAAAGGCCCGCTAGAAAAGGGTCTTTTGCCCCTCGTTATGGATCGTTTAGTAGCTGAAACCGCCATAAAAGAACTTCAAAATTTCGAGAAGGCATTAGAGGATGACGTGAAGAAACTGAGTAGAATTGCAAGGGTCTTGATAAAAACAACTCAAAGGCATATTAACGCCGTTAAGGCTGAGATTGAGAAGACGAAAAAGCGAAGCGACATCAAGATTAACAATTTAATGTCAAAGATAGCGAAGAAGACAGAAAAGGTAAGAATGTTCTATGACAAAAAGATCATCAAGGTATCCGGAAAGGCTAACCAAAAGATACAGAATCTCACCGGAGAAGATGCGGAGCTGCAGGCTGAAAGGGATCATCTAAGAGCTTACATTGAACAGTGCAAAAACCAGGTCTCCGCAGCTCAAGATAGAAAAGATGAGAAGCAAGAAGAATATTGGCGTCAGAAGCTCAAGTCTTCCAGACTGAGATTCCTTCAAATCGGAAAGAGACTCAAAGAAATAGAGAAGGAGATTAAGAAGACAAGTTCTACGCGGGACTTGGAGATTTCCCGGCTTAAGTCGGAATATGCCGCGAAGGCCGAGAGTTATATGACGGAGATAAGGAAACTTGAGGCCGCTCGAGATGCAAAGATAAAGATGAGTCAAGAAGCAACAGAATCTCTTGAAAGATTAACTTCGAAGATTGTTGGGCAGATAAACACGTTGATAGAGGCGAGAAATCTAGCTTTGAAAGAATTAAGAGAGATGGGATACCCAGTCTATAAGAGAAAAACCGTATTGGCATATATGCCCTTCTTCCTCGTATGTTACAGCCGCGATTTGAAGAAAAGATATGTTACTTTCCCCCCTTCCATTGTGAATACGATGAACGGTGTCAGCAAGATAAAAAGCGCGTTAAGGCCCTACACTATCCGGTCGATGCTCCAGGAGTATTCATTGCCGATTACGAATCTCTTAAACGAATTCGTCGACTCAATGCAGCAAAATTCGATGCTTGAAGATAGAATTTTGAAGATATGTATGAAATCAAACTTGCTGAGGCAGAAGAGCTTCCGAAGAGACGTTGAGAAGGGATTAAAAGAATTGGCTAAGGAAGGATGGCTCTCTGAGGAGGAGCTTCAAACATTAACTTCCCGTCTAGAAGAGATTACGCGCTGAACGTGTGGGAGATCAAACAGCAGTCTAACATCCACGAAGAAGACGTCTACTTGAGATATTTTAAAGCGAAGTAATAATAAAGCCCCCTTTTTATATCTCTTAAATTAGGGGGTTTTGTTGGTGAAGAAGACAATAGTCTATTTTGAGAAGGCTGGTCCAGAAAATACGTCTGAAACTCTTAAGCTTGCTAAGGAAAGAGCTGATGAACTAGGAATCAAAGATATCGTGATCGCCTCTTCTCATGGTGGAACCGCATTAAAAGCTACGGAATTTTTCGATCCGAAAGAAAACAATGTTGTAGCTGTAACAATCTGTGAGAGCTTTAAAGATCTAGGATGGACAATGAAACCTGAGGAAAGAGAAAAACTCGAAAGCAAAGGCATCAGGGTTTTAACGTGCATCCATGCCTTAGGCGACAATGTAGGTTCAGCTTTCACAGAGAAACATGGAGGAATAACACCGGAAAGATTCGTTCGCGAAACCTTATATCGATTCTGTCAAGGGATGAAGGTCGCCGTGGAGATCGTTTTGATGGCGGCCGATGCAGGCTTGATTCCGGTGGATCGTGAAGTGATAGCTATCGCTGGTACAGATGAAGGAGCAGATACGGCTATAGTTGTACAACCCACCTATCCAAGAAAGTTTCACGAGTTGAAAATCAAAGAGATCATCGCTAAACCGAGAGAACCATAACAGGTTCATCTTAACCCTATTAGTGTCCAGTAATAAAGAGAATAATTTAAACAAGATTGCTAACAAACTTAGGTGTATATCTCTTTTTAATTCAAAGAATTTTCCATTCAGATCTGATGCGTGTCCCTTTTTTCGGGTCATAGATAAATCAAAAAAGCAGAAACTGCTAATAAGAGCTGTTAATGTTAAGTTTTGTCTTTGATGTCGAAAAATGATTGGGGAGAAAAAATGGACAGGAATCGCCGAGTATCAGTTGAGGAAGTCAAGCACATTGCTGAACTTGCACATATAAAGCTAACCGAAGAAGAGGAAACTCTCTTCACTGAACAGTTTAATCGTATTCTTGATTACTTCAGCAAGATCAGCGAGGTTAATACCGAAGGTGTGCCGCTAACGTATCATGTGCTTGATCTCATTAACGTTTACCGGGAGGATGAGGTTCAAGAGTCTCTAGGGGAGGAAGAGCCGCTTAAAAACGCGCCTAAAAGGGAGGACAGATTTTTCAAAGCCCCCCGGATAGTCTAAGGCTTATTGAAGACTGGAGGGATAGAGGAGAAAAGAGCCTTGTCTAAGCTATATGAGCTTACCGCCATTGAGATCTCGGAAAAGATTCGAAATCAAGAAATCTCAACCGAGGAGTATCTATACTCGATTCTTGAGAGGATAGGGCAAGTAGAGAAAAAGGTTCATGCGTTCGTAACAGTCGTCGATGAAAAAGCATTGGAAAAGGCAAGGGAGATCGATAGAAAAGTCCGTAAGGGAGAGAAGCTCGGATGCCTTGCAGGCGTCGCCGTCGCCGTGAAGGATAATATCTGCACAAGAAATATTCGAACAACATGTTCCTCACGTATGCTTGAGAATTTTGTTCCACCATACGATGCAACGGTCATTGAGAGACTCAAAGCTGCCGACGCCATTATCCTGGGGAAAACAAACATGGATGAATTCGCGATGGGCACAACAACAGAGACCAGCTACTTCGGGACCACGCATAATCCATGGGACCTAAGAAAAGTACCCGGCGGCTCCTCAGGTGGAAGCGCCGCTGCTGTGATATCTGAAGAGGCCACGGTGGCGCTGGGCTCAGATACTGGCGGATCGATTAGATGCCCAGCTAGCTACTGTTCAAATGTCGGCCTTAAACCTACATATGGCCTTGTTAGCCGATATGGGTTAATCTCCTATGCTAATAGCCTTGAACAAATCGGACCGTTAACGAGAACTGTCCGTGACTGTGCCTTACTTCTATCTGTCATCAGTGGTCATGACGATAGAGACAGCACCTCAGTGAATCTTGCTCAAAAAGATTATTTGAGTTTCCTTCAAGATGACATAAAAAAGCTAAAGATCGGGTTGCCGAAGGAATTCTTCGAAGAAGGCGTTGAGGAGGATGCTAAAGGCCCAGTATTCGAAGCTGCAGATAAATTCGAGGATCTTGGAGCTTCATGTCACGAAGTATCCCTTCCAATGATGAGTTATGCTCTCGCCGCGTATTATATAATAGCGATGTCTGAGGCAAGTTCAAATCTGGCGCGATATGACGGCTTGCGCTACGGATATCGTGAAGAGAATGACGAAGGAGACTTCGACACGGTCTTCTCGAGGAATAGGAGAATCGGCTTTGGAGCTGAAGTGAGACGGCGAATAATTCTCGGCACATATGCGCTTTCAGCCGGCTACTTTGAACAGTACTACATGAAGGCGCTTAAGATACGAACTCTCATCAGAAGAGACTTCGAGAGAGTCTTCAAAAACGTGGATGTCATCATCGGGCCTACAATGCCCGTTCTGCCCTTCGATATCGGTGAACGAATCGATGATCCGCTGAAGCTCTATATGTGTGATATTCTAACCGTTCCCGCAAATCTCACCGGTTATCCTGCGATCTCAGTACCCTGCGGATTCAGGAATGGGCTTCCAGTCGGTCTGCAGATTATCGGTAAACCATTCGAGGAAGGTACGCTTCTAAGAGTCGCATATACATTTGAACGGAACACTGATTACCATAAATATAGACCGTCTCTTTAGAACGGAATATTCGAAAAATTCGGCTTCTTTTCTTCGGAGATCTCAATAAAATTCTTAAATAAAGAAGTAGGTTGATCATCGAGTCCTAGGTGATTTTAATGAGAGGGGAAGAATCAGATTTCCCGAGAAGCTATATTTTACGAATTTCAAGAGAAGAATGGTATAGACAAGTCTTCTCCATCAAGAAGTACTTCCCGGGGATTCCCAGAAAATGGGAGCCCGGCGGCTTAATCTTCCTAGCTCGCAAGGCTGAAAAGGCTGATTCTCTAATAGGATACGGCGTCATCGGAAAGTTCGTGAAGAAGGATCTTCTACCTGAGGATAGGAGAAAAGAATGTGAAAAGATGGGATGGAAAGGCGCCATTGTCTTCAGCGAACTATATAGGATTGAGCCTCCCGTCCCGATTAAAGAGACGATTCTATCCGCTGCGAAGGCTAGGGGAAGATATTTCCATGGATACCCATTAACAAAGGGTCAAGCTGAATCCCTCTTAAAAACTATAAAAGAGAAGGCATCTCTCTGCAAGGTGGAATAGGCATCCTTTAATAATAATTCTTCAAGTTTTCTAAAGCGTTCATGTAGCGTTCGAAAAGCTTTTTGTAAATGTCTTCTTTGCCACTTGGTTCAATCTTTCTTTCCTCAGAAAATACGTATTTCCTAGCCTCCTCAAGCGACTTGTAAACCCCTATTCCAATGAAGGCTACGAGAGCGGCGCCCAGCGCTGTATACTCTTTCTGCTCCGTTGTTATGATCGGAAGCCCAGTCACATCTGCCCTTATTTGATTCCATAAAGGATTCTTAGAGCCCCCACCTACAACTCTGATTCCTCTAATCTCAGCGGAAATCTCCTTTTTCAGAATCTCTAAGGCATGGCGGAGCTGAAAAGATAAGCCTTCGAGAGCTGAGCGGAGCAGCTGGCCGCGTGAAGTTCTAAGCGTCAACCCAAGGATTGTTCCTAGGGTTCCATATCGCTTAGCGGGTCCCGTTTCCTTTACGAAACTAGGGATGAATATTAATCCATCTGATCCGGGAGGCTCCTTTTCGGCTTCTCTAATCATCAATTCATATTTTTTATCTACTGCTTCAGGAAAGACTTTATCGAGAATCCACTCTAAAACTCCGGAACCCATCATAAGCAGCTGTGGATTCCATAAATCAGGCTGGACATCAGCCTCAAATATTAAGCCGTTCTCAAAAGACGAGCTGGTTGGATGGAACCTGTCTGATCTAACACCTAAAATTTCCCACGTTCCACTTGAAAGTATAGCCTCATCCATCCTAGCTCCCGATCCGAACAGAGCGAATTGGGTATCATGTCCTCCAGCGACAACTGGAACTCCCGAAGACAATCCGCATTGTCTCTGAGCTTCATCAGTTACATAACCAACTATCTCACCTGGCTCCGTCCACTCAGGAAAGAAGCTTGGGTCAAGATCAGAGGGGACCAGTCTCTCTTCCGAAGATCCATCGCCATCATCGTCGAGGCACTTGTAGGGTCAATATGGAATTCTCCGCAGAGCTTATACGTGATCAAGCCGGGCATCATGAGCCATGTGTAAGAAGCATCTAATGCTTCGGGAGCGTTCTCTCTAAGCCAGATGAGTCTAAGCAACGTGTTAAAGGATGTTAGCTGATAGCCGCTGATACGAAAAGCCTCCCAAAGAGAAACTTTCTCCTTGAACTTCTCCGCTGTCTCTTCGGTTCTTGGACACTGCCAAGAAATCGGCGGATAAGTCAGGGAGCCATCCTTCCTAACGGGTGCACCGTCCGCTCCCCATGTTGTAACGGTGACGGCCTTCACGTCTCGTGGATCAATCTTCCCCATTACTTTCTTGGCGTCCAAGCAGAGTCTCCGCCAAATCTCATCTAAGTCCCATATGAGCCATCTGGGGTCTTCCCCTTTTTGAGGACTCGGAGAATTCGGTAAGCTTGCCCACGCAGCTATTTTACCTTTAGAATTCACGGCGACTACTTTAAGATTGGTTGAGCCGCAGTCAAAAACTAAGACGATTCCATCGTCATTATCGCTCATATAGCGCCCCAGAACATTGTTAGCCTTTTTTCTAAATTATTAGTTTCGTTTTCTTTTTTACGACGTGTCCTTTTTCTGTATTACTCATTTTTGAGTAGTAACTCTTAAATAAGAAAATAAATAGATAGAGGCTCCTTAACCCTTCGGAGGAATCCTATGTGGACTCGAAGCAGATCGCGTTTGTGGCATTGATGGGGGCTCTTGGAAATATACTGTTCATAATCTCATCTTATCTGGGGCCAATAGTTCCAGGAGTTTCCCTCGACCTTTCTCATATACCAACCTTCATAGCAGCTATTTATGGAGGTCCCCTAATAGGGTTCCTATCCGGATTACTCGTCGGGGTCTTCCCTGGAATCCGTTTCGGTCCATTATCGCCTTACGGCTCTTGGGTGGCACTTATAGCACTGCCAGTTGGAAAGTCGTTAACAGGGCTCACGGCTGGTCTGCTCTATAAGGCTCTCAAGATCGGTCAAAAAAGAGCTAATAAATCTCTCTTAACGATTCCCCTGGTGCTTGTCTCTTATGTGCCGGAGTGTATCTTCACAATCTTTTACTTCGTTGTTTTATTGCCATACATTGTAGGAACCGGAGGATTCGGTATTCTCGCCTTTGTCTTACCTAAAGCTTGGGTAGAGATAATCTTCATGAGCTTTTTCATGGCAGCTCTGGTTGGAAATAGCGGCTTCAATTCTTTCATCGCGAACTTCTTCGC
>PIYJ01000047.1 GCA_003601725.1 Candidatus Bathyarchaeota archaeon
GAGAAGAATTGACAGGGCGAAGAAGCTCATAACCGAAAATACTGAATGGAAGCAGATGCTGCTGGACAACGAATCATAGAATACTGATTCATCAATTCAACCGGGGGAAGAGGCATGCCTATTAGACAACCAATCGTATGCATCTTAGGACACGTAGACACGGGGAAGACTCTTCTTTTAGATCAGATTCGAAAGAGCAGCGTGCAAGCTCGAGAAGCAGGTGGAATAACACAGCATATCGGAGCAAGTTTCTTCCCCGTTGAGACCCTGAAAGAGATCGCGGGGCCGCTGCTGAAAAGGATAGGCGGCGAGATTAGGATTCCCGGATTGCTCGTTATTGACACGCCGGGTCACGAAGCATTCGCCAATCTGAGGCGGAGAGGCGGAGGAGTGGCTGACATCGCAATATTGGTCATCGATGTGCTGCGGGGATTCGAGGCGCAAACTTATGAATCATTAGGCATCTTGAAATCGAGAAGAACTCCCTTCCTCGTTGCAGCTAATAAGATAGATCGAATTCCAGGGTGGAAGCCGCAGCCTACATATTCATTTCTCGAATCCTATAAAAATCAAGACCAGTATGTGAGACAATCCCTAGATGAGTACTTATATCAAATCATAGGCAAATTCTCTGAGCTTTCTTTTCGAGCCGACCGATTCGATAAAGTAACCGACTTCACAAGAACAATAGCGATAGTCCCGACAAGCGCAAAAACAGGCGAAGGCATAACAGAACTCGTCGCCGTCCTAACGGGGTTAACTCAGCAATTTCTGAGAAAACAGCTTCAAGTCACAGAGGGGCCTGCTAAGGGCACCATATTGGAGGTTAAAGAGGAAGTTGGATTAGGCATCACTGTAAACGCGATCATATATGACGGAATCCTTCGGAAGGACGACACCATAGTCTTGGGGGGAAAGAACGGCCCCATCGTGACAACCGTTCGAGCTTTGCTTCTCCCGAAGCCTCTCGATGAAATCAGAGATCCAAGAGATAAATTCTCATCCGTAGATGAAGTCTCCGCCGCGGTGGGGGTAAAAATAGCCGCGCCTAACCTTGAAGATGCATTAGCAGGGGCGCCCTTGTATGCTGCCTCGTCAAAGGATGAACTTGATGATCTCTTAAAAGAAATCTCAGAGGAAGTGCAGAGACTTCGCATCTCTACGGATGTGGATGGAGTTGTCTTGAAGACTGATGCTTTGGGATCCTTAGAGGCAATAGCTGGGAGCCTCAAAAGGAACAATATCCCCATAAGGTTGGCGGATGTAGGGGACGTTTCTAAAAGAGACGTGATGGAGGCAGCTGTAGTCAAGGAAAACGAGCTGCTATACGGCGTGGTTCTCGCGTTTAACGTTCGAGTTCTACCGGATGCCGAGGAGGAAGCTAAGGATCGGAAAGTGCCAATCTTCCGTAATAACATAATATATCATCTGGTTGATGATTATCTCAGATGGGTGGAGAAAGAGAAGGAAGCAAGAGAAAGAGGCGAGTTCGAGAGGCTTGTTAGGCCGGCTAAAATAAGAATCTTGCCTGGATACGTTTTTCGCAGGGCGAAGCCAGCAATCGTAGGCATCGAGGTTCTGGCGGGAACAATCAAGCCGAGGCTTAGCCTAATAGATAAGGAAGGGAGAAACATCGGCGAGATTCTTCAGATTCAAGACCGTGGGAAAGCAATCTCGGCGGCTGAGAAGGGGGCCCAGGTTGCTGTTTCGATTGATAAGCCTGTTGTCGGCCGTCACATAGACGAAGGAGACATCTTATACGTAAGCATACCTGAATCGCATGCGAAAAAACTTCTCTCGAAATTTACGGGAAGATTAAGCTCTGATGAGCTTGAATGTCTGGATGAGATAGTTAAGATAATGAGCCGTAAGAAGCTATTCTGGGGAAGATAGCTCCGCTCTTCCTTTTTGGGAATCTTTGGTTTTCTAGGTGGTCTGCATTCCTCCCAGCACGAAGACCACGAAGGCTATGACGACCCCTGCTGCTACCATCTGAAGCCCATAAAGCCACATTCTTTCTCTTGCTATGCGCCCTAGATATAGGCCTAATGCGAAGAGCGTGCCGAAAGTGAGGATTATGGAAACAATGTATGAGTCCCAGATAGATATGATTTTCACCATCGAAATGATGAAAGGAACCAAAGAGATCATAGCCGTCAATGTAGGAGACAAACCATCCACAAGAGCAGCTAACGTAGGAACAAATTCCGAAGCGTTCTGCTGCAATGAACCTTCCAGATCGCTGAGTATGGACTCTTCGAGATCCTTTATGATCTTTTTCCGTTCAGCCTTCTCCGTGATGTAGGCGCCGAATAGCCCTGAGACTCCCATTGCGAGGCATGCGCCGAGTCCAGCCATCACTATTATGTAGGGGTTTTCAACTCTTGCAGCCCATGAACCGAGTATTATCCCAAGAACAGTCATCGATCCGTCCATGCCGTTTTTGACGAAGTATCTTCTAGCGATATCGCTTATGTGGGTTACTTCAATATATAGTCTTATACGATCGATGACTCGGCTTAAAGACTCCATGCCTTACGACCTACTTCTGAGAGAGGCCTACCTTTTCAGCGCTATAGGTTAATTGAAGAATCCTTCTTTTGAACGACAACTTCGTCTACGCTGTGGATGACCGCTCCATGATCCTTCATCATTTTTTGCACAGTATCTAAATTGATGTTATTGCCTTCCATAATCACTTTTACGCTTTCGGTGTTTTGATCTATCTCAACGAGAGATACTTTTACACCTTCGATGTTAGGCAGTGAGCACAACGTCGAAGCGAATTCTGGAAGCGGAGGATCGCGGAGCTTCAAAACATCCAGCACGAGACGCCTAATGCTATGTTGCAACTTTAAGTAATTTCCTCCGAAAATTCATTTTAACGATCATCTTAATAAGTTTTATGAAAAAAAGATGTCTGACATTGCGGTTATTTAAAGCCTCTTCCTTTTTTAATAAACCTTTTTTGAAAGCAATGCTGCGTGGATAATTTAACCTTAAAAAATAAAGAAGAATCAGCCTGGAATTCACTAAAAAGGGATTCTTGTCTGCATGGAAGATATAGAAGAAAAGGTGACATTTAGGAACAGTCTATTCGCTTTGTCTCTTAGTTACGACGCCTACACTGAATGTGAAGCCGCAATTCTCGCATGAAAGGGTGTATCGTCCAGTTGGCTTTAATCTTCTAGATCGACATTTAGGACAGCTGAGGCGTTTAGCAAGAACTTCGATCGGCTCTTCAGTACCATAAAATAGCGTGGGAGATTTGAATGCTTTCGATGCGATAAATATCAGTAATCCTACTGAAACAGCGGCGAATATCAAAATCGCATAAACAATTGGCTCCGTAATTTTAATTTTCTCCTTTCTTAGCTTTTTAACCTCTTACTCTTCCAAATAAACCTTTTCGTTCTTCACTCTTTTCAGTTTTCTTAACCACATTTATTTCTTTTCCTTCATCCCCTGACGGCTGTCTGCTTAAAACTCCGAAGGGCTCTAAACCCTTAACGAGGAATGGGCTGTCAACCCCAGCTAGGACAACGCTCACCTTAACTGCGCCTTGCATCTTGCTGTTCACTCTTGCACCCCAAGAGACTCTTGCATCAGGAGCGATTCTGCTTACTACGATTTCACCAGCTTTAGTGACATCCTCCAAAGTCATATCATCTCCACCTTCAATGTGTACCAGAGCACCTTCACATTTGCTAAGTTCACCTATATCGAGAAGCTGAGTGTTCAGTGCCCTCTCAACCGCATCTTCAACCTTTGTGTCTCCCTGGCCTTCTCCCACTCCGATAGCGCAAATCCCGCTTCCAGTCATGATAGCCTTCAAGTCAGCGAAGTCTAGATTGACAAGGCTTGGCACAGCTATCGTCTCCGACAGATTCTTTATGAACGTCGCAATGAGCTCATTGGCCACTCCGAAAGCCTCAGTAAGCGGTAGGTTACCTGCTACTCTTCTCAGCCGGTTGTTGTCAATCACGATCACAGCGTCACATATTTCAACAAGCCTTGCCAGCCCATCCTTAGCTTTCACAAGCCTTGCCCGTTCAACTTGAAACGGAATTGTGACTACGCCGAGAGTTAGAGCGCCGACTTCTTTAGCTATCTTCGCGATAACCGGGGAAGCGCCTGTTCCAGTTCCCCCGCCTAGACCAGCTGTTATGAAGACCAGGCCTGAGCCGGATACTGCCTTTTCTATCTCGTCTGCAGCTTCTTCTGCTGCTTTTGCACCTTGCTCTGGGAAGCCTCCGCATCCTAAGCCGCCGCATATGTTGTATCCGAGGAGGATTCTCCTGTCAGCCTTTGTGATGCTAAGGTGTTTTGCGTCGCTATTAAGAGCATAGATCTTTGCGCCTGAGATTCCCTTCTCTTTCATCCATGAGACTATGTTGCATCCCGCTCCGCCTACGCCGAAGACGCTTATTTGTGGAATTGCTTCCTTCGCGATCTCTTCTATTGATTTTCCGGATAAAGCTTGATTCACGATTCCTTCTATGCTTCTTTTCAATCTTCTTCCTCCTTTTATATAATTTTACTGTAAGCTTAATTTCTAATAATAATGGTGTGAATATAAAGCTTTCTTAAGGTTATCTAAAAATCGCCTTTTATCTATCTTTAATAACATGAAAGAGCATACGCACATAATATATTTATAGAGGCTTAAGGAACACTTATTTTCTATATCAAGGGTCACTGTTTTTGCAAATTAAGGGTAAATATTGATAATTCTTATATATCTAAACGAAGAGTTTCTTTGGGAAGAGTTATGAGCGAGAAAGAGGGTATTGAAAAGGATTATGAAGAGATAGTAGTCAAACTTGCAGTTTCAAATGATTATCTCAAGAAGCTTGAACATCTGATTGATGTGAAAAGAATATTTTCAAGCAGAGCTGAAGCCTTCAGAAGGGCGCTGGAACTATTGTTCGAGAAGTATAAAGAAACCTTGGGTGAAGACTAGACTTCATGATTTTCCACATACTCTTCGTCTTTAATTGAGCATTGGCAGCTTTTACGTGTTAAGCTCCTAGGATTGAACAACTTTTAAATTTTAAATACGAAATAGACGATAGAAATCCCGAGGGTGAACTGAATGAAAAGAATTCCTATCGCATTGCAGCTTTATTCTGTTCGTAGAGATTGTGAACGTGACCTTTATGGAACGCTTGAGGAAATCGCAAAGATGGGATATGAAGGCGTAGAGTTCGCAGGATATTATAATCGAACCGCTGAGGAACTAAGAGGAATGCTTGAAGACTTGGGATTAAAAGTGGTTGGAAGCCATTTAAGGATTGATACCTTAAGAGGAGAAGAACTCAAGAAAACGGTTGAATTTAACAAGGCTCTCGGCAATAAATACTTGATTGTACCAGCGCTTCCGAAGGAGCTGAGGGAGTCAAAGGCCTCATGGGTCGAAGCAGCTAGATTAATGAATGAAATCTCCGAGAAGATCAAGCCTGAAGGAATGCAGACGGGCTATCATAATCACGCTGTTGATTTTATGCCGATCAATGGGGAAATTCCATGGCACATCTTCTTCAAGGAGGCTAAGCCAGACGTCATAATGCAGCTTGACACAGGGAATGCGATGATGGGAGGGCTCACCGCGGATGAAGTAATCGAGATCATCAAGGAATATCCGGGACGAGCGGTAACTGTGCATCTTAAAGAGTTCTCAGCTACGAACAAAAAGGCATTGATCGGTGAAGGCGATATGAAATGGGAGGAGTTCTTTAAGGCATGTGAGACTGTGGGTGGAACGGAATGGTACATCGTTGAACAGGAATCTTATGCTTATCCGCCGCTGGAATGCGTTAAGAGATGTTTAGAGAACCTCAAGAGACTGCTTTAACACTTCACTAATCTCGCATTATATAGGTGAAGATACAGAAATATCTCAACGCCGTTTTTCTTTTTTGCTGTATATATCCTGAGCTAACGAAGTAAACGAAGCTGAATATCTAAAGGTTTAATCTTTTAAAAGGCTGCTTAAGATTTCAGGAGGAGCACATCCAAAAGGTGAATCCCTTTCTCATACTTGGCCCTCTCGGATCAATCATTATAGGATTTCTCTCCATTATCATATGGAAGATCAGAGGTAATGTTGAGGTCAGATATTTTCTTCTCGGCGGACTTGTCTGGGGAATCTCGATAGCTCCAAAAATAGCCATGGACTTCACGTTAACCCCTAGATTGAACAGCTGGGCTAAAGACACATTCAGCATTACAGGCCTATTGATCATTCTGGGAATCTATGTCGGCCTCAGAACGGGGCTTTTAGAATGCGGCTTCGCCTTTCTTGCCTTTTCTAGAACCAGATTAAGAAAGGCCACATTGGAGGAAGCCACAGCGTTCGGTGTGGGGTTTGGGGCTACTGAGGCTATCCTAATAGGCTTTCCTTCTTTGATGCAGATTCTCATGTTCATCGTAAATCCTTCGATTCTAGAATCTTTGTCTCCGGCTCAGAGAAAGATAATTGAGTCTTCGTTGAATTCTCCCACATGGGTCACGATTGCCCCGGTGGTTGAAAGAACATTCACATTGTTTGCGCATATCTTCGCATCGGTGCTCATCTACATTTCAGTTGCACAACAGAAGCCTAATCTTCTCTTAATAGCCATTCTATACAAGACCGCGCTTGACTCAATGGTGCCTTATATACAAACAATGATCAACATAGATATGCCGATAACGCTCTTAGAAGCTGAAGTCTGGGTCATAATAATGGGTTCAATAGGCCTATTTGGAACATTTTACCTTAGAAAGAAGCATCAAGAGGCTCTTCGGAGAAACAATTATGAAGGCGAGATTCTTCGCTGAGTTTTTGCTGATAGCCTTCATCATGAAGATTGCTGGGGAATTCGTGCATGAAGTTTTCGGTCACGGCCTATTTGTTCTGCTGTTTGGAGGGAGAATCATTCAAGTTTACCTCTCCATTCTGTGGCCCTATGAGCTTTCTTACATACGATGGTCGGGAAACTTTGAGAATTGGCAGATCATCTGGATAGAAGGAGGAGGCATACTTACATGCACGGTTGTCTCAATCATCCTTCAGATATTGCTTCTCCTCAATGTGTCTAAGAATCGAGAAATTCTAACTCATATTTTCTGGCTTGCCTTCTGGACCTTTCTGAATCCCGCGGGATATCTTCTTCTCGGCGGAATAAGCCCGTTCGGTGACGTTGCAGCCTTAATATCTAGGGGAGCTTTGACCAGAACTTTATCGATTATTCTTGGACTCGGAATCTTTCTCGGATCGTTCATTTCAATATCGAGAAGCCTATGCAACATACTCTGCAAAGCATACATGCTTCGAGAATCAAATACGTTAAGGCTGCTATTAAGCCTCTTTTGGCTCATCATCCCATGCATTACGTTTGCATATTACTTAAGAGCGGAGCAACCATCTCAACACGCAGAAATAGCTGGCATATTAAGCCTATTGCCAGCCGCTGTTTCATTCATAACAGCGAGGTTCATCTGCCTCATGCCGCATAAGAAAGGCGAAATCACAGATAAAAAATAGAATATATTTCATGGAAATTAGCATACAGATATTTTTCCGCAAGCAAGTTCCATGCAGAATTCCTCTATATCTTCCAGTCTGTAGTCCACTAATCTTTCAGCTTCTTTTCTGATCTTGTCGAATGATTCGGAGCTATCAGGTATTATCTGAACAGCGGCAACGATGGGTTGATCTATCGGTCGACCTATCTTACTCAGCATCCAAACATAGACTTCTCGAACTCCAGGAATATTTGCGTATATGTCCTTCGCGATCTCATGTGTCAGCAAGTTATAGATTTTCCCGACGTGGCTAACTGGATTCTTACCTGCAGCAGCCTCTGAACATTGAGGACGATTCAGGGAGATTAATCCATTCACTCGGTTTCCTCTTCCAACTTGGCCTGAATCAGCTCCATCAGCGCTCGTGCCGAGGACTGTTAAGTAAATGCCGTCTAAGCCTCTTCCCGGCGCATCTAACGTGTTCAGTTGGATTTGGATCTTTTCGAAGCCGCTATTTCCTTCAACAAACTTCCGTATCTCTTCTAGGATCATAGCCTTCTTCTCGAAGTAATCCCTCTCGTCCTCAATGAAGCGATCTACGAATGCCATTGAGATTATAAGTTCCAATTCGTCGTCTCTTCGGAGACCCATCACCTTGATGTCTTCACCGGATTCTGGGAATCTTTTTTTGAAGCCTTCTGAGTTCAAATATTTCTCAGTTGTTAAAACCGTCTTTTCTGTCTCGGTCATAGGTGCCCATCCGACAGCCGCGGAGGTATCATTTGCCTCCAAGACGCGTCCTCCTCTTCTGAAGATGTCAGTTAATGCTGATGAGCCTGGTTGAATCTCGATTTGATAGGATACATGGACATCTGGATCTACAAATCTCAGGTTTTCTCTGAACCAGTTCTTAGCTGTTTGAACTGCGATCTCTTCGACTGGGATGCTTATTCCGTTAGCTTCGAAGGTTGCGCGGTCTCCGAAGATAAGTTTCATCGGTTTTTTCACTATGCCGCCGCCGAATCTTGTTTCCACTTCGCCAGCTGCGAGAAGCGATTTGTCAATGTTATGATGCAGAATTGTCCCAAATTTCGCGATGTATTCTTGGCTTAGCTTGACTGAGACTTCATTCATTATAGAGTCGCAGATTGTGTCTGGATGGCCTAATCCTTTCCTCTCGACAACTTCGATTCTTTGCTCTTCTAGGGGTACCTGCTTCATCTCGGTGACTATTATATTTCTCAATAATATTCACCATCTTACTTGCCTAGTTAGATTTTGAGGGTTAAATATATAATTTACGCAATATTAGATAAAGAAGAGATGCATTATTTTATATATTAAATATAAAAGATCATGAAATATATTTATTCCTAAATGCTAGTGACATCTTTGAAGAAATAACTTGGGTTATAAAATTGATTATTAAAGGATCCATTTTGAAGAAGATGCGATTGGAGGCGGGTTTAACCCAAAGTCAACTAGCTAAGATGGTAGGGGTCTCTCAAGCTCACATAGCAAAGATTGAAGGCGAAAAGGTCGATCCTAGGCTTTCAACGGTGAATAAGATACTTGAGATCCTCACAGATAGAAAGAGGAAAAGATGCAGCGAGATCATGACGCGAGACGTGATCGTCACAAATCCGAAAGAGAAGATTAAGAAAGTAAGCGAGATCATGGTGAAGCATGCCATTTCCCAATTACCCGTAGTAGAGAACGGTCAGATTGTAGGAATGATCACGGAGGAAGGAATCGTGAAGCACCTTAGCTCCGACATCTCGGAGGAGATAGTTGAAAATATTATGGAGCCGCCGTTGCCAAGCGTCCCCGAGGATACCGATCTAGTAACGATAAGGTCGATTCTTGAAACACATTCAGGGGTTCTGGTTACAAGAAAAGGAAAACTCGTGGGGATCATAACCCGATCAGACCTTTTGAAAGTCATATAGACAACGGCTTTGAACCTTTAATTCTAAAGTCTATATTTTTCATCTACGTGTTGATCTTTCCTTTTCGGTTCTCCTTTTTATTTTATTCATCGGTTGGAATTATTTCTTTGCGGGAAAATAGGGTATATATAGGGCCGCTCATCTATGCTTATGAGTGTGCATTTCTGTACGTTGATGTCATGTTCTGATCGTTCCTTTCTATTTAATATACACGTTTCTGGTTTTTGAGGAATGTTTGAAATCTGTCTTCTTTATTATACGCTTTAAGTTTGAAGTAAAAATTAGTTAAGAGCCGAGAAATTCTTTGCTGCTTCAACCATATTTTTGAGTTTCTTCATCGAGATTCTGTATGCTTCTTCCTTATCTAACTTATATGTTAGAAGTTTTCTGAAGCCGCAGTCAGGGGTAAAGATCAAGCAGTCGCCGTAATCTCGGAATCTCTTCATCACCCTCAGAATCTCATTTGGAGTTTCAATTCGTGGATTCTTTGTAGATACGCATCCTACTGAGAGTATTTTTCCGCTTTCTATCAGTTTTTCCGGGGGATATACCTCAGCGTTTTCCGACGTATCATAAAATTCGTGGCTTAGAAAGTCCAGTTCAGTGCGAAGCAGAAGGTCGCCGAGTCTGGGGGATATTCTGCCGCAGACATGGGTTCCGACTATTCTGTTTCCACAAGCCTCTTTAAGTTCGTTGAATATCTCGATGATCTCGTCTTCTTTATGGCAGAAGATTGTTCTTGAACCTACGAGGATGCCCATTATAGGCTCATCGATTGATATCATCTCTGCATGCTTTGAGGCTTCTTCGCAGCATCCCTTCACTATATTTGTGATCTGCCCAACCAATCTGGGGTCTGAAGCCGCCGTATTAAAGGGAAAAACACCGCGGCCTTTTTGAATGTAGGACGCAAGAGTGAATGGCCCGGTGATTGGAGCTTTTATTTTGACCTTTCCTCTTACGCCGAGATTCTCTAAATATCGAATCGTCCAAAGGAGGGGGCTTAACCCTGGGGGCGAAACAGGTTCCTCAATATTTTTAGCTTTGAGCTTATATGTGCCGTCTTCAACGATTACTCCGACGTTCTGGGTTACTAAGTCTCCGAGGAACTGTTTATCCATGTCTCTTAGCTGCGGATAAGCGGGGAAGTCTATTCCGATATTTAGAAGATCATTCAAGCATCTTTTTCTATTAGACAATGTATCATCTAAAGGGAAACTTCCAATAGTTGAAGTTAAAATGCCTTTAAGCTTCAGGCTCACCACCCATATAAGGAGTCTGAGAGATAGAGAAAAACTTTCCGTTTTTCAAATAGCCGTATTTGGAAAGCGAAGGTGAGCTTAAGGCTTCATTCAGCCGTCTAAGATGTTTAGGGCTTCGAAGCCTTCCAAGATGATTGTGGCGTTGCACTTCTTACATAGAAGAGACAAGGTTTTTAGTGATCCGTCTTTATGAGTCTCGATATCGATTATTCTGTACGTCTTCTCAGAGTCGTCATCAGGAGAGATTATCACTCCGCATGATGGGCATGGAAAGTCTCCGCTTCCTTCGATATTATTCAGGTTTATTCTGAAGGCAGACACCTGTTTCAAGGTTTATTCCTTCCGCGTTTATTGTTAAGTTTTTTACTCTTTCCTTTTTTAAAGATAGTGAACCAGAAATCCATTTAATACGTACTTTAACAAAGGCAAAACGAGGCTTGACGCTTTCCCGTTTTTTCAAGGATTAAAAATTGTTTCTGAATTTGAAATTTCCCTTTTCTATCCGTCTTGTGAACTCAAGGTTCAGACGGCAAATTCATAAGGGATTTAATGCTTTTGAAATGGCATTTTGGTTGGAGACGTCTCTACTGAATCATGAAGGAGCCTGTTCGCATAGAATGAAGAATAAAAATCTTCTATACAGCTTCATACTATTAGCTTCATTCATAATCTTGTCATGTATAGTCTCCTCTGCAGATGTCAAGCTTTCAAAGGGAATATCCACCTCTTTAATGCCCGGGAACCAAACCTACATAAATAAGCCGGTTTATCCAGTGAGGATCAATGCTTCACAGATTCCGATCGGTGGAAGATGGACCTTTGCGTATTTCCTAAAGAAGGGTTCCGTTTATCACATATACTTCATAGGCGATTGGATAGGGTCGAAGACTGACTATGACGTCTACGTCTACAACCCGAAGGGAAATCTTGAGGCTGTTCACACGGCATCCGCTGGGCTTCCGGAGCATCTGGGTAATACTGTTGATGATCCGTTTTTCACGCCGGAACGAACTGGAAGATATTATTTCTTGATATTTAATGATCCGCGGGAAAGTTACGGTGAAGACGCAGCTACATTAATGGTTATTGAGCATCTGGAATGTAATAGATGGTATGAAAAATACATCAAAGGCAAGGTTAACTTCGCCAACGTGTATGAAACTGCATGGGCATACGAGTTTGTAAGCGACAGTGAAAGAATCGAGGTTTTAATCGATGTCCCAGAGACCCTTGACATGTATGAGGCTCGGCTATATCTCATGGCAAACCCATCTAAAGGCATGGGCGAAGTCTTAAACGGTTATCCCCTAGCTTGGGAGCCAGGTCTTTACGGCGAAATCTCTGGAGATTACGGCGGATATAACCTCGATGATGAAGGCTTCCGAAATGAAGATGCCACTGCCAGCTGCGAATTCTTCGGGCAAGACATGCTGATAAATTATACATCTCCATCCAAGGGAGATAGAGTCCTATATCACCTTGTTCTCATCGGCGAAAACGGAGAAGGCACAGTCAGATTCATGATCAAAACAGATTTTGAACCGCCATCCATCAATCTCCAAACAAGCCTCAGCGAGGTTCACGCTGGAGAAGAAACGGTGATAACCGCCCAGATATCTGATCAGGATTCATTGAGATCTGTTCTGTTATATTACACGAATGACTCTTGGGCTTCCTCTCATTCTATCCCGATGACGGAGACTTCTGAAGGCATCTACGCGGGGACTATCCCTGCCTATTCTAAAGGCAGCAAAATAGAGTATAAGATAGTCGCAGTTGACATGGCGGGTAACACTGCGGAGGCTTCAGGTTCCTATCTTGTTAAAGATGAGACGACGATCACCTTTAACCTGTCGAAAACCGTCATCTATGCTGGCGAGAAGATCGTGGTAACCGGACATATGTCTCACGGCGAGGATACGATACTTCTGAATTTCACATCGCGGGAGAAAAGCGTCTTGGAATCTGTTCAGGTTGATGCAGACGGTTCATTTAATTATGAATACACGCCGGATGGCTTCGGAGACTGGGTTGTAACTGTGATCTATCCAGGTGACGAGACATATTTCGGAGCAGTCACGGAGAAGAAGACTTTCAAGGTTGTGAAGTTTCCTACATCGGTTGATTTCGCACTGAGTAATGAGATAATCGATATCGGCGGAAAAATCAACATCACAGGAAGCATCAGCCCAGCTGTAAAGGAAAAGGCCGTTGAGATTCGCTTTACGATGCCGAATGGTTCCGTCGTTAAAAAAGTAGCCTACACAGATTCCTATGGAAGGTTTAAACTTGATTTTATCCCATCCATGCCGGGGAAATGGAATGTAAAGGCGTTTTTCCCAGGGGATAATGTTTACCTCTCATCAACCAGCAGGATAGAAGAATTAACAGTAAACAATACATGGATGAATATGCTCTTCGTTTTCCTAAATCAGTTCATGATGTATATTGCAACAGCCATTGGAGGAACCGTTTCAGCCGTTGCCTTCCTCATATACTGGCGGAGAAGGGAATAACCGATCATTCCTCGTCTCTATTACACAGCTATTCTCAAAAATGAGGCGGGATATTCTCAGTAGCCGTCAAGAGTCCGCTGTTCCCCGATTTTAGATCTACGTTTTATCACCGTGTGAAAATTGTCCCTAACAGGTCTGTATACCTCTCTGTAGAATCTTTGTTGGTCGAGAAGCACGTCTCCCGAGAAGCTTTTCAGATAGTCAATAGCTGCCTCCCAAGCATCCTTATATGGTATTGCCGCAGCTTCTATGCGTTTAGCTATCTGTTGATCGTAATCTCTCGCCGACTGTTCAGCTCCACCTATGATGAACCAGCCTCGGGGAGATAAATAGGCCGTTTCATTACCGATCTGTTCAGTTCTCAACTCAGCAGCCTTCGTCTTCGCCGTTTCAGCTCTAAGTCTCCTCCCGCCTCGCGTTAACCTGTCACGCGCATGTCTTTTTGCCCATGCATAGAAGATAGCTCTGTTAAGACCGAATGACTTAGCCAGATCGATGTCACCTTTGATAAGATAGTAACGGGCGGCTTGAAGAAGACCCATAACTTGAAACCTTCCAAGTTTTCTATACGCAGCCTCTTTGACGGCGGCTCTAGTAGGCACCTTCATAGTCTCCGCAAAGACGCGTATATGCCTCCTTTTCGGCGTTTCAGGCCAGCCGTCATACCCACCGATCTCAGCTAAAGCTTTCTCAGCCAGCTGGTCACCTTCGCCTTCTTCATAGATCTTCCAGGAGGGGTCGTGACGGTAATTTTCGATCTCCGCCCATTCTGGAGAGAAGTTGTAAATGTCGTTTTGTTTAAAACAAACACAGCACAAGTCAAGTTGTCTATGAAGGGAGAGCGGCGCAGTGAAGACTCTTTTTATGTCTATTTTATTCTCTATCTTAAGCGGTCTATCTTCTGTCTGCGGAGCCTTTGCGGCTAATTTAACGAGCTGATCCTTGGTTTTTCTTAAGATGTATTCTACCACGGAGAATGCTACGTCAAGCGGGTTATTTCTCTCCAGAATCTTTTGTGAGAAGGCTTCGCCATGAACGTGTATATGGATTCCTCGACCGGACCATTTCAGATAAACCGAACGGCTGAGGCGCTCCTTATCTAAGCGATCAATGATGACTTCTGAAGCTTTCACAGCGTATTCCCATGAGTTTAAGCTTGCATCAACATCCCATACTGGCATGGTCTTCATAATGTTCGCTGGATCCTCAGTGTCTTCTCGATTCTCTAGTTTTCCATAAGAATTCACTGATGCATAGATCGTTCTCGGCTTGAAGTACCTGAATCTTCTGAGAAGCAGACTGATATTCTCCGGCTTGTTTATGGTTAAAGGTGTTCCGCCGCGAGTGTATCTTAAAAATGCCCTTCTACCGCTCCGCTCAAGGCCCTCTAATGCAACCCATCGTCCATTACAATATTCAGCGATCTCTTCTCTTACCTGCGGCTTAGAATAATGTGCTAAAACTTCTTCAAAATCCAAAGCTAATCAAGTAGAAATGTTCTTCTTGATCCTCCTTAAATTTTTTGCAAAAATGCATCAGCGGCTTTAAGATTGTAAGCATAAGATGCGTGGGAATATCCAAAGGAACTCAGAATTTCTTGTCAGTAGCCCATATCATGACTCTGTGCCAGAACTCTTCTGCATGCTTCCAAAAGATATATTCGCTTCCCCACCCGGGCCCTATGTCAGAAGTGAAAGCTAGAACACGTCCCTTCTTATATTTTCCTATGACAAGGAAAGGATGGCCGTCGCCATCATCAGCCAAAACAATGCTGTCTTCTTTTGCTTTGACGAGGTTTAAGCCATGCATAGTAGGATGATGTTTGAAGATTCCGTTAGTAAGAAAATGCTTTTTCAATACTTGGGGCACAAAGTCTCTCCAGTAAGTATCATTGGGATGGAGTATTTCAACAGGAAGGATCTTTTCTATCGGGGTTTCATCATACCCAACAACATCGGGGTAATTGATGGAGTCGTTGTACCCCCCGAAACTGCCGTATCCTCCAGCCATTATGAAGGTTCCGCCTTCCTCTACGAACTTCATTATATTTTTCATTTCGTCGTTTGATAAATGCGGGTTGAATCCGTGGGTGTCAATATTAGCAAACATTATCACGTCATACTGTTTCAGCTCCTTCAAAGTATTTGGGAAATCGCTTCCATAGCCGAGGTAGGTTACATTGATATCGTTCGTTGGATAAAGCTCTATCAAAGATCGGTACGCAGTAGCGCCAACAAGCAGCAGATGCCTCTTATGCTTAAGACCATAGGAAGGATTAATCGGGGCAGACAAGAATAAAGCCACGAAAAGAGTAACCAAGATTATTTTCTTCATGAACGAAAAATTCTAGGGTCTCACATATTTATTTTATGAACCTATGTGAACCAGTGAGATTCATCTAACTTTCATGCTGAATAAAACATAAAAAGGCTCTAGATTAATTATTGAAAGAAAGAAGATGAAAGCGTTTCGTTTTTATGAGCCTGAAGTTCCTTGGAAGCTAGAAGAGGTTCCTACTCCAACCATCGGGGATAATGATGTTCTAGTTAAGATCAAGGCAGCTGGAATATGCGGTTCAGATCTTCACTATAAACATGGAAGAATGAAACCGGGGAAGATTCCAATCATACTCGGCCATGAGATCGCAGGGGTCGTTGAGGAGATCGGAAGCAAAGTGAGAAACGTCAACATAGGCGATAGGATCTGCGTGCATTACATAATCTCATGCGGGGACTGTGTACATTGCAGTCAAGGAAACGATAATCGATGTAGAAACCGGAGATCAATAGGTCACCACGTAGACGGAGGATTCGCAGAATACATCGCAATCCCATCTAGAAACGCCTTCAAACTTCCAGACGAGATACCATTTGAACAAGGAGCGATAATCGGCTGTGCAGTCTCAACAGCCTTTCATGCCCTGCGAGTAGGAGAGTTTCAGCCTGGAGACACCGTTGCAGTCTTCGGTTTAGGGGGAGTTGGGATGCATGTGGTTGCGTGGGCGAGAGTCTTCGGCGCAAGCAAGATTATAGGCGTGGACATTGTGGACTTTAAGCTACGTTTAGCCAAAGAGTTCGGCGCAGACTTCACGATTAACGCTGCGGAGGAAGACCCTGTGAAGGAGATTCGATACTTAACGGATGATTTAGGAGTAGACGTATCTTTAGAGGTTGCTGGAACAGAGAAGACCATGGAGTACGCCCTATTAAGCGCATGCGAATCGAATTATGCCTCCGGAAGAGTTGTAAGCGTAGCTGCCCAGTTTAAACCCATAGTGATCAAGGGGATGAGAACCCTACGTGAAGGAGCCTTGAGGAAGTCTGGGGATCATACAAGAGATGATTTAAGGAGAGTCATCCAGCTCGTAAAGGCCAAACGAATCGATTTGTCAAAGTCTATAACGCATAGACTGCCATTTGATAAATTGAATTATGGATTAGAGATTTTGGATGAGAAAAAAGAGAATATTCTCAGAGCCGTTCTAATTCAATGAGATTAAATCATCAAATAATGTCGGAGAGTTCCCTCTAATAATTTTTAAAGAAAAAATCCACTGGCAATTCAGACTTTAATTGTTATATCAATATTCGTTAATGATATACTCATGGTGAATCCTTATGGCATT
>PIYJ01000048.1 GCA_003601725.1 Candidatus Bathyarchaeota archaeon
AACTAAAGTATATGAGGTCGATGTCACTGTGCCCTATGTGGCTTCAAACGGTACATACAATATTGCTGCATGGCAAGATACAGATAATGATACCGCCGTGGATGCTAATGAGTGGGACAATGCAACATTCACAGTCGTTGAGAAGCCAACAACAGAGGCCCTCAGCATAGAAGTATCCAAGCTGAAAGCATATCAGCAGCGTCTGGAATACAAGCAGCAGTATACAGAGCCGTCATCCTCTCGCTCATAGCTGCAGTAGCAGCTATAATGTCAATCGTCATCCTGCAGAGAAAGATAGCAGGATAAACTGAGAAAACTTAACCGGAAATCTCTCCCTCTTTTTTATATAAACTATTTAAAGAAAAAAATTCTGTGAGCATACCATCTAATTTAATTATATCCCAGAATATTGAGGTCTAATTTTCTTTTCAAAAACCATGCTAAGACTAAGAAGGCTTAAAACAGCAGTATCAGCGGTTCTCTCCAAATTCATCAATCAGAATCTTGGTGATCCTTATTCCGGCTTTTCCATCCCCAAACGGATTCGGCCAATCATGTCTTCTCTTCAGCATGAACTCTGTCTTCTCAACGATAACGTTCGGCTCCGCTCCAGCCAGAATATTCGATCCGATCTCTAAGGTCTTCGGCCGCTCAGTGTTATACCTCAAAGTCACACATGGAACACGTAGAATGCACGTTTCCTCTTGAACCCCGCCGGAATCAGTCAAGACAAGCCTGGCGCAACTCTCAAGCAAGAGGAAACTCAGATAATCCAAGGGATCAATCAATCTTATGCCTTTAGGCTTCAAGTTGAACTCTCTCATCCTCTTCGCGGCTCGAGGATGAACTGGATAAACGATCGGAAACCCGAACCGTTCATGGACGAGCTTCAACCCTTCAAGGATTTTACTGAATCTCTCCTTGTCATCAACGTTCTCTTGACGATGAACAGTAACCAAGAAAAACTTTCGCTTCTCCAAGCCTAAACTGTTCAGAACCTCGCTTCTCTTCTCAGCGAGCCTAAGATTCCGGTAAAGAGCATCCACAACCGTGTTCCCAGTGACGTAAATTCTACTTTCAGGGATGCCCTCACCTAAGAGTATCTGCTTAGCCTTCACTGTCGGAGCGAAGAGCAGATCTGAACAATGATCCGCAAGAAGACGGTTAATCTCCTCAGGCATGCTGCGATCATAGCTTCTCAATCCAGCCTCAACATGCCCAACCGAGATCTGAAGCTTCACAGCAGCCAAAGCCCCCGCCAAAGCAGTATTAGTATCCCCCTGAACCAAAGCCACATCTGGCCGTTCACGTTTCAGCACATCCTCTATGCCTATGAGCATCCTACCAGTCTGCAAGCCGTGAGACCCAGAACCCACATCAAGATTATACTTGGCCTCCGGAAGCCTCAGCTGCTCAAAGAAGACCCTATCCAGATTATAGGAGTAATGCTGCCCACTGTGAAGTATAAAATAATCCAGCCCTAAACGTTCAAACTCACAGATAATCGGAGAGAACTTTATGATCTCAGGACGGGTTCCAAGAATAACCGAAACCTTCATTTCGAAACCTTCCCACCTAACGCTCCTCGCAGATGCCTACCCCACAATCACCATAGGAAGCCGGCTCATAGATACACTCCTATTCACTCAGAGACCCTTCGACATCTAAAAATGACCGTTCCACCATGAGTATAAGGCTCCCCAGGATCGACACACTGAATATAAGCATGCTGCCTATCCTCAGGTCTCGTCAAACCTAAAACAACAGGATCAACCCCACGGTCAAGCGCCACCACATAATGCAGAAGAGAAGACAAAGCATGAATGCAGACAGCATCAGTCTTCTCAAGCAGCAGATTCGGACCGTCAATCAAGATCTTATCACCAACCCTATGCACAGGGCAATATCCCCTTATCTCGTAAACTTCAATCTCAAGCATCATCCCGCCGCTCCGATAAATCTAACAGTCACCCCTCCCTAAAGGATCAATCTGAAACTTAAAAGATTGCCTCCTTAAATGCGGAGTCATGAACGACCCCGGCGAATCCCCCCTCCTTTCTTTAAAAAGAAGGAAAAAAATTCAAAGATCAAAAGATATTTATAAACAATCATAACGATAACTTGTGCTTTAAAAAAGGGTGAAGACACGCTGGAAGCCTCTAAAGTAGCAACGGGATCCATATACTTAACGCTGCGGAACATCCTTATAACGCTGATTGGAACCCTAGGAATCGCATTTCTCGCAAGAGCAATCACACAAGAAGACATGGGAACACTAACAGTGCTCACCCTCATCGTCTCTTTCATCCAACTAATCTCAGACTTCGGGCTTTCCCAGGCATTAGCAAAATACGTTGCAGAACTCAAAGGAAGAGAAGAAGATTTCTCAGCATACTTCCTTTCCTCCCTAACCTTCAAGATATTCGCAGCTCTCATCATCTGCCTAATCCTCTCACTGTTTTCAGAGGACATCTCATCCCTGCTTCTTAGATCATCATCCCTCCACGAACTTGTAAGGCTCATAGCAATAGACGCGTTCATCTCAGCTTTTATACCAGCATTTAACAGCCTACTCCTAGGCGCAGGCCTACTGAAGAGAATGGCTGCCTGCAACGTAGCCTACACCGCTGCACGATGGACCGCAATAGCGATTCTCGTCTATCAAGGCTACGGAATATACGGAACCATAATAGGCTGGATAATAGGCGATTTACTCAGCGTAATAATATACGCAGCCGCATCAGCCCACCTAGTAAAGATCAGCGGCAACCTACTCAGCAACTCAACCCGCCTAATACCGTTTCTCCTAAGATTCTCATGGCCGCTTCTAGCCGCCTCAATGGTTTCATTCCTCTACATGTGGTACGATCAAGCCTTAGTCATAGCATTTCTACCCCTAGAAAGCGTAGGAATATACAACATAAGCCGCAAAGCCTTCGCAGTTCTAGCTGGAATCGCAAATGCCCTAAGTCAATCCTTATTCCCCTATTACGGCATGACCTATGGAAGAGGAGACCATAAAGCAATCAGCGCTGCTATAAAGAAGGCAAGCCGATATACGATGCTAATCATCTTCCCATTAACCCTGGGGCTCTTTTCAACCGCAAGAGCTACGATCACCCTCTTCGCAGGGCAACAATACGAACCCGGATGGTCCGTTCTCGCAATAATGGCTATCTTCGGCTTAACCTATGGAATCTCCTCCGTCTTGACGGGGCTTCTCGTGATCTATGAGAAGACTAAGACTGTGATGCTTCTGAACATATTATCTGTCCTCTTCAGCTTGCTGCTGCTTCCAGCCGTGGGAATGCTTGGGCTGAACGGGTTAGCCTTCATGAAGGGAGCTTCCCTCCTGCTGACCTTCATTATGAACATATATTTTCTCTCTAAGATCGTTAAGGTAGAGATAGATAAAGAGACATTCATAAAGACGGTTATTTCCGCAGCTATCATGGCGGCTGCAGTCTTCTTCACGCAGCAAGTCTACTACAGCAAATTCTTCCTTCCAATTTATGTTCTGATAGGTGCAGCAATATACTTGGCGGAGATAAGAATCTTCAAAGTTCTGAACAGCTCAGATATTCATCTATTCACACAGATACTGGGGAAAAGAACCGCCGTATTGATCGGTAAATTGATGGGCTGCGATCAGAACGACCAAAGCCTTGATTGATACAGCGGAATCCCAATTCTCCTTGCATCGTCTAATCTTGATAAGGTAGAAACAAGCCGTGGGAGAAGCGTAACTCTTAAAGGTCTAAGACATCAAATCGCACGCAAGAAGATCAGATGCCTTTTTCATATCAACTCGATGAGCTCTTTATTTCCCTTTATACCTTACCCTCAACAATCTGGGAAGCTCGTATATTCTTTCATCAGTTAAGCAAGGCAGGAACTCCGAAAACAATTAAAAGTATTCCATCCCTAACTTTACGAGAATCAGGATGATCCGAGAAGTTTATAGAGGCGCCTACTGTCACGATCAAGAAGGGAAGCTCCTATGAGTCTACTGATTAAGAACGGATTTGTTTATGACCCGTTAAACGGCGTCGAAGGAGAAGAGATGGATATCGCCGTGAAAGATGGAAGGATAGTTGAGAAGATTAATGAAAGAAAAGCCAAGATTATCGACGCATCTGGAATGGTCGTTATGCCCGGGGGAGTTGATATCCACACACATATCGCAGGCTCAGAAGTGAATGCCGGCAGACTTCTAAGACCGGAGGACCACTTCATAGACGTCGAAGCTAAAACGAAGACGACCCGTTCCGGCGTAGGCCACTCCATCCCTTCAACCTTCACAACCGGGTATCGATACACCCGTATGGGCTACACGATGATCTGTAACCCGTCAATGCCTCCTCTTGAAGCGAGGCATACACATGAAGAGCTAGATGACACCCCAATCGTTGATAAAGCAACCTTTCCACTCCTTGGAGACTGGTGGTTCGTTCTGGAATATCTACAGAAAGAGCAGATAGAGGAATGCGCCGCGCACGTCGCGTGGATGATGAGAGCCACGAAGGGCTACGCAATTAAGATTGTTAATCCCGGCGGTGTTGAAGCTTGGGGATTCGGCAGAAACGTCAGAGACTTGGATGATCCCGTTCCAAACTTCGGGGTTACCCCGAGGGAGATTGTCCGCGGGCTTTGCAAGGTAAATAAACTCTTGAATCTTCCTCATACGATTCATCTGCATACGAATCGTTTAGGCCAGCCTGGAAATTATCTGACTACGCTGGAAACAATGAAGTGCGTTGAAGACTTAGCTGAAGGAGAAAGCCCCGTTATTCACATCACGCATTGCCAGTTCAGCGCGTTTAAAGGAGACGACTGGTCAACGTTGAGGTCAGGCGCTGAGGAAATAGCCAAATACGTGAATGGACATTCTCACGTCACGTTAGATATGGGACAGGTAGTCTTCACCGATACGACTACGATGACTGCTGATGGCCCCTGGCAATTTACGCTTTACGAGCTCAGCGGGAATAAATGGATAAATCATGACGTGGAGACGGAGACGGGAGGCGGAATCGTACCCTTCAGGTATAGACGTAAAAGTTATGTTCATGCAACCATGTGGTCGATAGCTCTTGAACTCGCCCTCCTCATCAAGGACCCTTGGAAGATATACTTAACAACGGATCATCCTAACGGCGGGCCGTTCACGAGTTATCCTAGGATAATCTCATGGCTTGTAAGCACGAGGGTTCGGGAAAGAATACTTAAGACGATAAATAAGAATGCGAGGAAAAGATCGCTTCTTCCAAGCATAGACAGGGAATACACGCTCAGCGAGATAGCCATCATCACACGTGCGGGACAAGCAAGGGCGCTGGGGCTTCAGAACAAGGGACATCTAGGCGTAGGAGCCGACGCGGATATAGCCATCTATGATATCAACCCGAGGGAGATCGATCTTTCAAGGGAATATCGTAAGGTGCGAAGGGCATTCGAGAAGACAGCATACACCATTAAAGGGGGGAAGATAGTCGCGAAGGACGGAGCCATAGTGGAGGCAATCAGGGGGAGAACCTTCTGGGTTGATGCTGGATCATCCGCCGTTATTGATGAAGAGTCCTACCGGCGAGCTTCACTCGACCTCAAGAAGAGATTCAGAGATTACTGGACGGTGGAGATTGAGAATTATTATATTCCTGAAAGTTACTTGCATGCGCCCGTTCGAATATCATTAACCAAGGAGGGATGAAAAGTCTCATTCATGATAAAGCCGAGGAGATCCTTCAAGGCTCCAGTCTACGCTGATTGTTTATCGCCTGATAGTTTCGCGGGGAGATCATTAAAAGAGATCGTGAAGCTGGAGGTTTGGGAAGGAAATAGAAGAAGAACCTTAGAGGAACTCTTCGATATTCAAGGGGAACCCGAAGACTCAGCGGAGAAGATTACTTTGCAAATCAGTGGAGACCTGAGAAAGGTAAGGATGATAGGAGCCAACATGACCGGTGGAAAGATAATCATCAAAGGAGACGTAGGGATGCATCTGGGGGAGAAGATGGAGGGCGGAGAAATCATCGTAGACGGCAATGCGGATTCATGGGCAGGATGCATGATGACTGGGGGAAGAATCGAGGTGAAAGGCTCCGCGGGGGACTATCTCGGCGCTCCCTACCGTGGAAGCAGAAACGGCATGAACGGCGGAGCAATAATAGTTCACGGTGACGTTGGAAACGAGGCTGGATGCTTCATGAGGGGAGGGGTCATCAAAGTGTATGGAAACGCAAAGGACTTCGTAGGCATACACATGACGGGGGGAGAGATCCTAATCAAAGGAGACTGCCAGAACCGTCCTGGAGCAGACATGCTTGATGGGAAGATCGTAATCTACGGGCATGTCTCATCGATTCTGCCAACCTTCACGATAGAGGACATCCGGAAGAGTGTAAAGGTTGACGGAGAAAAAATAAATGGGCCATTCTACCGATTCAGCGGAGACCTCGCAAACAAGGGACAAGGCAGATTATATGTATCAAAGGAAAGAAATCCACATTTGAGATTTTATGAAAAATACTTGTAGGCGAGTAGATTGAGAAGGGAAGATACAGCTAAATTAGGCGTAAATCAGGAAGCCCTAAAACTTGTCAGAATCCTATGCAGTCAGCCAGATGAGTACGGAGTGAAAATCAGCAAGACCAGTTTGGGAGCTACACAAATAGACGCTGGAATCAACGCTTCAGGAGGCTATCTAGCGGGAATCATGATAACCGAGATCTGTCTAGGCGGCTTGGGAAAAGCGTCATTAGGCTCTATGAAGATTGGGGAGATGATTTTACCCGCGGTCTCAGTCTACACGGATCATCCTGCAGTTTCGACCTTGGGATCTCAACTCGCTGGGTGGCGCGTAAAAACCGATGATTACATGGCTGTTGCCTCCGGTCCTGCTCGCGCTTTGGCGCTAAAGCCGAAATCGATTTACAGAGAAATAGACTATAAGGATGAAAGCAGCGAAGCCGTCATAGTTCTTGAGACTTCAAAGATGCCTCCTGATGAGGCTGTATCGCTTATCACGGAGACTTGCAAGGTGTCCCCAAAGGATCTTTACATAATCTTAGTTCCAACATCCTCCGTTGCAGGATTCACACAGATCGCGGGGAGAACCGCGGAGACAGGTATCCATAAGCTTGCAGGCTTAGGGTTTGATCCTAAGCTGATTAAGAATGCTTGGAGCTGCGCTCCGATATTGCCTATTCATCCGGATTTCGTTGAATCTATGGGGAGATCGAACGATGCGATTCTTTACGGCGGAGCGGCTTATTATAACGTATACTGTGAGGATGACAAGATTCTGGAAGAGATAGTTCCGAAAGCCGTTTCTTCCTCATCTGAACAGTATGGCCGTCCCTTCTCCGAGATCTTCAGAGAAGCTGGAATGGATTTCTATAGGATTGATCCGGGACTCTTCGCCCCCGCTCAGATCATAGTAAATAACTTGAAGACTGGAAGAACCTTCACTGCGGGTGAGATAAACCATAAAGTGCTCAAGAGATCGATTGGTCTTTGAAAAAGAAATTTCTAACAAGCAGCGAAGAATTAAGCATGTATGATTCATTCATTTAATTAAAAAAGGTTAAGAAGGAATCTTCCCTTTGGCTCCTTGACGTTTTTTCCGAGTAAGCATAATCAAGAGAGTAAGAGGTTTGGAGCCCTGTTCAACCGGTTTTGTTTCAAGAAGCCCCTTCGATTCTGCTTCTTCGAAGAGGGTTTCGCCTCTTTCCGTCCTCAGAATGGTGAATGTCCATCCGTTTAGGCCTAATCCCCCCACAGATATGTCAGCTAGCTCAGCTGAGAAGTCCGAACAGGCGGAGACGCAGTTGTTGACGTATCTTTTAGTCTTCTTCAGAGAGACCGATTTCTCTTCTCCCCTAGTAGTGGTCACAATAAATCTTCCTTTGATATTCATCTTCTTAACTTCATTCGGGTTTATACCCATCTCTTCTTTTATCAGCTTGTTAACTAAGCCGTCATAAGAGAAGCATTCGCTGCAGAACACTCCAATCGTGAAATTTAATCTCCTCGCATACTTGTTAAGCGGGAATGCTTGAATCTTTCTAACGGCCTGTATCTGACACGGGGTTCCCACAAAGGCAAGGCTCCTCTTCCCCCTGGCGACGGCGTCCTTGAATGCAAGCATATTCGGCGAGTAGGTGTACCGGGTTCCGGCGGATTCGATTATCTCCTCTGCGGATTCAGCCAGTTTCGGAGATGCCTTTAAGGGTTTTTCATCGTCAACTCCGGAAACGATGGCTCCGTCAATGATTCCTTCCTCCAAAGCGTATAGAAGCAATGAGGTAACTACCCCGCCGTCTTGACAGACTTTTCTAACGTGATCATCTCTTGTCCGCGCGATGACGATGCGTCTATAGATGCCGAATTCCTCTTCAGGTTTTCTTTCTCTGTCGAAGACGAATTGCTCCAATCTTTGAATGGACGATTCATATCTCGGACATATCTGGGAACATATGCCGCATGAATTGCATTCTCCAGTTAAGACGGGCCTCCCATCGACATAATCTAAGCATCCAAAAGGGCAGACAGTTACGCATGACGCGCAGCCTATGCAGAGAGATGGAAGAACATACCTCCCCAGTGACTCTTCAAAACCTATCTTCTCTAACCTTACCAAACCGCACACCGCAATATCTATTATATAGAAATTCTAACGAGACGTCAGACTTATATATGCTCGGCTTCATTCTGAAGCGGGAGGCTTATGAAAAGGCTTTCCGACCTGATCGAAGAATCGAAGCAAGCGTCTTCAGAAGATTTTCTCCGCCTCATAGACGAAGCAGACCGAATAATATCTGATGAGTTGAAGGGATTAGGCAACATACGGATCACAGGGAGACTTGTTCATCTGCCTCCTCGAGGGGAAGCAATAATCGTAGGAGACATCCATGGAGACCTCAAAAGCCTCGAGTATATTTTGGGAGAATCGGGATTCATAGAGAAAGCCTTGAAGAAAGAGGAGATACACATAATATTTCTCGGGGACTACGGCGACAGGGGGTTCCGTTCACCGGAGGTTTATTACACTGTTTTAAGCTTGAAGGTTCTTTTCCCTGAGAGAGTCGTGCTTCTTCAAGGAAACCATGAAGGGCCAGCTGATCTTTTAGCTTATCCCCATGACTTGCCGTATCATCTACAAATAAGATTCAAAGAAGACTGGCGCAGCATTTACAAGGCGCTGAGCAA
>PIYJ01000049.1 GCA_003601725.1 Candidatus Bathyarchaeota archaeon
AGAGGCTCAATGATGCTCTTGAATTCGATCTTCGTCGGAAGCCCAGCTACGTTGTGGTGACTCTTAATCTTGTCTGAGTGTTTCCGAAATCCTGATTCTATCCTGTCGGGATAGATGGTTCCCTGTATAAGATGCTCCGCGCCTATCTTCTTAGCTATTTCTTCAAAGATCCTTATGAATTCCCTTCCAATGATTCTTCTCTTCTCTTCGGGATCGACTATTCCCTTCATCTTTTTGAAGAACCGTTCACGAGTGTCAACCACGATGACCTTCACACCTAGTTTTTCAAAGGTCTCCTTGACAAAATCTGGTTCTCCTTCTCTCATGAATCCATGATCGACGAAGACCGCCGTCAATTTTTCCCCTAAAGCCCTCGCAGCGATGACCGCTGATGTGCTGGAGTCTATTCCCCCACTTAAGGCGATGATTGCCTCTCCTTCTCCAACCCTCTTCTTTATCTCTTCAATCTTTTCGTCTATAAGTGACGATGGCTTCCAATTCGCCTTACACCCACAGACCTCGAAGAGGAAATTCTTTAAAATCTCCATTCCATGCTCCGTATGTATGACCTCCGGATGCCACTGCAAGCCGTACAATGCCTTCTCTTGATGACGAAAAGCGGCTACGGGGCAATTCTCAGTGTGCGCTAAAACTTCGAACCCCTCAGGTAGGCTTTGAACGGTATCACCGTGACTCATCCACACCTTTTCAATGCTGTTTAGTCCCTTCAAAATGCCAACCGGTTTATCAATAGTTACATAAGCCACACCATACTCTTGTTTTGCTCCGCGTTTCACCTCTCCTCCGAGGAGATAAGCAATCAGCTGATGGCCATAACACAATCCAAGTATGGGAATTCCTAAGTTGAGAATTTGAGGGTTGATTTTAGGAGCATCAATCTCATAAACGCTGGACGGCCCGCCTGAAAGGATAATCCCTCTAACATTAAGACGAAGATTTATCTCTCCGATCTCTTCCTCAGTTACGCTGGGGGGAATTATCTCGGAGTAGACATTTAACTCTCTGATTCTTCTTGCAATAAGGTGGCAGTATTGACCGCCGAAGTCAACAACCAGAATCACATCAATCTTATCAGTCACGTATCTTATCCCTTCATTTCCTTTCTTGTTTTAAATCTCGGTCTTCTTTTTAGACAGCTGTAATCCCCTGTGGTGCATGAAAGACAAAGCTGAGATAATGGTATACCGATGCCTCGGCTGAGACCCTCCACGCTGTTATATCCCAGGAAAGAGACCCCTATGTGCTTCGCGATCCTTCGGTTTATCTCATCAAGATCCTTTATGCCCTTGCAGACTCTGTATGCGAGGAGCTCCTTCTGCGTTGGGAAGTCTATCCCGGCGTAACACGGATACATGACGGGTGGAAAAGTCAGAAGCAAAGAGACCTCCTTAGCGGATTTAAGCTTCTTCCCCACGATTATCCTAGAGCTTGTTCCCCTTATTATGCTGTCATCAATGAGGATTATTCTCTTCCCATCCACAGCTTCCCTTATCGTCATGATATTAGAGACCACGTCCTCCCTCTTTTTAGGTTCAATGAAGCTCCGCCAACTCCCCTTTTTACGATAACGATCCTTCATCAAGCCCTCCTCAAAGGGAATCCCGGACCTCTCAGAGTAACCTAAAGCCGCCGGCCTTGCAGAGTCGGGAACGGGAACGATTATATCTCCATCGAGGGGATACATCTCCGCTAATAAGCGTCCGATATTTTTCCTCGCCATGTACACGTTAATGCCTTCTATACGTGAACTTGGATTGGCAAAGTAGGTATACTCGAAGGGACAATGTGCATGGCGTTCCTGAACTGAAAATCTCTCGGACGTTAATCCTTCCTTGTTTATTTTTATTATCTCACCGGGCTCGATGTCTCTGATCAACCTTGCACCGATGATGTCTAAGGCGCAGCTTTCAGAAGCAACGATATATGAGGAAGTTTCTTCGTGCCATCCGAGGCATAATGGTCTAAATCCCTTCTCGTCTCTTGCAGCTATCAGTTCTCCTTTAGACGTTAAGATGACTGCTGAAAAGGCCCCGTTAAGATAAGGATTCAAAGCCTCAAAAGATTCAACCCAACTCTTACCTTGCTTTATATTCCTATAAAGACCCAACCCCATTAATTCAGTATCCGTCTTGCCTTGAGGCGAAGAAATCCCTTCTTCTGACAAGCATTCAATGAGAAGTTCCCTTTCAAGAGTCCCATTATGTGCTATACAGAAGCCATGTTCATGTAGATGGGACCCTATTCGGATTGGATGAGCATTCCTCAAAGTTGACTTAGCCGTCGTGGAATATCGAACATGTCCGATCCCAACTTTTCCGTTCAGCTCAGCGATACGTTTAGGTTCTTTCTCAACGAATTGAGAGACGATTCCAGCTCTTTTGAAAGGAGGAGCCCCGGGAACCGCTATGCCCCAAGCTTCCTGTCCCCTATGCTGGAGAGACTCTAACGCCAGAAGAAGCATGGGAACTACGTTATGCCCTTCAAAAGAGAATATTCCAACCACTCCGCAATGTTCGTGCATCGCTATGCTCCCTGCTTAGACCTACGTAGAGACTTAGACATCTCATGTTTAAATTTATCTTTATACAAAAAGAGAAAGCCGTAGGTTAATAAGCATATAACTTACCGTAGGGTCTATGCGAGACTGGAATGATCTTCTTAAAATTTCGCTTCGTCTTCAATACGTAGCCTCCTTCATGTAATCTTTAATGATGTCTTTGATTTGGAATGCTATACAGTGCAGTAACCCTCGCAGAGCTCACATGCAAAGCAGAATTCCTCCCTTACAAGGATTCTCTTCGTTATTCTTTGGACTTCTAGCATAGAAATCATAGTGAATATCTTCACTTTACATATAACTTTATTAAAAATCATTCATATTCAGATAAATGAAATATATACGTGAGATAAATGAAACGAGATTTAGGATATAGAAAAATCCAACTCACAGGGAGAGGGTCCTATATTATATCTTTGCCTAAAAGGTGGATTCAGGAACTCAAATTAGGAAAAGGAGAAGAGATAGCCTTCAAGGTACAAGATGACTCTTCGCTGCTCTTACTTCCAAGGAGGATTCTTGAAGGAAGAAAGGAGATCAAGGAACCTCGCCTCAAAGAGTATAAAATATCCGTAAGTTCAGCTGATGATCCGCAATCAGTATGCCGAAAGATCATCTCCCTATACGTTGTCAGCGCAAACATAATTCAGATCTACTTTAAAGATGAAGAGACCCTTTCAGAGCATAAAGCGGCCATAAATAGCCTCATTAAGAATATGCTTCTCGGTTCAGAGATAATAGATGAAACCTCCAAGAAGATTACCATTCAGGTCCTCATAGATCACCCTGAGTTTCCCGTAGAGAAGGCCATCCGTAGAATGGCTATTTTAGCTCTATCAGCGAATAAGGATGCCATCCTAGCGTTGGAGAGCATGGATGAGAAACTGATTAATAGCGTAGCTGAAACCTGTAATGACGTAAACCGGTTGAATCTATACGTGATTCGTCAGCTCAAATATGGCTTAGAGAAGGACCTATTCAAGGAGTTAGGATTCAAGACGAAGAAGGAGTTTCTCGGCTACAGGATCGTTGCGAACGACATAAGAAGCATCGCAAACAACGCGATGAGCTTGGCGAATAACATATTGACGCTTAAGAAGATGATAAGGGATCAGATGTTATTTCTGAATGTACCCATCGACGGGGAGGTCTATTCTCAAATCTTGAAGTTTAACTCTCGGGCACACTTCTTCTTTGAGGAGGCTCTTAAGGCTCTCTTCAAGAGGGATTACAATCGGGCGGATAAATTGATCTCTGAGACAGAGGCCTTCGCTGCCTTGGAGAGCGACCTGATCACTTTGATGTCTACTAAGAAGATGGATCCGAACGTTTCATCGATTCTTCGATTAATCATCGATAACTCAAGGCGGATCATAGAATACAGCCGTGACATAGCTGAAGTGACTATGAACCGAACTGTTGAGGAGATAAGCGGACAATCATAGATCAATCTTTTAACTACGGCATATAAGTAATGAATTATCTCGCTATCTTCCGCAGGGGATCTCTCCAAGCAAATCTAACCATCATATACATCTTTGATTATCTTTTCATGTTGAAACTCAATATTCACTGGCAGATTATCCCTTTCGAAGTATCTTGCACTTTCTTTCAGTTTTCCAGCTTTGGGACGACATCTCCATACAATAGTTACGATGTGGCCTCTCGGGTCGTATAGTTCATATACTCCGATTGGATTTTTTACCTCAACTTCTAATCCAGTCTCCTCCTTCGCCTTTCTTTTCACCGCCTCCATTAGATTCTCACCTTTTCTTACAAACCCTCCAGGCAGATGCCAAGATCCTTTAAAAGGGGCCTCTTTCCTTTTTACTAGGCATATTTTGTTCTCATCCAGAACAGCGGCATCCACAGTTAATCTGATGAAATATTCAAATCCAATCTTCCAATATTTATCGGGCACCCACTCAATTTCTTCAGGTTTTTTATAATAGTCAAGTATGCCGTACTTCATTTTCCAATCCCAAGCTTATTTTAATTTGAAATTCCCGCTGAATATGCTGTGGTAATAACAAGCTTTGATGCATTTTCCGCATACCTCAGCCTCTAGACGAAGATGGACTATGTATCTTCTACAATTTTCCCTGTAATCTTCCAGTTTACCTTTATTTTTTAGGATTGAGCAGGCTTCGAGACAAGCCTCGCATTGCCCGCATGAATCTTTGACTTTCTCTCCGTGAATCAATGGGAGGTTCGTTGCTATTGAGGCGAATCTCAGGGCACAACTGAATCGCTCATTAACAATAAGCTCATTTTTCCCTCGCCATCCTAAGCCGGCATTTTCGGCTACAACTCTATGGGAAATAGTCAACCCGTAATAGTCCTTAACGTTCTTCGCATCGATTCCCTCGACTGTTGCCGGTATTGGTATACCGCCGAAGAGATCCGCGATCTCTTTCGCAATGGCATTCAAGAATTTGTTTATTCTGTGATACTCCTTTGCGTATATGTTCCACGAGTCCTTATCAAGGGCTCCATTTTTCATTCGTAGATTGATACGATTAATCGCATATTCCGGATAAGCTATGCCTATGCAGATGATCGATCCATGTTTCATGAGATTCTGGAATTGTTCACGGCAGATCTCCTTCAGTTTACTCTTTTGAATCGGCATCAACTCATCATAGACTCTTTTAAATTCAGCGGCTCCGATAACTCCGTCGTACCCTATCTCCGTTAGCTTTTGGAAAAAGAAATCTTTAACCCTTTGAAGATTCTGTAATTCTTCCATGCGTAAATTTCTAACGAAGAGACTGATATCCCTTTCCTCAATTATTTTTCTATACGAGAAGACCGTGGACTCTTGTGTTATATAGCTCGGCGAAACTTTTCAAAGATATTCGCTAGAAACCCGGAAACAGGAAGATTCGATATACCCGTAAAAGCTAAAGAGATAGAAGCACAGCTAAAAACTTTGGGCTACAATATCAGAACGTTGAAACGGGAAAAGAATGGAAATGTGAAAGACAGGTGAGGATACATTTTATGGTGAACATAGCGATGAAGACCACAGCAGACGACATCCTCGATTCCAAGCAAAGTATTTCTAAGTATTTTTATTACTGCTACCCTGCTCAACTTTCTTCATCCCATTCATTTTGCGTGTAGAGACTTGTCGGATTTGGAGCCCCGGGCTAGATGTATGTTATCGCTTAAATTTCTCGGAAAAAGCAAAGTTTCAGCCATTTTAATAGCAAGACGAGATAGAAGAACCGACAAATAATATACAAAAGTTTGCCTTGATTTACGTTTCTCTTGAAAGTTAGAGGCTCAAAAGGGCAGACTGAAAGCATCATTGTGAGTTTTACAATGCAAGAGTTGTATTCTCGAAGAAAACTATCCTGAAACCGCGCTGATGTACATTAAAAATACATGGTAGACTCCCCAAAAAAAATAGTTATCCCACAAAGCAGATAAGACAAAAAGGATTAAATAAATTAGCTACGCATACATTTGTGTGGGGAAAAAAATGAACATTAAAAATTTAATTTCTCAGATGAGTCTTGAAGAAAAAGCGTCTTTATGCTCAGGGTTAGGTTTTTGGCATACGAAACCGATAGAGAGGCTCGGGATTCCTTCAATAATGATGACGGATGGCCCTCATGGATTAAGAAAGCAAGAGAAAGAGGGCTTTGGAAAAAGTGTTCCCGCCACCTGCTTCCCAACTGCTGTAACCTTGGCTTCTTCTTGGGATAGGAAACTGATAGAAAAAGTAGGAAGCGCGATTGGAGAGGAATGCCAAGCAGAAGGAGTCTCCATTATCCTCGGCCCCGGGGTAAACATAAAAAGGTCTCCTCTTTGCGGAAGAAATTTTGAATATTATTCGGAGGATCCCTTTCTAGCCTCGGAAATGGCTCTTTACTACATAAAGGGCGTACAGAGTCAAGGAGTGGGCACTTCTATAAAACATTTCTGTGCCAACAATCAGGAGCATAGAAGATTAACCGTTAACGTCATAGTTGATGAAAGGACATTAAGAGAGATATACCTTGCAAGTTTTGAGAAGGCGGTGAAGGAAGGAAACCCCTGGACCGTGATGTGCGCGTACAATAAGGTAAACGGCGAGTACTGCTCTGAAAACGCTTATCTCCTAAGCAATATTCTCAGAGAGGAGTGGGGATTCGAAGGGTTTGTCGTATCCGACTGGGGAGCGGTAAATGATAGAGTAAAAGGGCTTCTAGCAGGATTAGATCTTCAGATGCCTTATGATGGAGGATTGGGAGATAGAAAGATAATTGAAGCGGTAAAAAAAGGAGAACTACCTGAAGAGGTCTTGGATAAAGCGGTAGAAAGAATTTTGAGGGTAGTATTTAAGGCGATAGAGAATAAAAAAGAAAACGCAACTTACGATAAAAAAGCTCATCATAAATTGGCAAGAGAAGTAGCCAGAGAATGTTTTGTTCTCCTCAAAAATGAAGATGAGATCCTTCCATTAAAGAAGAAGGGAACCATTGCTTTAATTGGTGCCTTTGCTAAAACCCCGAGATATCAAGGTCTGGGGAGCTCCCATGTGAACCCCACGTTGGACACTGCTTATGAAGAAATATTGAATAAGGTAGAGGGCAAAGTAGAGATTCTATACGCTGATGGATATAGACTGGACAGCGACGTGGTAGATGAGAAGTTAATAGCTGAAGCCAAGGAGATCGCTAAAAGATCTGAAGTAGCAGTTATATTTGCGGGTCTTCCGGAAAAATACGAGTCAGAAGGGTACGATAGAGATCATATGAAGATGCCGGAAAATCATAACAGATTAATCGAAGAAGTCTCGAAGGTTCAAAAGAACCTTGTAGTGGTTCTATCTAACGGTGCTCCTGTGGAGATGCCGTGGATTGACAGAGTAAAAGGCATTCTGGAGACATACTTGGGAGGGCAGGGATGGGGAGGAGCAGTGGCAGATGTGCTTTTCGGCGTAGTTAGCCCATCTGGCAAGCTAGCGGAGACTTTTCCGAAGAAACTGAGTGATAATCCGTCCTATTTGAATTTCCCGGGAGAA
Source organism: Candidatus Bathyarchaeota archaeon (assembly GCA_003601725.1). Lineage (GTDB taxonomy): Archaea > Thermoproteota > Bathyarchaeia > Bathyarchaeales > DTEX01 > B63. The sequence goes on from PIYJ01000049.1 coordinate 7,593, forward strand.
GACGACAGAGTAGAATACCGGGAAGGAATTTTTGTGGGTTATAGATACTATGACAAGAAGGAAATGGAGGTTCTATTCCCATTCGGTTATGGGCTGAGCTATACTACTTTTGAATATTCTGATCTTCGCTTGGATAAGAAAGAGATGACGGATCAGGATACTTTGAGGGTAAGCGTAAAAGTAAAGAATACAGGAAAAATGCCGGGGAAAGAAGTAGTACAACTTTACGTGAGAGATGTAGAAAGCAGCGTGATAAGACCTGAGAAGGAACTAAAGGGATTTGAAAAGGTGGAGCTTATCTCGGGGGAAGAGAAGGAAGTAGTATTTACCTTAGACAAGAGAGCCTTTGCGTATTACGATGTAGAACTTAAAGATTGGCATGTGGAAAGCGGAGAGTATGAAATACTTGTCGGAAAATCCTCAAGAGACATAGTTCTGAAGGATACCATATATGTAAAATCCACCGTTCAAATAAGAAAGAAGTTCCATAGAAATTCTACCATAGGAGACGTCATGAAGGATCCTGTAGCCTCAGAGGTATTCAAGCCGATGATCCAACAGTTTATCGAGCGACATCCCATCTTTGCCTCCTCTGAAAAGAATGTCATTAAGATGTTCACGGAAATGATGAAATATATGCCTTTAAGAAACTTAATCTCCTTCAGCAACGGAGCACTCACTGAAGAAATGCTAGAAAGCATCATTCAAAGAATGAACCAAAGAAAAGATTAAAACAAGTAGGAAATGCTTCAACATAGATAAAGCTTCGGAGAAGATTAAAGGTTCAGAATCCCAGTTGAAGACGATCACTTTAGAAACCCTTCCATTTTCTGTATAGTAATGGGACATCTTCCTTAAGTCTCATCGTGTAGTGATGCTTCGGATGTTCCATTATCTCATCAGGAGTTCCTTCTTCTACAATTGAGCCGTTATGCATTATCATTATTCTGTCACTTACATAATAGGCCAGCCCTAAATCATGAGTTATAAATATAACTGATGTTCCGTAGTTGTTTCGCAGATCTGAAAAGAGTTTGAGTATTCCAGCACGTGTTGAAGCATCTATCATGCTTATGGGCTCATCAGCAATTATCAGTTTAGGCTTCAGAAGATAGCATCTTGCAATCATTATTCTTTGCCTCTGCCCACCACTTAGTTCATGAGGATATCTCCCCAGAACCTCTTCAGGTCTTAATCCCACCTCTTTTAATGATTCCTTTACCAAATGTTCTTTCTCAGCGTCGCTTTCAATATTCAGCAAATTAAAAGTTTGATATAGTATTCGGTCTACTTTGTAGAGCGGGTTGAATGACGCGAAGGGATCCTGGAAGATCCCATGCACCTGTTTCCAATACCATTTCAAATCTTCAATCTTATGGAGTGCCCAAGGATCTTTCCCCTCAAAGATTACAGATCCGGAAGATGGTTTTAAGATGCGCAGAATCATTCTAGATGTCGTCGTTTTGCCTGAGCCGCTTTCTCCTACTAGGGAAATAAATTCTCCTTTTTTAATGTTAAAGGAGACCTTTCTTACGGCATGAATCTCCTTCTTCCTTAATAGTCCAACAATGAATGTTTTGGAGAGATCCTTAACTTTAAGTAACATTTCTGCTTCTCCTTACGCTTTTACCAGATGGCAAGATACTTTACGCCCATTACTTATGTCGACAAGCTCTGGTACAACTTTTTTACAAATCGGCATAGCATGCAAGCATCTTGGATGGAACCTGCATCCTGAAGGCGGATTAATAAGGTTTGGGGGTTCTCCCGGTATTGAGACAAGCCCTCTCTTCCGTATTTCAGGTTCTGGGGTAATAACTGCGTGTATTAGACCAGCTGTGTATGGATGCTTTGGGTTACTTAATACGTCTTCCAAAGTTCCTGACTCAACGATTTTTCCAGCATACATAATTACTAATCTATCTGCTATCTGTCTGAGAACAGCTATATCGTGTGTCACGAATACTATACTATCAATAATCTTGAATTTTTTAAGATCTAATAAAAGCTTCAAGACGCGTTTTTGAGTCGATACGTCCAAAGCTGATGTAGGCTCATCAACTATCAGAAGTTTCGGATTGAGAAGAGTCGATATTGCGATTACAGCTCTCTGTTTCATCCCTCCACTCAATTCATGAGGATACAAGTATAATGAGTCTTCTGGTAAATTTAACTCCTCAAATCTTTTACGTGCCATACTGACGATTTCACCGTCAGAAACATCTACGTGAAACTTGACAACATCTCTAATGAAGTCTATAATCCTTTTAGTTGGCATTAAAGCGTTTAAAGCTGATTGAGGGACAAGAGAGATTTTTACGCCCCAAATCTTCTTCTTGATTTCCTTTCTTTCCATCTTGGATATTCGTTCACCATCAACTATTATTTCACCGTCAACTAAATAGAGTGGTGGGCGTATTTTCATCATCAATGTGTTCATTAAGGTTGATTTGCCACATCCAGATTCTCCTGCCAATCCAAGTATAATACCGTTTTCAACATCTAAGCTTACGTCGTCAACCGCTTTAACGGTTCCTTCTCTAGTGTGATAATAAGATTTAACTCTTTCAGCTTCAAGCAGCAAAGTGCTCATTTATCTCCCCCTGAGTCTAGGGCTAAAATATTCATCTAAAGATGTAGACAGCAAGAGCATTGAGGTTGCTAGTGAGACTAAACATGCTCCTGGGGGGATAAACCACCACCATAACCCCCTACGGACACTTTCCAGAAGTTGAGCCCAGTATAAAATTATTCCTAGGGAGACTCCTCTAGTGACTCCGAGTCCTATCATACTTAGACCTGCTTCAGCAATCATGGCTCCCGACATTAAGAGAACAAAGGCCATAAAAATGTAGGAGGCCATGTTGGGTATTAAATCTTCAAACATTATTTTCAAGTCGCTGAGTGCTGCCATTCGACTGATAGCTAAGAAATCACGCGATTTAAGACTCATCAACTGTGATCTAACCGCTCTAGCAACCCACGGCCAAGACGTTAAACCTATAATTAATGCTACGAAAAGAGGGTTTCGCTCTTTAAGATAAGCCGCTATTAACATCATTAGCATTATTGAGGGCAACGCATACACAACATTCGTCACAAGCATTAGCGAGTCATCAGTTATTCCTCCCTTAAATCCTGCGACCGCACCTATTGTTACTCCAATTGCTAGGGAAATGAGAGAGGCTGTTAAGCCTATATAAAGGGAGCTTCTGATTCCATGGAGAAGTTGAGCCAGAAGGTCTCTTCCATAACTGTCAGTGCCTAGGGGGTACTTATTGTTCGGCGGAACTTCTGGGGGAGCATGTAGTGCGGTCGGATCTACAGTATAGACAAACGGTCCGATGATGCCGACTAGTGTTATGAAGAGGATGATGGATACACTTATGTCAAACTTTTTTATTCTTAGTAGGTTTTTCAATATTGGGGGAATCATACTATTCACCTATATAGCCGGTTCTTATTCTAGGATCGATATAGGCGTATACGAAGTCTACTATTAGGTTTGCAAGGAGGAGAGTTGAGATTAACAGCATAAATACGCCTTGGATAAGAGGATAGTCAAGCGTACTTATAGCTCTGAATAGGAGGAATCCTGTCCCCGGATAATTGAATACCAGTTCAGTTATGAGGGAACCGCCTAGAATTGAGCCGAAGTTCAAGGCTAAACCGGTAACTTGGGGCAGCATCGAGTTTTTGAATACGTACCGAAGGATCTTACTGTCTGATAAGCCAAGTGAGTCAGCGTAATCAACATAGTCTGAGCCTAACTCGTAGATTACCATGGACCTCATTCCTATCGCCCATCCTCCCATAGAGCTTAAAAGTATAGATAGGTAGGGCAGCACGTAATGCCGGAGCATGTCCACTATGAAGTCTAAGGTGAGTTTTGGAATTCTACCTGAAGAATATGCTCCTCCTATTGGGAGCCAGCCTAGATTAACAGCGAATATGTAAAGAAAGATCATCGCTAACCAGTAGTAGGGAGTCTGCGAAAGAGTTAGGAAGGCTGGAAGCATTGCATTGTCGAGGGCTGTTGTACGTTTGTAGCCAGCTAGAGCTCCAAGCATGTTACCTATGATCCAAGATGTGAGGACGGCGGGTATGAGAAGCCCTAACGACCAAGGAAGATAAGCGAAGACTATGTCGGCTACTTTCCGCGGGTAAAAGGCTATTGAGGTTCCGAGGTCTCCCTTAAGTGTTCTGGATATGAATAGTAGGAACTGTTCATGTAGGGGTTTTCCTACGCCGAACTCGTCCATAAGCCTTTTGTAGACGGCTCTTATCAGTTCGGGGTTAGCTTGTGCTTGCTGGAAGAGCTGTGATAGAAGCGTCGATAAGGGGTTTCCTGGGATAGCTCTAGGCAACGTAAATATGACTAGCGTGAAGACAACGAAAGTTAAAGCGAAAAAGCCTATCCTCCTGATCAGGAAACGCAGTACTGGTGACATCTTCTTTTCACCGTCTTCTTAGCCTGGACCTCCTTAATAAGCTAAGTAAAACCAGTATAAAAGATGTTAGATTAAAAAGGAAGAGGATTAATATGTATTGGAACTCGAACTTGTAACTTTGCATGGAGAAGTATATTAAACCCAAAATCTCGAGTAGAAGCCCCCAAACGAGTATCGTTAGAATAGGCCTCTCAAACAAATGTTACACCCTTTATTCATTTTTTAAAAAAAATAAAAGGGAAATTTTTGGCGGATCTACTTTTTCATGAGTGCTGCCGCCGCTACTATTAGGGTTATTATTTGCAATACTATGAGGGCGTAGATGAGCGTTGTCAAATTTGTTAGTCCTGCTAGGCTTGTGGATAGATTGCTTATCGCAGAGGATATTTCTTGCATCGAAGTTGATAGATCATCTACTTTTGTTGATAGGGCATCTACATTCTCAGATAGCGTTGTAATGTCGCTTCTTATTTCTTCAAGCGGCGCGAGCTGCTCTGGTAGAGGTTCAGGAGCAGCTGCGGCTCCTGCGAGTATCTCTGAGGTTGGTATTTGCATCTCGGTTATCCACGCTGGCACTGTGGGTGTCTCGCCTGCTTTGACTATGTGGAAGAACATAGGCAAGTTGTCCGGGTAGTTCCACATGTAAGGCGAGGCCCAGCCTGGATTTTCTTCGGTTGGCCATCCGACCCATCTGTCATTCCTAAATTCGTACCATGAAGCACCGTAGAACATCGGTATAGCAGGCAAATCTCTGAGAAATATTTCTTGAAGCTCTGAGTAAGCCTCTTTTAGTTTGGTTGGATCTGTCTCTTTAGCTATTGTATCAATGAGGCTTGTTACTTCCCAGTTTGTGTATCTTTCCCAGTTGCCGGCTGGGTAGTCCTTCCCCACTGGTCCTGTTAGCCTTGGATCCATAACAAACCTGAAGGAGTTCCATGGATGATCGAATCCCATTCCTCCGTCCCATGACTCCATAAGGTCGAATTGGCCTTTGATTAGGCGGTCCCACCAGACTGTGAAGTCTGGGAACTCTGTCACGCAGTCTATGCCTATCTCTTGGAGGTTAGTAGCGATCATGTTGCACATCATCATCCAATCGGTCCATCCGTAGGGCACACTTATCGTGAATGTTCCAAGTTTTGTTCCGTCAGGCATCTCCCTGACTCCGTCTCCGTCCCTGTCAGTGATGTTCGCATCGTCAAGGATCTGTTTCGCCTTTTCTAGATCATACTCGAATCCGTACTGTTCTATTAGGTCTTGGTCTATCCATTTTGCATAGCCAGGTATTGTGTGCAGTATTGGAACGGGAGCGGACCTGACGCTATAGTTGAAGTATGCCTTAGAAACCAAGGCGTCATAGGGTATAGCGTAGGCGATCGCCCTTCTTACGTTGATATCGCTCAATGGATATTTGGCGTAGTTAATGTATAGATGGATTATGCCAGACCCGATATAATAGGGGGGGTTAAGATAATAAGTTCTTATAGGTAGACCTTTAACCTCCCACATTTCATAGATCTTGGCGAAGAAGTGACCGCACGCATCTACTTCTCCCGCTTCGAAACCGTTTGCTGCTGCTACATTGTCTTTGAAGGTTTTGTGTGCTATATATTTGGGTCCTGGAAGGCCGAATATATCTCTGCCCCACCAGTCGTCAACCCTCTCATAGTACCACATGTCCTCAGTCCATGTTAAAAGTCTGTACGGGCCTGCGCCAATGATCTTTGCCGGATCGTCATCTCGGAACTCGCTTACTATTCCTTGGCCGTACTCTTCTTCAATAGGAGCCCATCTATGCTTGGGCAGTATCATAACTCCATGCAGCAAGCCTACAAGCTGGAAGTAGTTCAACTTCTCTTCGCTAGTTGCGAACCTAACTGTCCTTTCGTCGACAGCCGTAACGCTGTCTAAATAGTCCCAGAAGGGTGAAAGCCAGCCGATAACGTACTTTTTGCCCAGTTCGAATGTAAACACCACATCCTCAGCGGTTATTGGAGTACCGTCCCACCATTTAGCTTGAGGTCTAATCGTGACTTCCAAAGTGTACTTATTAACCCATTTGTATCCCTCTGCTAAATAGGGAATCCAAACATCATCACGTGTACTATAGAAGAACAATGCTGGATACATTAGTTCGGTTCCCCATGCAGTATTAGGTAACATTGGATTCCAGCCTGCAGGGGGACCCCAAGCGTCCGAGACTATTAGCGTGTCTTCACGTGGGATTTCTTGTCCAGAGACTTTTGATGGCGATGGCAGATTAAGTCCAAGGAGACTAGCGGATAATATTATTGCGCAGAGAATTGCACTATAAGCATGTTTCTCCAATTATTCTAACTCCTTTTTAGGGGGTAACCCTCTATTTAATTAGAATGCTGGTAACATTATTTAAGGTTTGTCTGAATTTTTATGAAAACGTGCTTATCCGTTAATTTAACATTCGGTTGTCTTGAAAAATATTGTAGATCCTTATTGAAGATTTCATCTTTTCAGCTTTTATTTGGGAATGAGAATTTCAAATGAAGCGACCCTATTTAGAGGTATGTCTTTTAAGTGGTCCGTCTCAACAATTACCTGTACTCTAACCTCAATCATAACCTTCTCCCCTACATAGTTTGACAGGAGATTATTCGTTATGAAGACCTCTTCCACATGTTTTTTGGAGCTGGAGATTCGAATGGGATTTTGGAAATCCCTCTTGTACCCGCCAATGTAATATCCGTTGCACTTAAAATTAACTATAATGCTGCTAACTCTCACCGTTTCACTTGAAGGATTTTCCAAAATTACCGGGCTTTTTAGAAAAATTTCGTTTTCGACATTAGGTTCATTCACGACGATTACCAAATTTCGAATCGTAGTTAACTCTTCTTCGAGAGATAATGGAAGAAGCACGAAATTTATTATATGCCAAGAGACTACAAGAACAAAAATTATAGGAACGGATCTTCTTAAATATTTTTTTAGCTTCAATTTTCACCAAATCTAGCCAGATACACGCTAATTAATATATTTTATATTTTATTTCGTTTCTAATAATTCAATTGTTGAATTGAAATGCCCTCGGAGAAGGGGAAGATTCTCACGGTAAGCTTCCTTCTAAGCGTCTGTCTCTCTCATCTAATGGTTAGGCTCTACTTGGATTTGGAGAATGTTGGGGGAGCAGTCTTTACGGCCTTTTATTTAAATTTTTTGGCAGGTGCAGTAATTAGGAGCATGAACCTCATATTGATCAATATGCTCCTCAGCTTTTTATTGGTTATGCCAATAAGTATTGCAGTGATAATGATGATCTTAGCGAGAATTCTGGTGGAAGCCCCATACCTATCTTTTCTTGAGTTGGCCACATTCACTTTTCTTGGAAAGACATATAGTATGCTATTTTTTGTTATCTTACCAGTCAGCCTTTTTTCAAGCTTTTTAGGAGCGCTAATCATAGAATTCCTATCCTAGCCTTTAAGATGAAACCTTTTATTACATTATATACATGATGGAGGAGGATTATGTTAGAAGTTGTAGCGCTATGAAGGGGATAAGAGCTAAAGATATTAAGGTGGAGAAGAAAACTGAGGATTGTTTACAGGTGGCAAACCTGTTGAGGTAAAGATTCTGGCTGACGAAACTATGGTCTCAAAGGATTTCAGGATTGGAATCGTTACTTTTCCTCCGGGAACTAGAAACCTGATCCACATCCATGACAACGAGCAAATACTTTACGTATTACAGGGAAAAGGGATAGTGGCAACCGATAATGAAGAGGTCGTTGTTAATGAAGGCGATGTCATAATCATACCGGCTGGAGAGAAACACTGGCACGGCGCAACAGAAGACGCTGGTACACTCTCAATCTTCTATCAAACCCCTTAAGAAAATCAGAGAGTATACTGCGTAGGGCCGTCTTCAACCGAAACAAGTTATTGATCATACTTAATCACAATGTTTTATCGAATTCTTCCTCTGAATTGCCGAAATAATCAATGTCTCTTCTTAAAATTTTTCGTCATTTTCCTTCATATATTTAATCTTCCGCTAGAGAAGCATTTTAAATGGCAGAAATCAAGTTAAATGACGAATGAAAAATCAGATGTATACAGTCTTTTTGGAAAACTGAAAACAATACAAATTTGGAGCCCCGGGCGGGATTTGAACCCGCGGCCTGCGGCTTACGAGGCCGCTGCTATGACCGAGCTTAGCTACCGGGGCTTATTTGTCTCTTGTCTCTTATTTCTAAAGTTTCTAAAATATGTTAATCTTTCTTTGGCTTGGATTGTAAAGGCTTAAATGATCTTTTTCTGGTATATCTGTGTCTTTTTGACTATTTTGAATCCTATCTTTTCGTAGAGCTTTATCGCCTTTGTGGGGTTTTCGTCGTCCACATAGAGTAAAGCATTTTCTAATCCCTTGTTTTTCAGTTCCTTCAGTCCTTTCAGCATCAGTGCCGTTCCTATTCCTCTTCTGCGGAAGGGCTTGAGTACGCCTATGTCGTTTATCCATCCGCTTAACGTCTCTTTTTCTCGGTTGTATTTCTCGTCTATTCCTATGCTTATATAGCCGACTGATTTGCCTTCTAACTCGGCGAAAAAGTATGCTTGCCACTGAAGCCAAGGATTCTCCAGAAGCCAATGGCGTGTTTCCTCTATTTGGGATGGTCTATAGTTGAAGTGTTCTTTGAAGCATTCGTTTTCAAGATTATTAAGTAGAATTATGTCTTCTTCAGACGTTACATCTAGCTTTCGCATATCTACTTCTCGGTTCTCACCTATGTTGAATGGAATCTTATCTAAACTCATCTTCATGAAGCTCGAAGAACGAATAAGTCTAAACCCTAAATCTTCGAATAGGCGAATGCATACTTCACGGGTTGAATCTAAAGCGGTTTCAGCGATCTCCATACCTCGCTCCTTTAAACTCTCAATTGCTTTTTGAGCGAGTGCTTTTCCGACGCCGCGTCTCCGATATTCGGGGAGAACGCCAAGCCACGATATGAAGCCTTTCTTTTCCTTCCGAAACTTATCCACGTACGCATTCACTATCCCAGCGGGTTTACCGTCTAATTCAGCGATGAACATCCCGGAAGAATCGAAAGTCGGGGATTTCTCCAACTTTTGCATCTCTTCGACTGAAAGGCTTCTGAAATCCTCGTAATCTCTATATGCTCCGCTAGCAATGTACGCCCAGATCGCCTCATCTCTGCCTACAACAAAGGTTCTAATTTTAAGCATGAAGACGAAACCATCCTTGATATGAACTGACAAATCAAAATTTAATCATTACTTCTTCTAATACTATTAGATATGAAGGTGCCGTGATTGGCGAGTTTAGAATCGTTGGGAGAGAAGAAGATAATTCAGATAATTCAGGAACAACTGGATGTTATGCCCAGCCTTGTGTTGGGCTTCAAGGATGATGTTTCCGCTATCAGCATTGACGGGGACCGCTTGGCCGTTTTAAAGACCGACATGCTGGTTGGGGAGACTGATGTGCCGCCGGGCATGAGCTTAAAGCAAGCGGCCAGAAAAGCCGTCGTCATGAACGTAAGCGACTTTGCCGCCAAGGGAGTCACCCCTCTCGTCATGCTTGTTTCTTTAGGATTGCCAAGGGACTTCAAAGAAGACGATGTGAAGGAGACAGGAGCGGGTTTGAATGAGGGAGCCAGAGAATACGGCGTCTACGTAATTGGGGGAGATACAAACGAAGCGTCAGATCTAATAATTAGCTGTTTCCTTTTGGGGTTCAGCAAAAAAGAAAGATTGGTTAGTCGATGCGGTGCTAGACCTGGAGACATCGTAGCGGTCACTGGTGAATTTGGGAAGACCGCTGCGGGACTAAAGATTCTTCTCGAAGGATTATCTGCTCCCAAAAAAATTGAAAAAAAATTAAAAGAAGCAGTACTGTTGCCGAAGGCAAGACTGAAGGAGGGGCTTGCTCTTTCCGGAACCGGGGGACTTACCGCTTCGATAGATTCAAGCGACGGATTGGCTTGGAGCCTCTATGAACTGTCTGACGCAAGCAATGTCGGCTTCATAATTAACCGTGTACCCGTGGCGAAGGAAGCTGTGGAATTTGCGAGGATACATAACCTTGACCCTTGGGAGCTAAGTCTCTATGGAGGAGAAGAATATGAACTTATCGTCACAGTTAAACCTGAACTTTGGGAAAAAACAAAGAGGGAAATTGAAAGATCCGGTGGGGCCTTAATGAAGATTGGAGTTGCCACAGAGGAAAGAAGGATTAGGCTACAAGTAGACGGAGAGACGAGAATCATAAAGCGCAAGGGTTGGGAGCATTTTAAAATGTGAAAAAATAAAAAGGTAAAAGACGGTTCTTTCTGTTCTCCCAGAAATTTTAAGAACTTTCTGATTGTAAGAATCCATTAGGTGAAGATGAATGTTAGATGTTGTAACCATGGGGGAAGTTATGGTTCAGTTTAATGCCTGCACAAATGGACCTTTAAGGCATGTAGTCTACTTTGAGAAGCACGCGGCTGGAGCAGAGGCAAACTTTGCTATAGGGATGAGCAGGCTGGGGTTTAAGGCAGGCTTCATCACGCGGGTAAGCAATGATGAATTCGGCAAGTATGTTCTTAACCTATTAAGAAGCGAGGGGCTAGACGTTTCCAGAGTTAAGGTTGATCCAGAAGCACGGAACGGCATCTACTTCATACAGAGAAATTATCCGATACCGGGTAGAAGCAGCGTAATATATTATAGAAGAGGATCAGCAGCCAGCAGGATCTCAGTGGATGACGTTGACCCAGATTACATAAGACAGGCGAAGCTATTCCATTTAACCGGGATAACTCCCGCTCTGAGCGGGAGCTGCCGAGAGGCAAGTTTGAAGGCGTTAGAGATAGCTTCTCAGTCCGGCGTCAAAATCTCGATAGACACAAACATTAGGTTGGGGTTATGGAGCAAGGAGAAGGCGAAAAGGACGTTGATCCCTATGCTTAGGAAGGCAAACATCGTGCTTATTGAACCTCAAGACGCAGAGATACTATTTGGAAAAAGAGAACCCAGAAAGATTGCAGAGGAGATCCTTTCAATGGGAGTTGAGACAGTGGCAGTTAAGCTAGGTGCAGAAGGAGCAGCGGCTTACACCCGAAGTGAAGAAGCAAAAAAGCCGGCGTATAAGGTTCCGATCGTTGATGTGATTGGAGCTGGAGATGCCTTCGCCGCCGGGTTCATCTCAAGTTTGATGCGGGGAAGATCCCTTGAAGAGGCTCTTGAGATTGGAAATGCCGCTGGAGCTTTAGTCGTGACTGTGAAGGGAGACTTTGAGAATATGCCCTCTGAGGAGGATCTTGAAAAGTTTCTTGCTGCTCAGAGAAAGGAAACAGTGATCTTAAGGTAACATCTTTTATTCTTCAGTAACAATTGTATATCAAGCAAGCTAAAGTTTATTTCTAACCATTGGAATTCTCCATTGTCCCGGAGGAAAAATCGTTGAAGATCGTAGGAGGCCCAAGTTCCAAGGAATTAGCCAGAAAAGTCAGTGCATTATTGAATGCTCCGTTAGCTTTAACGAAGACTAAAAGATTCCCCGATGGCGAATTTTACTTCAAATTCGATGAGGACATCTCCTCTGAAGATGAACTGCTGATCGTTCAAAGCTTATATCCCCCTCAGGATCTCCATATACTGGAACTCTTTTTGATGCTTCACACCGCGAGGGATCTCGGAGTCAATTCAGTCAAGGTCTTTGTTCCATACCTTGCATACAGCCGACAGGACAGGAGATATCTGAAGGGGGAGTGCTTGAGCTCCGGAATGATCGCTGAGATTCTTGAGAATCTGGGGGCTGACGCTCTTTACACCGTTGATGTGCATAACAGAAGAGTACTCAGCATGTATAAGATACCGACGTATAATCTGACAGCTTCAAGAGACTTGGCGAGATATTTCGCCTCGAGAGCCCTAGTTGATCCGATTGTCATATCTCCTGACGATGAGGAGATCGCTATTGAACGGGCAAGATACGCGGCGGAGACCATCGGCGCCGAATATGATTTTCTAGAGAAAAAGCGGGATCGACATACAGGTGAGATTGTGACCTATGAAAAACAGATGAACGTTAAGGGCAGAGACGCCATTGTAATTGATGACATAATCAGCACAGGTAAAACCGCCGCGAACGCAGTGAAGATACTTAAGAAACAGGGGGCTCAAAGAGTATTCGTAGGGGTTTCTCACGCTTTGCTCTTAGGAGAGGCTGTAAGACTCTTGAATGAAGCAGGTGCGGAGGAGATTGTTGGAACCGACAGCGTTATGAATAAATACGCTAAGGTCTCAGTTGCGCCGATACTAGTGAAAACACTTAAGGGAAACTCGTAGTAGTCTCTAATCAAATGATTGAGGTAAAATCCGGGAGGAGAACAATAAGGCATGAAGAAGATTGAGGTTCCCACATTTAGGTTTTTAGAGGAAACAATAAAGCGAATGGATCAACCTGGGCTTTTGCTTGTCTCCGGAACTTCGAAGCAGGCTAACGTCATGACTATCGGGTGGGGGTTACCGGGGATACTTTGGGGCAGACCGTTCTTTATCGTAGCCGTTAGACCCTCAAGGTATACTTATCAATTCATAGAAGAAACAGGTGACTTCACAGTGAATGTTCCAAGAAGAGGAATGGAGGAAATAGTCAGCTATTGCGGAACTGTTTCCGGAAGGGATCATAACAAATTCAAAGAGAAGGGATTGACGCTGCTTCCTAGCGGACATGTGAAATCTCCCATGATAGAAGAATGCATAATTCATTATGAATGTAAGGTTGCCTACAAGATTAAGGTCGTCAAAGAAGATTTACCCTCGGCTATTATTTCATCTTGTTATCCACGTGGGGATTATCACACATTATACTTCGGCGAGATCATTTCAGTTCATGCTGATGAGAATTTAAATCTAGAAAAAGACTAAAGATTCATTGCTCTGTTCCTCCCCCTTTTTTATCGAAGGCTGACTTGCATGCTTACTGTTTCACAGACAACGTTAGAAGGACCTAGACTCCGTTGATACTGAAGATAGATATGCATGTTCACACGTGGTATTCCGATTCCAGTGGATCAGTTAGCGAAGTATTAGAAGAAGCTCAACGTAAAGGTCTAGATGGGTTAGCGATAACTGATCACAAGACGATTAGAGGCGCGATGGAAGCGCTGAGAAGACAAGACAAACTCATCATTATACCGGGTCAAGAGGTCAAGACTAAACAATGTGAGATTCTGGCTTTAGGGATAAGAAAAAGAATAGAGGATAACTTGCCGATACTGGTGGCTCTAAAGAAGATTCATGCACAGCGGGGATTAGCTATAGTGCCTCATCCAACTATCCCCTTCTTCGGCGGTCTAAAGGAGAAGGATTTGAGGGGCTTACCTATTGATGGAATAGAAGTCTTCTCGGCGATAACTCCCCTCCCAGGTTATTTCTTGAAGAAAAATTTGAGATTAGCCCGTAAACTAGGATTGCCAATAGTAGCTGGGAGCGACTCACACTCCGCGGAGACTGTGGGAGACGCATATACAATGATTCGCTGTGAAAATAGAGATATACATGAGATTTTACGAGCCGTCAAGCTTGGACGAACCTCTATAGGGGGAGGGCCATCTAAGCTTTCATTCAAACTGAAGGCTATGAGGGACACTATTCCCCATATCATTTATACCCTCTTTAAAGGTCAGAAAGAAGATTAATTCCTAGTTTAAAATCATCATGTTTGGCTTTCTCAATTGATATTTTTAAATCTCAATCAGTCTTTTCTGACCTGCCCCGGTTAACTTCCACTTGTATGGCTTTTCACTGCTTCTAGTAACTATGTGCTCCTCTTCCATAAGGTGGAGATGATGTAGAACTGAGGAGTAACTGAGCCCGGA
>PIYJ01000050.1 GCA_003601725.1 Candidatus Bathyarchaeota archaeon
AACTAAAGTAGAATTGAAAGGCTCATCTGCAAAGTCACAAAGAAGAATGTGAATTAGTTCCAATCGAACTAAAGTAGAATTGAAAGGGGCATGAAAGAGATCATTCCGTCCGATCTTCTTCAGGTTCCAATCGAACTAAAGTAGAATTGAAAGTCTTCCCGGGACAACGTGGATACGAATCCATATACGAGTATTTGGCTTCAAGTATGCTGCTTTAATAAAAAGATTCTGCGGTGGAAAGCAAGAGACGCTCTGAGACAGAAAAAGCCATTTCGGGCCATTCTGAGACACTTTCAGACATTTAGGGACACTTGATACAAAAGAAACAAGCCCAGAAAACAAAAAGCGGAAAGAAAACAAAAGATCACACGAAGAAAAAATTTTCCACAGGACACCGAAAAAGGAATCAGACCATAGTCTTTATAAACTATTTAAAGAAAAAATTCTGCACTAAATTAACTGAAGCAGATGAATACCTCGAGATGGAAGCACATAAGGAATAATCAAAGATTCGAATTTTCCAGCTACATCTTCAGTAGACTGAGACCTTCAAGACGCCCTTAATCTTCAAGAGCTCAGGGATGATCTCTCCTGGGATCTTCTTTTCAGCGATCAATGTCAATTTCGGCTCAGGTGTCAATTCAGGATCATCAACGATCGCCTGTCTGATGCTGATTCCCTTCTCAGCCAATAGGCTAGCTGAACCGGAGAGAATCCCGGGCATTCTTGCATCAACCGGGGTGATCTCGACCACGCCTAGCTTTAGATATCTAGCAACCTCTTTAAGCGAGGCTCCGGCTGGTTTGAGCTGCCTGAATATCTCGCGGAGCTCAGGGTTCCGTTCAATCATTCTTATAGTATAGGTCACTGTTCTCCTATCGACGCCTGCAACTCGGCTTATTCCAACAGCTGGAATCATGATCTTGTCGCAGTAAATCTTTCCGTCTCTTATGCTTAGGCCGTACTGGATAAGTATTTTAGCGACAGCAAGCCTTTCCGGATAATCTTTTAAGCACTTTGCGACTTTATCCCACATCTTTAGACGCCTAGAACGATAAATATAGACATAATTATGATTATTTTTAATAGCCTATAAACCTAATTGTTAAAAATAGTTTTGAATCATGAAGAAACAGCTTAGACTGTAGACGCTTGCGCCTAAAATCTGAGCATCCAAGATTTCATGGCATTTCGTTCATCCTCAGAACTGAAGCCACTTAGCTTCAGCTTCGAACAGCTCATTCACCATTCTCTCAATCTCTCGAGGCGTCAAAAGAGCAGAAGTCAACGGGTCAAACATGACGGCTTGAACAACTGCCGCTCTGTCTTTCTCTAAAGCCGCCTTCACCGCGAGCTCCTGAACATTAATGTTTGTTCTGTTGAGTGCGGCGCATTGAGGAGGCAGATCACCAACATAGCAAGGATGGATTCCGTTCTTGTCGACGAGACATGGGACCTCAACGCAGCAGCCTTGAGGCAGATTCGTAATCAAACCCTCATTCCTAACATTCCCATTTATACGGCAAGGATCACCAGTCTCCATCGAGTAGATTATGTCTATGCCGTATTCATGAGACCGTCTTATCTCGATGGGTTCTTCGCCTCTTATCTGCCTTTGAATCCGCTCGTAATGAGGCTTCCAAGCTTTCTGGCATATCTCCAGATAGAACCATCTCGGCTCACAGTATTCCCTGCGTCTCTCCTCTGTAGTGCGGAAGTAAGGCACGTACTCGCCTAGATGATGACTGGACTCCGTTATGAAGTAGCCGAGGTACTTCATCATCTCGAATCTGACCTTGTCCTGCTCGTAGATCTCCCTTCTTTTCATCGCTTCCCATATGAGCGGATAGGCATCTTCCCCCTTGTACTTGTATTCCAAGAAGAAGGCTTGATGATTTATCCCGGCAACCCAGTAGGAAACATCTTCGTATGGCACGTTTATGTATCTCGCCAGCTGCATCGCGGTTCCCTGAACGCTATGGCAGAGACCGACATTCTTGATGCTGGTAGCCTCATTCATAGCCCAACAATTTATCGCCATGGGATTGGCATAGTTGATCAAAAGCGCATCGGGACAAAGCTCCTCCATGTCACGGCAGATGTCCAGGAGAACAGGTATTGTTCTTAGCCCTCGGAATACCCCTCCAAGCCCGATTGTGTCGCCTACTTCCTGGTTCACGTCGTACTTAAGCGGGATGAGTATGTCCTTTTCGAACGCTTCTAAGCCGCCTACTTGAATCATTATTATGACGTAATCAGCATCCTTTAACGATTCTCTACGGTTCAAGGTTGATTCAATCTTCGCTTTCGGCGCATACTTAGACGCCATCAACCTTGCAAGCTTAGTGATTAAATCAAGCCTTTCAGGATTTATATCCATCAATGAGATTGTTGACTCAGCCAGTTCAGAATGGCTGAAAATATCACTCAACAATCAACGGGCAAAGACTACGCTTCCCGCCCCAATAAAAGTGATCTTAGCCATAATAGATCATCTACGCTTTCTATTGAAAGTTAGCTATTAAGCCTTTTTCGGAGATCTGCGCATTCTCCTTCTTTGCGCCCAGAAAAATTTTCTTTATAAATGAAATGATATTTTCTGAGGGATTCGTAGTACTTCCGCATCTTTCTAATTTTTGGCATCTCAAAAGAGGGGCCATTGGAATGTAGATTTCGGTTCGGTGCGGCCGCTGGGATTTGAACCCAAGATTGCAAGCTTGAAGGCTCGATCTTCTGACCTAGTTTAAGGAAGATGACACCTTAGAAGAAAGACTGGTTCTTTGCTTGATTAATAACCAGATTGATTCTAATCACGTAGGAGCTTCCTGAGCGTCTCTAGGCTTACGCTTGCTATTCTCTTGGGGCCGGGAGAGAAATCGAAGACCTCGACAGAAATGAAGCCCTTATAGTTTATCATTTTTAAAGCATCGATGATCGGTCGGAAATCTACCTTTCCAAAACCCGGACCCAGCTTATTGTCATCGTTAACATGGAAATGAACCAGATAATCCCTGCTTCTTCTTATGATATCCGGCAGGGGTTTCCCTTCATCCAGCATGCTGTAAACGTCGAGATTAAGTCTAAAGTTTGGATGAGAAACCTCTTCTATGAGGCGGATAGCCTCCTCCGCGGTATTTATGAAGTTTGTTGAAGCTTTAGTCAGAGGCTCCACAGCGATAACAGCATCATAATCCTCTGCAAAGCGGCTGCATGCAGAGAATACTTCCTTAGCGTAGTTCCAGGCTTTCTTAAATGGCACTCCTTCGGGGATGCTTCTTTGATTCGGAGATCCGAAGACTAAGATTCTCCCGCCTATATCGCTTGTGAACTTTATAAGCTCGCAGAGATAATGCTCCGTGAATCGCCTTGTATTCTCATCGGGATGAGTCAAGTGGAGACCCTTAGGGCCGACGAGAAGCCAATGGGTTCCGACGATTTCTAGATTGAAGGATGAGGCTAAACTTCTTATCTCTTTCCGTTCCTTTTTTGTCACGTTTCTCACGTCATTTGAGATCGTGAATGGAGCGATCTCTACGCCTTCATAGCCTATGCGGGAGATATATTCGAAAACTTCTTCCATTTTCCATCCTTCGAAGAGCTCACTGCATATAGATATCTTCATGATGATTCGCCTTTAACATCAAAATGTCCCCGTTTTTCCGATTTAATTTTATCATTCCCTCTAATGGTCAAGACTAAAGAATGAGAGGACTAAACTCTTTTACTCTTTTAAAATAGTTTATATTAAGCCCTATACGGTATTAATTTGGAGAGGAGATATGAGCGTTCCACTGGAAAGAATAGGCGAATATACTTGGCGCATCCCTAAAAGCTTCAAGCCAGGGATGCGTGTTCCCGGCTTGGTCTTCGCTGATGAAGAATTGCTTTCAAAGATGAAAACCGATCGAACATTGATCCAATGCGCGGATGTAGCGCACCTGCCGGGGATCTACAAATACGCTATTACGCTGCCAGATGGTCATGAAGGATACGGATTCCCAATAGGAGGAGTAGCCGCCACCGACTATGAAGAGGGAGTCATCAGCCCCGGAGGAGTAGGCTACGATATAAACTGTGGCGTTCGCCTTTTGACAACAAATCTTTCAGAGAAGGATGTTCAGCCTAAATTGCGAAAGCTAGCCGAGATCATCTTCAGGAATGTTCCCTCCGGACTAGGAAGCCGCAGAAAGAAAAGCATCTCCATAAGCGAGCTGGACCGTATAGTTGCAGAGGGCGCTCCGAGGATAGTTGATCAAGGATTCGGTTGGCCTGAAGATGTGGAACACTGCGAAGAGAATGGATTTATGAAGTCCGCAGACCCAGATAAGGTTTCAAGCACAGCTAAAAAGCGCGGAGTATCTCAGATCGGAACGCTCGGCTCTGGAAACCATTTCCTTGAAGTCCAAAAAGTCGATAAGATATACGATCCGAAGATCGCAAAGGCTTTCGGAATAACACATGAAGGGCAAGTAACCGCCATGATCCACTGCGGCTCACGTGGGTTTGGGCATCAGATCTGCTCAGATTATCTCCGCATAATAGAGAGAGCTGTTCGAAAATATGGGATATCATTGCCGGATAGGGAGCTCGCATGCGCGCCTGGAACGAGCAACGAGGCGCAAGACTACTTCAAAGCGATGTCTTGCGCTGTGAATTATGCTTTCACTAATCGTCAGATGATTACACATTGGGTTCGTCAAAGCTTTGAAGAAGCCTTCGGAGTCTCAGCTGAGAAGATGGGGCTTGACCTCGTCTATGACGTCGCCCATAACATCGCGAAGATCGAGGAGCATGATATTGATAATCGACGGGTGAAAGTCTGGGTTCATAGAAAAGGAGCCACAAGAGCATTCCCACCTGGACATGAAGCTCTACCGGCTGATTACCGTGAAACTGGGCAGCCTGTTCTAATCCCAGGTTCAATGGGCACAAGCTCATACGTGCTTGTTGGAACATCTAAGGCCATGGAAGTCTCATTCGGCTCAACCGCTCATGGTGCTGGAAGAATGATGAGCCGCGCCGCAGCGAAACGGAGGTTCTGGGGTGGAGATGTCAGGAAAAACCTTGAGGCGAGAGGTATAATCGTCAGGTCGGCGAGCGCTGTGGTGCTCGCTGAGGAGGCTGACCCAGCATACAAGGATGTCGATCGGGTTGCAGCGGTCAGCGATGCTGTTGGCATTGCGAAGCGTGTTGCAAGATTGGTTCCGCTCGCCGTCATAAAGGGTTAATGCTGATTTTCTTTTGCTTCAGAATAGGGTGTATGGAGGACCTCTTCAACTTTCTTTGCGATTTTTGGTCCTAATCCGTGGACTTCTCTTGCCCATCGATCAAGGTTAACTAGAGCGTTGAACGGTGTCTCAAAAGATTCTAGAAGGCTTACGGCTTTTTCCCTTCCGATGTTCGGGAGGCTTGCTAAGAAGAATATTTGTGCTTCAGCGAGGCTCCCCGTCTTTTTGACTGGGTGAACTGCGGGAATCCGCTTTTCAACGATCTGTTCTTGCTTAGCCGAGGTATAGAGAAAATCGATCGTCTCCTTGTAGCTTGTAGTGTGAATCATGTTTATTCCCTGTTTGGCAAGCGCGAACATTGCTCCCCAAACTGATGAAGGGTTCACTCTGCTGAACTTGTAGATTATTGGGAAGTATCCTTCAATCAGGATGAAGGGTTTTGGATATGCCTCTTTTAGGAGAAAGAGCTGATCAAAGAGGTATCTGCGGGTTAGGGTGTAAACGAAATCTTGGACAGTCTTCCTCTCGAATGCGCATTCATCTGAGATGATGTAGTCTCCCTTCTCGAGATACTGAATTCGGATGATGGCTCCCTTCTCTCTTAGTCCTTTGATGATCTTTGAGGCGCTGCTGGCTTCTCTGCTGTCAACAATAATCGTGGGCTGATCAATGTTCTTCTCCTGTTTCAAATAGGGAATCAGACTTTCTGATCCGGACATTGTGATCAATCTCTGTTAGGAACATGGGGTTTAATAGCCTTAAAGGTTAAGTAGATTTCCATCAACCGAGTCTTTGGTGTCAAATTAATGAATCTTCATTCACGATTTTTAAGGAGTGACCGCTGACTAGAGCTACGCTATATAAGCTTTGAGATGGTGAAAGGTGATTTTATGAGTGGGTATCGTTGGAAGAGATTCGAAGTCTGACTTGAAGATGCCTGAGGTTCCTGAAGGTAAAATCATCATAACCACGGATAGTACTAGTCATCGCCGGGTTCTTTTGGGAGCTGCTAATGTCCGAAGATACTTCGGTAAGAATACACTATGGGTTGAGTTATACTATGACGAGGAGGGAAGGGCAATCGGATTCAAACCTATGCCGAAGAAAACGAAAGATGCATATAGGATGCATTCATACGGGATACCGATCTCTGGAATTGAAAGCGAATTCGGATTTAAGGATGGAGTCTACGAGGTCTTCTGGGACAAAAAGAACGGCTTATTAGTCGCTAAGCCTGAGAAGGCACACAAACAAGATCAATAAAGATTTTTTCGTGAGAATTCGGTTTCGTTTCTATTAATCTTTGAGCTCTTATAGATTCAACATCCAAGGCGCATAAATCTTTGCAAATGCCAGAATTAGAAAGGAAACTAACGGCACGATTACATTATCATCTACCAGTCTGAAATCGAAATGTTCAACGAACGAGGCAGCTCCCCCTGCAAGGATGCCTGCTACCCCAAGAGCAGCGCCGATGCTCATCGAGAAGGCAGCCATAATCAGGTTTCCCAACCAAGACTTCGTTCTCTTTCCGTAAACGAGGTTTCTCGCGACTCCTGTGACGGCGTCTCCGATTGACATGAAAAGCACAGGTATAGCGCCGAACCAGAGGTCCCCTGAGATGAACCATCCTAGAGTTATTATTGTGCCCCACATTATGCAGAATGAGACTTCATAGAAATTCTCTTCAATCTGAAACCAATACATAACCCTGTTCATTTTTCTAAGCGTAAATGTTAAGACAGCTAGCGACATCGCCATCATGAATGGGAGAATCGCTGTTTTAAATAAGAAAGGAACAGCAACTGCGCATACTCCGCCTGCGAGGATGTGGATCAATTTTCTGTTGTAATAAACCGCAACGTCATGTTTGATGCCTCGGCTTCGCATCCAATTATAGAAGGCCTTCGTTAGAACCGCCACGACGAAGGCTACCCAGCTAACGAGAAGAACCGCTGCGGCGAGCTCTTCGAATAATATCATAGCACATGATTTTCAGTATATCCGCATAATAATTTTTCGGCAAAATCTCTAAAATGGATGAAACATCTAGAATAACGATAAGAGATATTCTCGAGTAAGCTCATCCATTTTTCTAATGTAACTTTTCCATTTCAATGATAAATTAATATAACATCGCGGGAATAGGATCTCTGCAAAATGAAGAAGAATGAGTTACCTCCAGGTCAACATGAGATTCCCGCTCTTTTAAGATGGAACATAGATCACCCGGGGATTACAGATGAAAACCCGGATACTGGGAGAAACGTGGCTACAGCGACACTGCAGATGTCTGGAAGAACGATCGATTCGCATTGCCCAGAAAAAAGAATTAGGAACTCGAACTCTTCTTAGGCAGCACTACGAAGACATAAAATAATGTTGTTCCAATGTACCCGGCGCAAACGACCAGTACTATATAGCCGATATTCAAATCGCTTGCACTACTTGATACGTCTTTTCTAACAGAATTGAAGCTGCTTTCTTCTTAAATTTATGAATTATGAATCAGCCGGTCATACGATACGTTAAGAATCAGAGCCCTCTTTTAGAAAGATATTGAGATCCGCCTGCTAATTGGAACCTTATCTGAGAAATTTTGCTTTTCAGCACAATTTATATCAAGCAACTAAACATTCTTTGATAAGTGCAAGAGCCGTTCTGAAATAATTCACGATGCTAAGAAAATAGATGGGAAGAAAAAATATGCTTAAGGACCCCTATGGAAGACCCCTCGAGAGCATTCGAATATCAGTTACCCAGAGATGCAACTTGAACTGTTTCTATTGTCACAGAGAGGGGGAAGACCCCTCTCGGAGAGACGAGATGACCCCTGAAGAGATACAGAAAGTAGTAGCCATCGCCGCTTCATTCGGCCTAGGAAAAGTAAAATTAACCGGCGGAGAACCCCTTCTACGAGGGGACATACTAGACATAGTCGCAAGAATCCACGGGACTCCCGGGGTAAAAGAAGTCTCAATGACAACGAATGGTATTCTTTTATCGCAGTATGCGTATGGCTTAAAGAAGGCTGGCTTGGCAAGGGTCAATATCAGTCTGGATACATTAATAGCGGAGAGATATAGGCAGATCACAGGCGTAGATGCCTTGAAGTCCGTCATATTCGGCATAGTGAAAGCGAAAGATGCGGGTCTTAAACCGGTAAAGGTGAACATGGTTCTTCTGAAAGGATTGAATGAACATGAAGTCTCAGATATGATTGATTTTGCAAAGAAGAACGATGTGATCCTTCAGATAATAGAACTCGAGGCTCCTGATGAAGATGAATGGTACAAAAGATATCATGCAAGCTTGGATTCCATTGAACATCTCCTAGAAAATATGGCTGAAAACATCACCATCCGAAAGATGCATCACAGAAAGAAATATCACCTAAGAGGCGGCGGCGAGGTTGAAGTTGTGAAGCCCATGCATAACACTGAATTCTGCCTTCACTGCAACAGGATACGTGTAACCTCAGACGGCAAACTCAAACCATGCCTTTTCAGAAATGATAATCTAGTTGATATACTTGGACCCATAAGAAGAGGCGCATCCGAAGAGGAATTAAGGGAGCTATTTCTTGAAGCCGTTAGACGCAGAGAACCATACTTCAAGTAAACAAGCAAAGCTTTCTATGTGGGTATGTTGCATTCTCTCCAAAAGATCTCTATATGGGAGAGCCTAAGAGTACGGCTGGCAGCCGCTTTTCTCACAGTCGAAAGAAATATTCATTCCTTCCTCTTCTCATTCAAGCATGCACGTGGAACGAATGAAACTGGTAGCTTCTTCGGAAGGGGTAAGCATTCACTGTCCTGAAAAAGGAAGGTTCTCCTTCTTTAACAGTCCATACCCATCTCATCGCTCCTTCACTGGTATCGATCTATACCCAGAAAAAAGGTTCAACGAAGCCCTTCACCTGTAGCAGGTAAGGTGACAAAAATCAGATGGGTGAAATGCCCCAAGGGAAAAATGTTTGACGGATCAACCCGCGACTGTGTCATCCTTCTTCGCAGCTTAGAAAATCCGGAAAGATGGATCAAGATTCTCCATGTTAGTCCCCTCGTCAATGTCGGCGACGTTGTGGAGCCCGGCGATGATCTGGGCATGCTTCTCAGATCGGGGTTCTTCAATTTCTGGACTGATCCCCACGTACACGTCGAGGTGAGGAAGCCCTCAGATCCAATTCGTGCAAGAGGGGGATTCAAACTTGAAAGGGTAATGAGGGTGAAAGCCTCTAGGGTTGTTAATGAGCTGAGAGGAACCGTTGTTGAATCTAAACCTGAATATTCACTGGTTGCCTTGAATGAGAGATTTGAGAATGGCATACCTGTTCGTCTTAATGGTCAGATTGGCCTTTTAGACGCGGGCATACCGCATTATGGATGGGTGGGCATACACACAGATGTAAATCCATCGTTTGGTGGAATTGTGAGGCTCTGTAAAAGGGAGATGGGAAAGATAAGATCCACCTATTCTAATATGTGCATCTCCGATTGTAATCTAGTCTTTACATTGAATGGTAAGCCCGTTGGATTGTCTCTTTATCTATTTCCTTCTTCTCCGCCGCTAGTGAAGATTGTTCCTCGAAGACCCGGCGAGCTTGATTTGAAAAAGCTTGATAAAGCTTCCATAGTTATCTCCTGAATTCTATAATTACGTCTGGAATTTACGCTCACATATAGAGAAGCCTAGATGCCAGCAAATCTGATGATGAAGAGGCTTTCTAGATTAAATTAATAAGGGGCTATTAGTGATGAAGAATGAAAAAGGCGAATCGACTCCTAATTGGAGGAAAAATTCATGAAGATATTTATTATGACCGATCTTGAAGGGGCAACAGGGGTCGCTGGAAACTGGCCGGATTTTAATCCTGGAGGGAAAGAGCATGAAGCCGCGAGGAAATTCTTAACGGGGGATGTGAACGCTGCGATTGAAGGTGCATTTGAGGCTGGTGCTAAAGAAGTCGTCGTTCTAGATGGGCATGGAGCAGCCTTCAGCATAAGACTTGAAGATCTTGACCCTAGAGCTCAGCTCATAAGAGGAAGAAGACTCAACGAGCTTGAAGGACTCGACGAGACATTCGACTTGATGTTCGCCATCGGCGCACATGCTATGGCGGGTACGCCAGACGGGCTTTTAACTCACACCCTCTCCGACGTCGGAATTGACAATATCTGGATTAACAACAGACCTGTTGGGGAAATAGGGTTATGGGCTGCCTTAGCTGGAGATTATGACGTGCCGATTGGGCTGGTTACAGGGGATCTAGCAGCCGTTCGGGAAGCTAAGAATCTTTTAG
>PIYJ01000051.1 GCA_003601725.1 Candidatus Bathyarchaeota archaeon
GCTAGATGCGGAATCACTGTTGATTCATGGGATTGGGAAAGCACCTTCGTATGGAATGGAGATGTCAACCGCTTTCTTGAGGCTTTACGGAAGACGCCTTTCGTATTCGAAAAAGCTGGAGTTCTAGAGTTAGACGCAGAATCAGTTGCAGAGAAGTTTGAGTTAAAAGAGGTTTTCGGAGTCAGGAAAGATCAGGAGATACCTTCGCTGACTTTGATAAGGGCTGACGGCACTTCGCTTTATACTACGCGGGACATCGCATACAGCATCTGGAAATTCAGAAGGGCAGATCGGGTTATCAACGTGATCGGCATGGAACAGAAGCTAGCTCAGCTTCAATTAAAGCTAGCATTATGCGCATTGGGATACATAGAAGAGGCAAAAAGATTGATACACTTCGCTTATAATCTTGTCCGCCTTCCCGGTCGAAGAATGTCAGGTCGAAGAGGACGATATGTAACCTTCGATGAGCTCATAGATGAAGCAGTCGCAAGGGCATACAATGAAGTCTCGAAACGCTCCCCAAGCCTCGACGAGGATCTCAAAAGAAGAATCTCAGAGATCGTTGGAATAGGAGCCGTTAAATACGCGCTTGTCGAGACTGATCCCCTGAAACCCGTAATCTTCACATGGGATAAAGTCCTCAATTTCGAAAGAAACAGCGCGCCGTATATTCAGTATTCACATGCCAGAGCATGCAGCATCTTAAGAAAAACAGGCACAGTTGAATCGGGAGACTTCAAACTGCTT
Organism: Candidatus Bathyarchaeota archaeon; assembly: GCA_003601725.1. Lineage (GTDB taxonomy): Archaea > Thermoproteota > Bathyarchaeia > Bathyarchaeales > DTEX01 > B63. The sequence goes on from PIYJ01000051.1 coordinate 751, forward strand.
AAGGAGCAGATTGAACGTGACCTCATCCTCATGATCTCCCGTTTCCCAGAGATATTCATAGATGCGGCTGAAAACCTTAAGCCATATCTGATCGCTGATTATGCAAATTCCCTCGCAGACAAGTTTAACACCTTCTATGCATCTCTCCCCGTGTTAAAGGCTGAGCCTCCGGAGCTGAGCGCCGCGCGAATCATGCTGGTTGACGCTGTCAGAATAACTATACGTAATGCCCTGAACTTAATCGGCATAGAAGCTCCAGAACGGATGTAACACCCGTTTTTGAGAGAAGAATGGAAACTTGGCGGTTTCTACTTAAGCGGAACATACATGCTGCTTCGGCTTGCACCTATCCCAGGTGTTCCATGCTTTACCGGCTTATTCGTTATAGCGAACTCGCCTAGATAATGCCCAACCATCTCCGGCTTTATCTGCACTGGGATGAATTCTTTGCCGTTATGCACGTGAATGGTCATACCGATCATTTCTGGAAGGATGATCATGTCCCTCGCATGGGTCTTTATCGGTTTAACTTGACCGCCGTTCTTTGAGAATTCCCTGGCAATACGGATTCTTTCGAGGAGTTTCCTCTGTTCGACAGTAAGTCCCCTAAGCAAGCTTCTACGTTGACGGGCTGGAAGCAACTCTATGAATTCATCCATAGAGGTGTTCTTGAGCTCCTCAACCGTGTATCCGCGATACCTGAATTCTTTGGGCATTTAATCACCAACAGCTCTTCTGAAAAAACGGCGTCTTTTAAATCTTACTCAAGACTTATCGTCTACTTCTTCTTTCCAGTCCTCTTAGCCGCGATCAACCCGACCTTTCTACCCGGCGGAGCGTTACGAGAGACTACCGTGACTTTCCGTCCTCCTCTTCTGCCGCTTCCAAATGGGTGAACCGCCGCTATCATTGCTCTGCCTCGTGTTCTCGGATACTTATGCCCCTTCGCCTTCATCCAGTGGAACTTTGCCCCCGCCTTCAGGAAGGGCTTCTCCGTTCGCCCCGCAGCTGAGACGACGCCTACAGTTGCTAAACAAAGATTATTTACGTAACGTGTCTTTCCAGATGGAAGCTTCACCAAGGTTCCTTCCGGAGTATGCGAAACGACGGTTGCATAGGCACCTGAAGAACGGACTAGCTTACCCCCATCTCCGGGGGAGAGCTCAATGTTACAGACCATTGTTCCTTCAGGAATATCCCCGATTGGAAGAACATTCCCTACTTTGACATCAGCTTTTCTCCCAATCTCCAAAGTCTGCCCTTCATAGACGCCTTCAGGAACAACCGAATAGAAGGTTTCACCAGTCTCCAACTCTACACATGCGAGGGGAGCTCCCCTCCCCGGGTCATGTAGAATCTGCTTAATGCGGCCAGCTATTACGCTGCTTAACGCTTCCTTCGGGGGGTTCGGATACTTCGAAGGCGCAACTCTTTTATGCGTTGAAGCGCGCCAAGTCATCGAGCCCCTTCCACGTCTTTGAACACGGATTCTCTTTCCCAAACTCTTAACCTCCTAAATTACAGTATGCCTAATCTGATCGCAACCTCCGTTGCGCTGTATTCTGGTTCAAGCCGGACAAAAGCCTTCTTTTTCCCTCTGCTTGTAATCACGGTGTTGACTTTACGCACTTTAACGTTGTAGAGATCTTCCACAGCTCTTTTTATGTCCCTCTTTGTTGCTTTGATATGCGTAATGAAGACTAGCTTATTCTCTTTCTCAAGGAGACGGTTAGTAGCTTCAGTCATGAGAGGATACAAGATAACCTCATGCGGCTCCATGGTCTATTTTCCTCCATCCCATCTTCTCAGCTCTTCGATGCTGGATCTCGTCCATACAGTAAGCCTTCCCGGATGAGTTCCAGGAGCGAGGAGTTCAGGATTCAAATCCTTAACGTAAGCCACGTCGACTCCTGGGAGGTTCCTAGATGCTTCGATTATGCCTCCGTTCTCTGAGATGACGATCAATGGTCCTACGCCTACTTTTTTCCTTCTTCCACGCATCTTCCCCCTACCCGCGCGGATTTTAATGCTTTCTTTCACTCTGTAAATGTCCGGCCACACGCCTAAGCTTATAAATACATCTTTCACTTCTTGGGTTCTCTTAAGATTCTGAAGGTCATCCGTCACAACCAAGGGAAGCTCTGGAACCTCATCGATTATGTGACCTCTTTCAGCCACGATCTCTTTAGATCCAGTCGCAGCAATAGCGGAAAAGAGCGCTAAACGTCTCTCCTTCTTCGGGATCTTTTTCCTTATTTTCTTCTCGACAACCGGCGGATGAGCCTGCCTACCTCCAACCGTTCCAGGCGCCAAAGCGGCTCTTCTCGACTCTTTCAGCCGCGGGATCCTAGCTATCCCATGCCCTACTCCCCAAGACTCTGCTGTCGTCCTTTTTCCAGCCATCACGTCTCTTCCCTGAGGCTGAATCCTATGGGTCTGAATTGCAACTACCGCTTTTTTGATAACGTCAGGTCTAAGGCTGGTGTTGAAGACGCTTGGAAGCTTGATCCTCCCAACCTTTTTGCCTTCCAAGTTAAAAACTGAGGCGGATGCTTTGCTCATTCTTTTTCACTCCTCCATTAGGCACCCTGCGGAGACTCCAATGATATGTAAGTTATCTCCGGCGGAGCTTCACTGACCTCCTTCGGGGGACGCGCTGGATACCTGAACCGTATCAGACGTTTAGCTGGTCCTGGAACGCTTCCCTTAAGCATGACATATGTGCTTCTCACCGGGCCGTATCTGAGGAATCCTCCCTTAGGTGTGACTTCCGTTCCATCCTTGCTGATCTTTAGGATACGCTTGTTAAATTCGGTTCTCTGATGATACCCCATCTGTCCAGGTCTCGGAACGGTGTATAACACTCTCGCTGGCTTCCAAGGTCCCAAAGCAGCGATTCCTCTTTTTGTTTTGTTTGATTTATGACTGAGAATCTTGACGCCCCATCTCTTCACGACGCCTTGCCAGCCTTTACCCTTAGAAACAGCGATGACGTCTACGAATTGACCTTCCTTAAAGACCTCGTCTACTTGAATAGTCTTCCCCAGAATCTTCTTGACGTATTCAAATTGCTCTTCTATCGTGCCGCCGCCGACCTTAATCTCCATGAGATCCGGCTTCTTCTTTGGAACTCCAGCAAACCGCGGCTGAGTGGCAGCTACAACTCTGAACTCAACTACTTCTTTGAGGTTCTCTTGGATCTTCTTCAGAGCTCCATCGGTCTCGGGGTTCTTAGGCACTCCCTTAAGCCTTTCAAAGTCCTTAGGTAAGGATTTCGCCCAAGCCTCGGTTAGAGTCTTCAATCCATACTCGTCTTTAGTATAGGCTCTTACAGCGCAAATAGTCATGGGGGGAGCGTCAATGATCGTCACTGGATAGGCAACTTCTTTTCCGTAATTAGGAGATCGCGGTTTATCCTCAACCACGAGAGTATGGGTCATGCCTGCTTTATATCCCGCAAATCCCAGTAAGACAGGCCCCTCTTTAACCTCGGGCCAAAATCTTATTCTTCCAATAGGACGAGCAGCCCGTCCCCTAGGCAAATAGGCAAGGGAGCCTCTTTTAGGGGCGTGCTTTTTTCTATGGCCCACCGGTCTTCAGTCTCCTTTTTAATCAATTTATTATCTTTGCACTTTTCAAGATATGGAGGGAATAATATAAACATTTACAATTTTGGTTCTTCCAGTCTTAAGGTTGCATGATACTCGCTTGAATAATCAATCATCTCAAATTAGTAGCGATGATAACACCGTCCGGATCTTTATCCCACCACTTCTTTGAAGATCCTAAGAAAGTTTTCGCCCAGGATCTTTTTTATCTCCTTCTTCGAGTAGCCTCGTCTCATAAGCCCCTCAGTTATCTTTGGAAGCTCAACTGGACTGTGGATCATAGTTTCATATCCGTCTGAACCCCATCCTACGTAGTCTACACCGACCAAGTTCACCATATGGTCACAGTGATCCAGCCACTTCTGAAAACGAGGATCATCAACCTTCCATCCTCTTCCATCTCGATATTCCGGACCTGGACCAATGAAGAACGTCATCAGACCGATCACGCCTCTCTTCTCAGCTAAGGCATGAATCTGATCGTCTGAAAGATTTCTCGGATGGTCAAAGACCGCTCTGGCGTTTGAGTGGGAACATATAACCGGGTCCTTAGAGACCTCAAGTACATCATAAAAGCAACGGTCACTTGTATGCGATAAATCCACAATCATACCGAGACGATTCATCTCCCTTACAACGGCGACCCCGAACGGAGTTAATCTGCTGTCAGCTCTGCTTTGAACCCAGCTGTCCACTACGAGGTTTCGGCTGAACCTAGCTAACAGCATATCTCGATATCCAAGCCTGTATAATACTCTCAGCATCTCTAAGGAATCTTCAATCATCTGGACACAGTTACAATCCAGTATGATGCCGACTTTTCCCTCACGCTTAGCCCGTATAATATCGCCTGATTCTTTCACCAAGATGAGCCTTTCAGGAAGAGCCTCAATCTCCCTCATGACGACATCATAGAAGATCAGCCCATAGGTTAAGTAGCTCCTCGCCGTCTGCATTCTATAGCGGCCGAAAGGTTCCGGAGGCCAAGCGAAATCCTCCCATCCTGAAGGATACTCTTCAAGCCACGTTACATTTTCCGACTCTCCTGAAGAAGCGGCTGCTGTGTGAAAGTCCGTAACCATCAAGCATGCTTATTCCGAAGATATCTAATCCGCCCTCGATTACTTTGGGAAGATCAAATGTTCTATCGCTTTTTTTGGCGAACCATCCTGGTTGCAGTGATTCGTCAGAAATCATTAAAGACCCGTACTGAAAACTTGTGGTGTACATGTCTATGACTAGAGATTCTCTAGTGAAGGCTATAGCTTCATCTCTAACATCCTTTGAGAAACTCATATGCATCGACCGAAAGAGTCTTTATTAATCCATTAAAATGTTTTGGGCTTTCCATGCGAATGGATGAATAATTTTCGATATGGGTGATGAACGTATTCCTTTTTTCGCCTACTTTTTGTCAGAAAAAATAGAGAACAAAGATTTTAGTAGGTAATCTTCTCCCATTTCCCAGTTCGCATAGACTTGTAACCCGCATCGATGATGACGTTAGAGATATACCCATCCTCGAAGTTTTCTCTCGGCATCTCACCCCTCTCGACACATTCGACGAAATGACGCATCTCTTCATGGTACCCGTATACTCGAGCCTCATCTACGCAGGGAATAACCCATCCCCTCTCGGATTCAGCCTTTTCCACAACGTACCCGGCGCTCTCCAAAGTGAAGACAGTTATCGGAGTGCCCCTCGTCACATCAGTGAATATGACCCCTCTTGAGCCATAAATCTCATTCCTCAGATCTAAGCCTCCCCGAGAAGACCAGCTTACCTCAGCTTGCCCCAACTGTCTTCCTTCGAATCTAACTAAGAGCACAGCGTTATCTTCAGATTTGATTGAGTGAACCAAGGTGTCCCCCCAAGCGAGAGCCTCAACGGCTTTAACGTCCTTGCCGATGAAGTACCTAAAAGCGGCGACACAGTGGCAGCCCATATCAAGGAGTGCTCCCCCTCCAGAGAGAGACGGATCCCAGAACCACTCAGAATGAGGGCCGAAATGCGCTTCTCTCGATCTAACCCAAAAAACGTTGCCTATTCCCCCTCTTTCGATCACATCTCTTGCTTTCATAACCGCTGGGCTGAAGACTTCCGTCTCCGCGTAGCCGTGAAGTACACCTGCCTTCTTAGCTGCTTCCAGCATCTCTTTTGCTTCCTGTCTGTTTCGAGCTAAAGGTTTGGTGCATACAACGTTCTTGCCGGATTTACAAGCGAGGATAGCTGCGTCTTTATGCATGAAGTTTGGCAGAGCTATTATGACCAGATCGATTTCGCGGTTTTCTACGACTTCATTCATGTCCGTCGTCCACTTAGCAATCTTCCACTTCTCCGCAAAGGCCTTTGCATGCTCTTCAGTCCGCGAATAGACCATCTCAACCTTCTGATTTGGGACGTCTCGAAGCCCATTCATGTAGAATGTGGCTACGAATCCTGATCCTAAAAGCCCGATCTTAATCATCCTGTTCTCCCCTCGATACCAGTTACTTAACATGTCTTTTAGGTCTATCGGATATTAAATTAGTCACGTGGAAAAATCTGCTTTGACCGTTATAGTCTCATCGAGATCTATGTAATGACGACTGTGCGATGAGCGGCCTCGGAATTTTTAAAAAGGTTTAAAAAAGGATTCTTCGCTTCACTTAATCTTTCCTATACCCTTTACAGTATGTATGTCGGTTTCTTTTCTTTCCTTTTTCCTCTTAGATTCTCGAGAAGCCTACGTATCTCTGATTGAGTTATGATTCTTCTTTCAGAAGAGAATCTGAAAGATTCAGCTTTCTTCTTCAAGTCTGTTAGGTCGATTTCTACACCAGTCAGGCAGGTGATCTTTTTAAGTATGTGATACGCAGCCTTTGGGTAGATTCCATCGATGTATATCGGGACTGCGCTCCACAGACTGATCACGTCGATTCCTTTCGTTCTACATTTCCACATGATCTCGCTGTATATGCTTGTAGGCCCAGCATAGCTTGTTAATACTACTCCGATCTTCTTCAACTCATCGATTAAGTTCTTATTATTCGTTGTTGAACTTATCAAGGTCTCCTCTTCAGGTGTGACATCCGCGAGGTAACCTCCTATCGTGTAGATGCGGCTGACATTCATGCTTTCCGCAACATTAAGCACCGCATCCGTGTATCTCGGCCAGTTTAGATATGGTTCAACGCCGAGAAGTAAGATGAGATTCAAGGCTCTTTTTCCCCTCCAGTAGTAAAGGGAGCTTTGTGGGGGGATATAGGAATGTATCAGTCCTTCTTTTATCGAGACGAAGGGTCTTTGAATGGCGTAGTCATGAAATCTTCCTTGGAGAATCTCACCGAATTTTTTTGCTTCTAATTTATCTATGAGATATTTAACTGAGAATGTTGAGACTTTTCCGGCGTTAACCCAGCCATCTAATCCTATGATCATCTGTGAATTGTGAAATTCATGCTTCTCATCTATTCTTACATCTTCGTTCATAAAGATTCCACGTAATTAGATAGAAGGTAAGAAGAGTATATGGACATTGCGGTTCTTCATAAATCGAATAAAGACCAGCGGATAATATTTAAATCTAAAAGAAGAAAACCACAAGGTTTATGATGGGTTCTAAACATCTTTCTCTTCTGAACCGAGAAACAAATAAGATCACAGAATCGAGAATGTTTCAGATCATGGCGGGATCCACGTTTGATGACACATCGCTTAGAAAAACTGGAAGTTTTCATCATCTTTCTTTCAATGGAGGTTTAAGAAGTGAACGGTCTAAAGATAACAAAAGATCTGCAGAACTACTTCTTCGTTCTTTATAAATTGGCTGAGCTAGGCGCCCGGGAGAAGACGGTTAAGCTCTCAACAAAATTTTTAGCTGAAAAACTTAATCTCTCTCAGCAAACAGTCTCTCGGCATCTCATCAGCCTTGAACGTAAAGGCTGGATAAGACGAACTGCTACCCGTGAAGGAAGCCTTATCCGTTTAACTGATCTGGGGGATTTACAGCTAAGGACCATACGTTCCGCTCTTAATTCCCTATTCGAGAGGAAACAGCCACTCTCGATTGTTATTGAGGGGGTAGTCTTCAGCGGGCTTGGAGAAGGAGCGTATTACGTTACACGTAAGCCTTACAGGGAACAGTTCATCAAGAAACTCGGCTTCGACCCGTACCCTGGAACCCTTAACTTAAAGTTAACTTCAGAATATGACGCCCAGCTACGAAGAGAACTAGAGGCAAAAGACGGAATAGAGATCCATGGATTCAAAAATGAGAATAGAACCTATGGACCTGTGAAATGCTTTCCCGCACAGATAAATGGAAAAGAGAAAGGCGCAGTAATCTTCGCGTTAAGAACACACTATAACAGCTCAGTCATCGAGGTTATTGCCCCCCGCTGTCTACGAAGCGCCTTAAGATTGAAAGATGGAAATAAAGTTAAAGTGGAAGTCTTCCTTGAAGATCTTTGATCATCACTTCATTTTTTCCTTCAGCTGAATCAGTCGTTTTCCCCGTGGTAACGAGGAAACATGGATTAACCCAGCTATCTCCATCGTCATCAAGTTCCTATTTAACTCATCTGGGCATATCTCCTTGTAGAAAGCCTTCAGCATCTCTAAAAGATCCGTATCAGTTGTGGAGCCTTTCTCCTGAAGTATCTCAATGATGGTTAAATAGACTGGATGAATCTTCCATACGCTCATGGCTGTATCGTACCTTTCGTTTCTGTTTCCTTTTTTACGCTACGAGCGGCGCGGGTTTCTGAGCTTTCCTAGCTTGCCTCATGAAGTTGCGGTACCACTTATCCATATCAGGCGTTATGCTCGGGCCTATTCTCTTTAAAGCTTTCTCAAAGTCAGCAAATGTCACTTCCTTTGAATTGATGTCTCTACGAAGAGCTATTATGGCCGCCTCTCGACAAATCGATTCAATGTCAGCTCCCGAATACCCCTTCGTCAACTGAGCGAGCTTTCTAAGATCTACATCCTTCGCAAGCGGCATATCCTTCGTATGAATCTTGAAGATTTGAAATCTACCTTCCTCGTTGGGTTCGGGAACATAGATCATCCTGTCGAGTCTACCCGGCCTCATAATCGCAGGATCCAATATATCAGGTCTATTCGTCGCCGCTAAAACGATTACTTCCTGCAGAGTCTCGATTCCATCAATCTCTGTTAATAGCTGGCTGATGACCCTTTCCGTCACTCCACTATCAGAATATCCGATTCCTCTTCTAGGAACCAAAGCGTCAATCTCATCGAAGAAGATTATAGCAGGAGCCGACATCCTCGCTTTTCTAAAGACCTCACGGATTGCTCTTTCCGATTCACCCACCCATTTAGAGAAGACCTCAGGTCCCTTAATCGATATGAAGTTAGCCTCACTTTCGGTAGCAACGGCCCTCGCAAGCAGAGTCTTACCACAACCAGGAGGACCGAATAGAAGAATGCCCCTAGGCGGATTTATACCCATTCTCTTGAAGACATCTGGATTCTTAAGAGGCCATTCAACGGATTCCCTTAGCTCTTGCTTCGCATCCTCAAGGTCTCCTATGTCATCCCAGTGAACTGTTGGAACCTCTATTGCGACTTCTCTCATCGCAGTCGGCGTGATCTCTCTGTAGGCGTTTATGAAGTCCTCCATCTTTACCTCCATCTTCTCTAAGACACTCGGAGGAATCCTCTCCTGTTCGAGATCGATCTCCGGCAAGTATCGCCGTAGCGCCTTCATCGCTGTCTCACGGCATAAGGCTGCCAAGTCTGCGCCGGTGTATCCATGCGTCATATCTGCCAGCTTCTTCAAGTCGACATCTTCAGCCAGCGGCATGCCTCTGGTGTGGATCTGAAGGATCTCGTATCGTCCTTGCTTGTCAGGTATCCCAATCTCTATTTCTCTGTCGAATCTGCCTGGTCTTCTAAGCGCTGGGTCAAGGGCGTTCGGCCTGTTCGTTGCACCTATGACTATTACGTTTCCACGACCGGTTAAACCGTCCAGTAAGGCTAGAAGCTGAGCGACGACTCTTCTCTCGACTTCTCCTGTGACCTCTTCCCGTTTAGGCGCGATCGCATCTAACTCATCAATAAATATTATGGCCGGAGAGTTCTTCTCAGCCTGCTGGAAAATCTCTCTAAGTCTGGCTTCAGATTCTCCATAAAATTTGCTCATTATTTCAGGTCCATTTATCGAGAAGAAATTAGCGTCAGACTCGTTTGCAACGGCCCTCGCAAGCAGAGTCTTACCACAACCAGGAGGACCGTGAAGCAGAACTCCCTTAGGCGGGTCTATTCCGAGTCTTTGAAAGATCTCGGGATGCCTCATGGGTAATTCAACCATCTCTCTCAGCCGTTGAATCTCCTCTTTAAGGCCTCCGATGTCTTCATATGTTGTTCGGGGAACCCCCTTCGCTTCAGGAGCGGGCTCAGCGAGTATCTGAAGCTTTGTATCGTAAGTTAATCTGACGACCCCATGAGGCCGTGTTTTCATGACGGTGAACTGGACGGGATGTCCAAGCATCATTACAAGCGTGGTGTCTCCTTCGACGAAGGTTCTTTCCATAAGTCTGTTTTTGACGAAGTTTGTGAAGTCTTCATCCACGTTTAGACGCATGTCTATGGGGGCGAGAACGATGCTCGTTGCGTCTTTAACTTCCGCCCGACGTACAGTCACATACTCATTTATCGATACGCCTGCATTTTTACGCGTGAACCCGTCGATTCTGATTATTCCTCGACCTTGATCTTCAGAGTAAGCTGGCCAGGCAATCGCGGAGGTTCTTCTTTTCCCAACGATCTCGATCACGTCGCCAGCTGAGACTTGAAGCTTCTCCATAGTTTGCTGGTCTATCCTTGCGATTCCCCTAGCTACATCCCTCTGTCTCGCATCACCTACTCTAAGCTGGACTTCACTCAATCAGCTCACCGTCATTAAACATGTACTTATTCTATACCAAGAGAAACTAAAAAAACTATATAAACGTAGTGAACAATCATACCCTTCTAATAGTTAAAGTTTGAAAGTTGCTTATTACATCTATCTTCTTAAGTGCCTCTTCAACCTCATCTATTCCTCCAGCCTTGTCCTCCGGAACTAACAGATGAGCTATTATTGCTACTAGACCGAAGGCTATAGGCTCCTCTTCAAACTTGTAAACCGACGCAAACTCTGGAAGGCAATCTTCAATCTTCTTCTTTAAAGCATCCAGACCAACATTGACATCAGAGGGAAATATCTTCAATGAAACTAAAACCCTAGCCAATCTCTCTCCTCCCTTTATGATTGGAGTAAAGACGAACCGCGAGTATTTTAAAGTTATGCTTTTAACAGCCGAAGTTATGAGGGAATCTCGCAGACAAGATCTCTTCGCCAAGGTTGACCCCAAACATCCCTTTTTATGCCAAACCTCAAAAATCACAGAAGTTTTATAATTACTTTCAACGAGAGATTCTTAGGTTCAGAATGAGAGTAGATTGATTCATGTCTTTCGAGAAGACACAGGTCTTAATAATCGGAGCGGGGCCATCGGGGCTTCTCGCTGCGAGAGAGGCAGCCCGCAGGGAAGTAGACGTTCTAGTGATGGAGGAACATGCAGAGATCGGCCTTCCCTGTCACTGCGCCGGACTGTTAAGTCTGAATGGATTAGGAAAGTTAGATGTGCCTGTGGATGGACCTTACGTGCAGAACAAGGTTCGAGGGGCGGTTTTCTTCTCCCCTTCTGGATTATCTTTTAAGGTTGAAAGGCAGAGGCCTGTTGCTTGCGCTGTTGATCGCGTCATCTTCGACAGGTTTCTCGCCGATCAAGCCGTGAAACTCGGCGCTGAAATAAGATTAAGACATGTAATCCGTGATATATGCCTAAAGAAAGATGAGGCTTTAATTGAGTTGGGAAATGGCGGATTCAAAGCGGATGTTGTCATCGATGCTGAGGGAGTTTCATCGAGAATCGTAAAGGCTGCTGGTTTAGAAGCTTTAGATCCATCTCGTCTCCCCTCAGGAATGCAGTTTGATTTAGCCTGTGTGAATGTTGATCCTGATTATGTTGAAATACACGTCGGAAGGAAGATTGCTCCCGGCTTCTTTGCTTGGGTGATTCCATTAGGTGAAGATTCAGTCAGGGTTGGATTGGGCTGTAGGGAAGCTAATCCTCGGGATCTTCTTAATAGATTTATTGAGAGGCGTTTCGAAGAGGAGAAATATGAGATTCTTACGGCTCGTTCCGGGAGAATCGTGACTTCCGGCCCGATTAAAAAAACATTCAGTGATCATCTACTCATAGTCGGGGATGCAGCGGGTCAAGTTAAACCTACAACCGGAGGAGGCGTAATCTTAGGGGGGATTTGCGGGTCCATTGCGGGAAAAGTTGCGGCTGAAGCGGTTAAGCGCGGTAAACCCGAAGAGGGATTTCTAAGATTATATGAGGAGTCTTGGAGAAAAGAACTCGGTAAAGAGTTTAGATACATGCTTTGGGCTCGAAGAATCTTTGATGCCCTTTCAGATAGGGCGATTGACAAGCTCTTTGAATTAATCATCAAAGAAGATCTTCACCGAATCGTATCCGCCGAGGGAGATATGGATTTTCAAAGCAACATTCTCTCAAAACTTCTTCGCCGAAGAAAGATCTTTAAGCTTCTTCTTCCCCTTCTGAGGCTATATCATCTATGAAATGGCGAATGAGATAAACATCGAATCATTCTCAGAGAATCAAAAAGACGCCCAATCAATGGGCATCTATCACTGTATCAGTCTTCGATGCTGAATATCCTCTCATGCAGATGGGTAAGCATATATATTTGGCTTCATTATTAAGAAAGTCGTTCAGGTGAGTATATTGAGCGGAACCAGAAAAGTCAACATGCCCACATGCACATCATGCAACAGAATAATCCCGCCCGGCACAGATGCAACAAAATTTCCATGCCCAAACTGCGGGCAGATAACCATCTGGCGATGCTCAAAATGTAGACAGTTCGGCCGTCAATATAAATGCCCAAACTGCGGATTTGTAGGGCCTTAACTGATATTTTGGCACCTCTTCATCTCATCTTCTCTTCAGAAAAATTAAGTGGATTTGAAGCTTACTCTCAGAGGAATTTAAGCTTCATTTATATTTTCTACCGTTCTACAGCTACACATACATCCATCGCCTTTTTGAAACGATCCATGATGTTGAGTGAAAAAGATTACTGAAGGCCTTAAAACGGAACCTTTAATTCGGGCGCCGCTAGCTAGGGCTGTAGTTGTAAGGGTGGAGATGAAAAGAATATGTGTGGTTGTGAGGAAAAGAAAGAGAAGCCCTTGCGAGGAGAAAGAAGAATGTGAGTAGCCTAGGCCTCTTAGCATTTTTTAATGTAAAATCTGAATTTTCCCGATTTTCATATTCGTCTTGTTACGTATAATTAAAGAATTATTTTTGGGAATGAAGAAGAATGGAGTTGAAGGTGGGAGACGACTTTAAATGTCCTGAGGGACATAAAGCAACAGTAGTGTGGATCAGCGAGGATGAGAAGGTTATAGCAGTTAAGTGTCCCAAGAAACACTTGAAGAAAGTAGTGAAAAGAGCTGGAGCGATGGAAAGGATCTATGATAATAACATGGTTTTCCTCATCGAGATCTAACCAGGCGGGAGCTTAAATTCGGTGACCTCGAACTTTCTGCTCCTTTTCATATTCTCGATTTCAGATCCTTTAATCAACAAAGACGGTGAGATCTGATCTGTTACTAACATTTTTAGATAAAATTCTTAAAAATCAGGTTGTCTCCCTCTTGTTGGGACGAGCCCATGAGTCTAACGGAAGAATTGAGAAGATACGCGGAGAGTCTAAGGCTTGATTTCATAGGGTTTTGTTCTGTTGACGCATTGAATGAGGCTCCCGAAGATAGAAGACCGAACGCTTATCTACGGGATGCCGTGAGCGTCATATCTATAGGCTATAAGCTCAACTATGCTTCGATACAAAATCTTCCTAAAAGCAGAAGCGCATACATGCTTGAGCATGACTATGCGAATAGGCATCTTGATGAAGCCTCTCATCTCATCACCAGATTCCTAGAGAAAAGAGGGTTCCAAGCAATAGGG
>PIYJ01000052.1 GCA_003601725.1 Candidatus Bathyarchaeota archaeon
CGCCTTCTGTTCTAGACGGCATTCAACTATACGGGCTACCCGCGTCTCGCACAGAACTCATCGACGCCTATTTGCCCTTCCACCCCGCAGGACAGCCGTTTCACCGTTTCCACCAAGCCTACTCGGCGACTTAGCACGCCTCAGCGTCACAGGCTTGATGGACGTTCCGTTTCTGTTCTGGAGCCAGGGCTCTCGCCCTACGCCTTGCGGCGTTGCGGTCTGTGTGGTGGGCGGAGTTTCCTCAGGCTTTTTTAGCCCGACGACCGTCCGTCAGCTCACCAGCCGTTATGAATAGCTGTTCCATACTGGATAAAGTTTTTGTTTTGTTTTTCTTACGTCTTTTTTGCTTGGTATCGGGCGGTTTCTCTTTTGAATTGAGTCAGCGTGTTTACTGATCCGCATATTGGGCATTTTAGTTGTTCGCCGTGCCATGTTTTTCGGCAGTTGCTGCAGTATGTTAAGGTTCGATCATACGTATAAAGCCCAATTGGGTATTGATCAGTGATCTCCTTTGTTGTTGACATTAGCTCCTCGGGGGAAACATCTAGGTTGTCAAGGGAGATCTTTGCCAGGTGGCTTCCAGAGGCTAATCTGTGGAATTGTGACTCTATTTTTAAGTAGTCTTCTAGGGGCATCTCCACATGGTGGGGGACAACGTTTAAGCTTGTATAGTATGGGTTTTCTCTTTCTCCCTGCGTGAGAACTGTGCCTAAACCGTATCTTTCGATGTCTAGCTGAGCAAGTCTTGTAGCAGCTTCAAAGTTAGATGGTAAACCTAAATGAAGTCTTATCCCGATCCTTTTACCGTATCTGCCTACTTGGTCGGCTAGGTGGGAAACTATCTTCTCTGCGAAACTAAGTGAGTCGGGGCTTTCTTGGATTGCTTCTCCAGTCATGAATTGAACTGCTTCATTCAATCCTGCGAAGCTTAAGATTGAAAGGGAATTCTCAATCCTAAAATAATAGTCGCCTTCCTCCTTCTGTAAGAGAAGCGGTAAAAGCCCCTCGTCAGCTCTGTTCTTCATAGTTTGATGCTTGATTCTTAAGGCCGTAAGGCCTTTCTCCGCGAAGTCTTCAAGATTCTCGAAGAATCTTTCCTCCTCCTTCTCGGATTCATACGCTGCTCTTGGCAGATTCACCGTTACCTGATCCATACATCCAGTTCTAATAGTGTCGATCTCCCAATCTTCTTTCCAGTCAGCAGCGAATCTTAGTCCTGTAGCTGCGTAAGATGCGTACTCTCGAGGTTCTTGGGTGAGATTTGCGAAGTATGGAAGGCCGTGGACAGCAAGTTCATGAGCGAGATATAACAGTCTTTCTGATTCGTCATCACGAAGGGATTCTGGCCGTATCTTAATTATCACGCTTGGGTTCATGATCGGCTTATATTTTATGTTCTCCTTCAAACATTCCAAAAATATCGAGGCTAGAAGCAAGCTCTCATCTACGAAGTCGCCGTAGACTCCTACTTCCTTTCCTTTGGGACCGAAGGCTTTGCTCTCCATCAGGAAAAAGGGAACGCCGATTTCGAGGCCAAGCGAAACTCCAGTTGGCACGGTTAAATTGGCTGACGCTAGGAAGAGAGACAGCTCCTCTTTAATCTCTTCAACTGACAGATTCTTGATGAAGGGAGCGAGGAAGACATTGATGAAGTCTAAGCCTTGTTCTGAAGATACTTCGGCAGCTGTCAACTGAAGAGTGTTGTTCAGTAGTGAGATGGCTGATCGTAGGCTCTTAGGCGTATGCATCGAGTTCATCTTTGAAAGATTATTTCTGATGATGAGTCCATGTTGGAAGAAGACTCTTACGTCATGCATGAACGCGTTTGGCTTTAAGACCCAGCAGCCGAGATTATTGATGTGGATCTCTCCTGAGATGTGGGCATCTGCCACGTCTCTTGGCAGAGCATTGAGAAGCGCGTATTCCTCGATTACTCTTTCTCCCGCTGCCATCTGAACCTTTTCGACATCAGCGAATTTGTTGCTCATCTCCTTCAGGAGTAAAGTGACGTCATAGACTGGGAAGCCGAGACGAGTCATCTTATGGCGGTACTCTTCTAATCCTCTCTCTATTAGAATTGCATTGACGAATTCTCTAATCAGAGGAGCGGTTAGATACTTAGTTCCGAGCTTCATAAGTCGTCTCTCTGCTTCCCTTGCAACTCTTTGAGCTAGATCAACGGGGACGCTTGCTTCTCTTACAAGGGACTCTGCGATCTTGTTTCTGTCGAATCTTTCAATTGCTAAACGAGAGGTTCTCACCAGCATATGTTCTCTATATGCGCTGTTCTCTAAGTCATCTGTGAATTCAACGAGTGTTCTGCCTAGCTCTGTGATGCGATATTTTTTTGAGCTGGGATCGGATGTTATCAAATCCATGTTGAGAAGCGTCTTCAAGTGATAAGCGAATCTCCCCGCATCTCTACTCGGGCTTAGCTTCAAATAGTTCATTATCTCCGTGTATGAAAGTGGGCCTCGATCATACAGCAGCCTGAGAATATTAAGCCTCAAAACTGACGCGACGGCCCTAAGAATCTTTGCACCTAATCTCCTTTTCAGGACCAAAACTCTCACTACAACCTTTCAGCTCTTGGAATGATCATCCGCACTTGGAGATTTAAACATCATCTGTAATTGCTTTGTTAAGTGTTTCTGTTTTTTCCTTAGATGTAGATATATCTTACGATATTATTCAAGTAAGAATACGCGTTAGCTGTTTTGTCATTTAAGGAATAATGCAGTTAATAGATCTCCGACAAGTTGAGACCCGCTGCTTCGGAACCAAAAAGTAGCCGAGTCTGCGTAGGATTTAGCAGCCTTCTAAACAACCTCGTAGCCAAGCATCCTAATCTTCACAGGTTTATCAGCAACCACCTCCATTAAACATTATAATGAGCTGTTGCACAAAATGCAAATAGTTTAAATATCTCCTCGAAAGAGATGAGGTGGAGGTTAAAGGTTATGAAGAAGACCGTCGTTAGACTCATTTTTTGGGGTGTTCCTAAAGGAACTCCAATGTGGCCTACGATTAGCTTTGATACTGAAAAGAGAGCGAAGGAGATCCTTAAAATTTTAGAAGAGAATCTTCCTGACTTCAAGTTCGTCGGAGGAACGTTAATTAAGAATCTCGATGAGGCGAAGGCTCTTCTAGAGGAGATAGGAAAAGAAGGAGAAGTCTGCTCCATAATATTTCATCTCTCAAGCGGATGGTATAACGCATACAACATCATGAAGAAGCTTCCCACAGTAGTTATATGCGATCCATTTCTCTGGGGATACGCTGGAATGATTACACACTCAGTTAACCTGAGAAAGAAGGATATTAGGGGCTTTATAGTCTCCTCATCAAGTTGGGATGAAATCTTCAGAGCATTCAAGGTTATCAAGGCATACAACGCTCTACGGGAGGCGAAGATACTCGTCATAGGGGATCATGTGCTTTCAGCTGGAAGGAAAACATACAGTGAAGCCTTAAAAAATATAGGAGCTGAGATCAAATTCTTAGACTTCAAGGAGCTAAGAGAAGAATTCGAGAATGTGGATGCTGAGGAGGTTGAAAGCCTCGTCGACGAGTTTATATCTAAAGCAAACAAGATTATTGAGCCTTCAAGAGAGGAGATAATCAAGAGTATAAGGCTTTATCGTGCAATAAAGAATCTCTGCCTAAAGTATGATGCAAGCGGCGTCACCATAGACTGTCTCGGCGGATTCTATGGAAAGAGCCTTCCAGCCTATCCATGCATAGCATTCTCACTTCTAGACGGTGAAGGCGGAGTAATGGCCGCTTGCGAATGTGACGTGGACTCATTATTAACAAAGATAGCTATGAAGGAGATAGCTGACAGACCTGGATTCATCTCGGAACCAGCCGTAGATACCAGTAGAAACGTCGCCATCTATGCTCACTGCGTTTCAAGCATACACATGAGTGGATTCTCTAATCCCCCTGAAGAATACTGGATAAGAAGCCACGCTGAAGATGATAAGGGCGCATGTGTGCAGGTTCTCTTTAAAGGAGGAATCCCAGCGACAGTTATGAAGATCATACCCTTAGAGAGAAGAATTCTCCTCCTGAAAGGGGAACTTTTGGGGCATGAAGAGACTGAGGGGGGATGTAGAAACAAGGCGGTTGTGAAGGTTGCGGATGCTCAGAGGCTTATTGATGAGTGGCAGCATAATTGGCATAGGGTCCTCTTCTACGGAGACTGGGTTAAGGAGATAACGTGGCTGGCTAAGCTTATGGGATTCAAAGTTTTCATGGAGCCTGGGGGACAAGACACCTAAAAATTTAGGCTTTAACTCTTTTTAGCTTCGAGATCTCACCGCGGCATACAGAACTAGTAATCTAGAATTTTCTTAAATTAAGAGCTTCAATCAAAGATATAGTCTCGAAAAAGATCTTCTCTTCATCAATTATTCTTGCCTGAAGTCTCCTTTTGCGGAATTCTCTGATTGTTTTCTCTACATCTGAGAGGCTAGATTGAACGAGGAGGATTCTTCCATAGGGCTTCAAATATTTAGGCGCTTGCTGAATGAATCTGTCGATCACCTCTCTTCCGTCTTTCCCACCTGACCATGCATACTCAATCAAGCTTTTAGATTCTTTCCGCTTCTCATCAGGCAGGTATGGCGCATTAAACAAGATCGTATCGAAGGTGAGATTCTCGTGGATTGGATTGAAGAGATCTCCGATGAAGATGTCGATTTTATCAGATACCCCGTTCACCTCAGCGTTAATCTTTGCGCATCTAGCTGCGTATGGATTGATATCTACAGCTACGATGTGCTTGGCCTTAGACGCGGCGAGAACAGATAGGATTCCACATCCCGTTCCCACATCGAGAATGAAACCATCAACCTTCAAATGCTTCGCGATCAAAAAAGTATCCTCAGCAGGTTCATAAACATAATCAAAAATATAGAAGACTCTACCTGCAAATCGAATCTTCTTCGCAGATCTCAAATATTCCTCATCGCAATCTCTCTTCAACGAGAAACCTCAATTTGACATTCAGAAGAGCTTTGAACTAAATGATATTATTCTTAAGCCTCCAATATTTCTGTTGCCTCTGAAAGGGGGATGATAACCCTTAAATCCCTCTTAAATCAAGATTTTACCGAGGCTAAAGCCTTTAGTTAACCGATGAGGATCATGCGCCTCTCTGAGATGTGATGTACGAACTGGTACCGAGGTTAACTAAAACAGGACGGTAGATGAAACAAGTATGCCTCAAAGGAAAGATTGCTGAACAATGCCAATTCAACTTCCCTCGCCTTAGAGTCTAATTGAGAAGGACATTTTGAAGACACATATGCGAGGGTCAGCGATACATGAATCTGATATTCTGATGGGTCATATACCAAACTTTATAAGTTCGAAAACTTTTAAACCATGCCAACTCAGATCCAGTGGTGTTAAGGATGTATGTGTCAATAAGAGACTTCGCAGTTCTGTGGCTTGGATATAAAGAAGTTATCTCGGGAGTTAAGGACCTTGGAATCGAAGGATTCGAATTATACGTCGGAAGAAACTTGAAGGGCGAAATATATAGGGACATGGAAGTGGTGGTCTCCTCTGGCTTTGATGTCTCGACGGAGGAGAAGAGGAAAAGATTCGCTGAAAAACTCGAGTCTGAAGGCGTCAAAGTGTGTGCCATACTCGTGGAGAACGACTTCGGAAGGGAGGACGCTGAAGCTGAGATAAAGTGGGTTGTAGACGCTTGCAAGGTAGCTCAAGAAATAGGCGTCAACGTTGTTAGGATAAACTCAGTTATGAGAGTCAAGCCAGACGTCCCGGAGGAGAATTATGTCAAGAGGACAGTTGGATGTGTCAAGGAGATACTGAAAAGAACAAGTGACTTAGAAGTCTCGCTTGCAATGGAGAACCACGGTTTCATAGGAAACAAGAGAGAGTTCATTTCAAAAATCTTAGAGGAGGTAAACTCGGAGAGGATGGGACTAACGCTTGACACTGGGAACTTCTACTGGTATGGATATCCCCTAGCTGAGGTTTATGAGATAATAGACTCTTTCGCCTCCTACGTGAAGCACACGCATCTTAAAAACCTGAAATTCAGCGTTGAACGTCGAAATGTGATGAGGAAGCCCGGCGAGGGATGGCCAAAGACGGCTGCGCCGCTCTATGAGGGCGACATAGATCTAGGGCGCATAGTGGAATCCCTTAGAAAAGCTGGTTATGATGGAGACTTAACGATAGAGGATGAGTCCTTAGGAAACTACAAGCCTGAAGAGAGATTAACAATAATTAAGAAAGACATTGAGCATGTAAAGAGCTTGCTTCCGTGACCCTTCACCATGTTAGGTGGTTGACGGCCCTTCTTCCCAGATGGGAGCTCCAGAACTGACGGAACCCTTCAGCGTAACGCACTCCTGAAGAGATTCCATAAACCCTATCTAGAGAAAGCCATGTCTCGATCCATCTCTCTCTTGACCATCCTAGGTGTTTCATGGTGGTCTCGTAGCAGCATATAGCCTTGCATTTCCTTTCAAAGAATTCATTGATGTCAAGGTATATTTCAGGGATAAATGTGGGAGTGTAGCCTGGAAGTCCGTATGTATAGACGGCTTTAACTAGGTGGGGTGGAAGATTGGATTTGCTCTTCACCGTCGGAAGGGAGGAGTACATAGCTGCTGCGAACGTTATGTAGGCTGTCGCCCTGTGGTCCGGATGAGTGTCAACTTCTGAGTGAGTAACGACTATATCGGGTTTTAGTCTTCGAATTACGTCCACAACCATCAGTCGAGCCTCTAATGTGTCAAATATCTCCGTGTCTTTCAATCCCAAAAAGAAGACCTCTGAAACCCCAAGGATCTTCGCTGCCTCCCTCTGTTCTTTCTCCCTTATACTTGCCAGATCTTCAGGACGAATATCGGGTATGCCTGCCTCCCCTCTGGACATGATCAATAGATAAACTTCATCTCCGTCATATGAATGTCGACTCATCAGTCCCCCTGCGCCTATATCTCCGGCGGATGGATGTGCAGAAACAACTAAAATTCTCTTCAAGATTAAGCCTCCGCATAAAGTTTAAGTATTCTACTTTAACTAATTTATTTCTAGCGTACTGGCTTTCACAGCCCTGGTAGTATAGTCCGGCCTAGTATAGGCGGCTGTCGCCCGCCCGACCCGGGTTCAAATCCCGGCCAGGGCGCCATCTTAATTTTGAATCTTTTCTAACTATCTTGTTGCAATGAAAGGGTCTGTATCGCATATTTGGCTTGTAAAGATCGTCGTAATCTGTCAACGGTGCAGTGTCGTTGATACGCGAAGGCCTTCTAAAAAGGTTTACGTGGACATTTCAATCTGCTCTTAAGGTGTTCTGGTTTGGCGTGGATGTCTTTTGTTGGTCTTTTAGGCATATGGGGCATTTGGACCAGTACTCTTTGTGGCTGCACCTCCACTTCTCGAGAAAGATGTATTTTCTCGTTTTCTCGTCATCCTTATAAGAAGGGCTTTATGACGTAGTGGGTTGCTTTCGGAGGGTTTCAGATTTGAAGTACTGTCCGAAGGCCGGAATGATGGTTCTTATTCAAGATGGAAAATGCATGGTTCCAAACTGTCGAGATCGTGGAAGCGCCGAATGCCTAGAAGAAATCGAAAAGAAAAATGAAGGATGAGCGGCTCTTTTAACAGATCAATACCTCCGCTGCGGAGACTATGATTTGACTCTTCTTTACGTTACATGGAAGGAGATCATTAAACATTTGAGCCGATTCATCCGTTCCGTTCGGCACATCCAAGGGTGGCGGGATTTGCTGAGTAATCATCAAGGAGAACAAGGATTTATCGCCGTTAATACTGAAGATCAGAGATACAATTGCATCTCTAATATGACTTGAAATAGAAAGTGAAAAATAATGGTCACGCCAAATTTTGATTTAGGCGATTAAAGAATGAAAAAAGTGAATGTTGGGGTTCTTGGATACGGCTTTGTTCAAGATACCTTCCATCTTCCTTGTTATAAGGAGATAGCTGAGGCAAACGTGGTAGCTATCGCTGGAAGACGAAAAGCGAGAGCAGAGGAGGTCGCTAAAAAATTTGGAATCAAGAAGGTCTATTCAGGCGGAGACTTCATCGAGAAGCTGTGCTCAGATGCTGAAGTCGACGTTGTAGACATAGGATTACCCAACTTCCTCCATCAAAAGGCAACCGAAATTGCAGCTGAGAATGGCAAACACGTAATCTGCGAGAAACCCTTAGCTCGCAGCATAAGCGAAGCAAAAGCCATGGTTGACGCTGTTGAAAAGCATGGTGTGATCAGCTGCTACGCGGAGAATCAAGTCTTCATCCCCCAAATAATGAGAGCCAAAGAGATGATTGAAAACGGCGCCATCGGAAAAGTCTTCTGGGTAAGAAGCCGAGAAGCACATTTCGGCCCCCACTCAGCATGGTTTTGGAATCCCGAATTAGCCGGCGGCGGCGTCTTAATGGACATGGGCTGCCACTCAGTAGAAGTTGCGAGGTATCTCATCGGCAAGAAGCCTGTTGAGGCTAATGCTTGGGGCGCCACCTTGGTTCACGATACAAAGGCTGAGGATAACAGCATAGCCCTAATCAAATATGAAGGGGAAGAACTCAGCCAGGCTGAGAATAGCTGGGCTGCCCACGGCGGATTGGACTTAAGATTTGAGATTTACGGGTCTGACGGCGCGATCTTCATAGACACCACGAGGGAAACGGGTATCAAAGTCTTCACTGTCGCTCCGGAAGAGAAGGTTGGATACGTCGTAGAAAAGGCAGAAGCGAAGAAGGGATGGATGTATCCTATATGGAGAGAACATGAATTATATGGATACTTGTTTGAGCTGCAGCACTTCATATCTTGCATAGGAAGAGACGAAGAACCAAGAGAAACATTTCAAGATGGATACATTGTAAATTGTATGCTCGACGCATGCTATAGATCCATAAAAACAAGGAAATGGGAAGCAATCACCCTATAACCAGAAAATAAATAGCCTTTCCCTCTTCTTTTTTAATTAATTCGAAGAGACGAAGCATTTCTCTTCATAGCAGATGATAAACTTTTTAAGTCA
>PIYJ01000053.1 GCA_003601725.1 Candidatus Bathyarchaeota archaeon
TCTTCATACTTTAACTTGTCTTTCTCTGTCTTTTAGCACAGAGGACTTCGCAGTATTCGTCTCCCGCCGCGACGCATTTGATCACCTTTACATCTACTTCTTCTCCAAGTATTGTGCTTATCATCTTCTCCTCGCGGGCCTCCACGGCTTCACAGAGCTCTTTAGATGATCCTTCTAGGCCGAATGGACAGGGCGGTGCATGCCGGAAGTGTATCAAATCGTCTGTTAATTCCATTATTTCCACGGGCAAATCAAACATCTCATACATCTTGAATAGTTCGCCAACAGCCCTCATACCTTCTCCTTTAAGCCTGCTCCGCGCCATCTTCGCCCCTTCAACGCCGGCCTCACCCATAACCCTAGATATTATCGGTAAAGCCTCATTCCCATATTTTTCATAGAAAGCCCTACTTAAAGATCCCATCGTCCGAAAATTATGCAGAATTATAGGAGTAAATGCCTTAGCCAGCCTCTTCCCCAACCACCTTGACAATCAACTCACCTCCCCCTTCTATTATCGTATTTGCATAGCGAATGGTTTAGAGCTCGAATTTTCATCAAAATGCAAGAAACCAGTTTTACTAGAAAACTAGAATTCCTACATATTTGATTAAATCCAATTATTATAATTCATTTTTTTCCGATTTATGTTTTTCTTCGATTGGTCGAAAATTTTTTATAGATTTGCATCAATCTGCTATTGAATTTGTTTCTTTCTTTCGAGTTTTGGTCGGGGAGTGAATGTTTGAAAAATCGCCTAAACCGAATATTAAGGAGTTAAGAAAAAGGCATGATATTGAGGGGCTTATAGAGGCACTAAGACATACTGACTGGCATATAAGGCGTGACGCTGCTGAGGCTCTTGGCGAGCTCAAAGATGTGAGAGCCATCGCTCATTTGATAGAGGCACTTAAGGATGATGATGCTAAGGTACGTCGCAACGTTGCTTCCGCTTTAGGTTTGAGCTTTTTTGGTGTTGCGAACGATCCCGACGAGAATTCATGGGCTTTCAATGAGAATACGATAAGAAAGGTTATTGAATCATTAGCAGAAGCTTCCATCAAAGACAAAGATAAAGAAGTGCGCATCAGAGCTGCCTTATCTATAAAGTATATTCCGATTCCTGTAAAACTGGAAGAAGGGGAAGAAGTGTTAAAAAAGATAAAGAAAGTAAAGATAGCACATTTTAAAGGCTTTCTATTGCTGACTAACCGAAGATTGATTTTTCATGGATACAGTTTACAGGAGTCTCCGTCTATTGAGATGCCTTTAACTGAAATAGTTAGCTGTGAGCTTAAGAGTTCACTCTTCGGAAAAAAGAAGCTCAGAGTAACAGCTAAGCGTCTAGTTCTGAAGAACTTCTCCAACCTTATCATAGAAGACGTAGCTATACATGGATATTCTGAACCGCCTGCATCAGAGTTTAAATCAGGACAGGTAGACTTAAATGGCATTAAAGACCCTGAAGCGTTAAGTTTAGAAATAATGAGACTAGCTAAAGCGCGCTCTTGAATAGTCGAGAATTATGAGAGTGGAATTACAGTTGATGAGGAGCACGACGGCCTCTTAACGACTGAGAGATTGCTGCTAATTAGAGAAGATGATCTCAAAAGTCCAGCTTCAAAATATAACGAAGACCCATCGAGTTAACAAAAGAAGAAGATACCTTTAACTCTGAGAGCACCTTGTCAAAAAGGACGTCTCGATTGGTCGGTTTTAAGAGATCTTCAATATTTCCTTGAATTGGGAAAGATAATTCAAAAATGCAGGCTGATAAAAACCAAGGCAAATTCTTGCATTTTATTTAAAGATTATTTTACTTATTCCGCTTAGAAATCGCCTAAAGTTCGCTTTTTCCGAAAAATTTTAAACGAGAACATATATCCACCCCCGCGGCACCACAAAACCCTCGCGACAATTTCGCTTCCTTCGAAGAGCTAAGCGCCTTCGATCTCGCATGTATATTTAAATCTGGGTTTAAATCTGGGCCTCGACGAAGCATTTTTGTTTCCTCAGCTGTTCCGACCGTTTTACATAATGTGTTCTCCCGATTTCTTTTAGAAGAAGACTTCTTCAAGCTTAACGTATAGAAGCGTTTGAAGCGTATTTATCTTAGTCTTGGTTTCCAAGCCTAAAGACGATTCGGTCTTTTCAAATATTTTTCTTTAGATGAGAAAGTATCGTAGCTGAAAATTCTATCCAGTTCTCGCGGCAACGCATATGACGTGGCGATTAAGCCGTTTAATAGCGCGCATAGATTTAAATATTATAATCAAGCAGTTTTGTCTGAAGGCAGGAATTTGAACCTAAAAATAATCATTTCGTTATTGATTGTGGCCATAGTAGCAGCTATTGCTTTTGGAGTTGTTTTCTCCCGTGAGAACATAAATGAATCCAACACTGTCAGAATTGAAGGATGCCTTCCAAGTGGTCATACCAAGGTGGTGGCTTTCTACCCAGATGGAGAACATGCGGTCTCCACCTTCTCTGGCGGTAAATTCTCAATCAACGTGGAGAAGAGTTCGCCTTTAGTCTTGATTTTCCTCACAGATGACAACGATTACCTCGGATATGTAACTTTAGGGAAAGGGATAGACACGTTCCCCATGACAAAAACAGCGGAAGGCGTGGTAACCATCGATTTACAGGATCTTTCTCTCTCTAACAATACCCTCAGCCCATCTCATAATCCGCTGGGAAGCGAAATCCAGTTAACACCTGAGGAAGAAGCTCTTGTGGCTCAAATTGATGATTTCTTTGCTTCCATGGCCAAAAACCCTGATAGGGACGATAACGGGGAAGCGGATTTCTTGGAAGGGAAGTTCTTTAGCATATGGATTACATACTTTATAGACGGAGGTGTATTTGGCAGTAACCTTTCTCCGGCCGTGTATAAGCCAGCATACATCGAAGGCTACAGACTGTCCTTCGGCGCTATAGATGCTGATCGGCCGAGTGGAGTGGTTTTCAACGGTCCAGAAGGCTCAGGACTTTCGAACGCAGCCTCTGAGCAATCAATTGTGCTGCTCGGAAACGAAAACGAGACCATGTATAGTTCACCTCTAATACATGAGGCACTTCCGCCAGCTGGAGAATATATAGTGACCTATAAAGACGAGGATTTGTCCTTTGAGATCCCAGACCAGTCTTCAGCTCCGTCTCGTATAGTATTAGCGGTCCCAACTGTAACCTTGAATAAAGATGGAACTATAAACAAGATAAGCTGGAAGTATGTGTCTGGCGGAGGATCCGGAACGATCGACCCTGAGGGAATCATGAGTGAAGTTATGATTCAAATAGGTGGGACTGGAGCTCCTTACGAGGATTATCCGCAACCAGACATGATGTACGTCTCTGAGTGGATTCCCGCCACAACAACGGAACACGTGTTGCCCACTCAAAAAATAAAATGGTCAGAGGTCACCCGCGTATGCATGGCATATAACGACGTTTACCGAAACCATTATGTTGTTACATGGCGGAAAAACATAGGGAGTTAAAGGAAAAGCGAAAAATTCCCCGAATTTCCCCTTTTAAAAAAGAAACTTACTGTTTTTATCTTTGGCAAGATATGACTACACGCACAAATTCGCATAGAAGGCCTACAAATTTAATTATTCTTATGCATTTCTGACCTCTCATGTAAATTATTTTTAACGTCAAAAATTATCATGTCAGAAAAATTCAAGATTTTCCCTATTAGCCAACTCTTTTAAATGTGGAGAAACCTCAAGGATGCTGGCATTTTAGAAACCAGCAAGACCATTATCATTTCTCATCTTAACCTTGGCAAGGTTATATTTCACCCTTGGATGCTAATCTTCTGAATTTTTCATATTGATGAAAGATGAAAGGAAAATTAGTGGTTGAAATAGACCTTGAAAGGGTTCTCTTAATCCAGAAGGCTATAATCAAACGAGGTAATCGAAGAGGAAGCTCCCATTTAAACTAGCTATCTCTTCTTAGGACTTTTCCCGGTTTTTCTTTTGTGTGCTCTCCTTCCTCCATGACTATTTTTCCGTTTATTATCACGTATTTTATTCCCTCTGGATATTGGTGTGGAGCCGTAAAGGTTGCCTTATCGGTTATCTTCCTCGGATTAAATATTGTTATGTCCGCCCACATTCCCTCTTTTATTAGGCCTCTATCCTTTAAGCCTAATTTCTGCGCTGGAAAAGATGTCATCTTTCTAATAGCATCTTGGAGAGTCAGAACTTTTTCTTCTCTGACATATTTCCCTAGAACCCTAGGAAATGTTCCGTAGGCTCTCGGATGAGGTTTTCCGGCAGCTAATATTCCGTAGGCTGCCCTCGCTGAGCTATCCGAGCCTATCATCGAAAATGGACTTTTCAGCACCCTTCGCATGTCATCTTCTGACATTGAGAATAATACGACGCTGGTTGAAGACTTCTCCTCAATTATCAAATCGAAAACAAAGTCAAAGGGGTCAACACTCTTCTGTCCGGCTAACTCAGAAATCATCTTCCCCTCATATTCCGGATGCCCCTTACAGTAGGATATCATTATGTTTTCCCAGCCTATTATGCTTGCAACGCTTCGCCATTTACCCACGCCTTTAACCATGTCATTCCTTAGCTTTCGACGAGATTCCGAATCCTTAAGCTTTTCCAACATCTTTTTCACACCGCCCTCATGAGCGTAGGGGGGCAGAATGGAATCTAATCCGAAGCTGCCAGCCGTGTAGGGGTAAACATCACATGTCACTTCTACTCCGAGGCCGCGGGCTTCTTCAATCATTCTAAGCGTTTCCTTGACTTTGCCCCAATTTTCCCTGCCCGCCGCCTTATGATGAGAAATCTCAACTGGCACCTTTGCCTTCTCACCTATTTCTATTGCTTCTTTAACAGAATCCAGAAGTTGATGTTCTTCTCCCCGAATATGACTTGAATAAATTCCACCATACTTTGCCACAACCTTACATAGCTCTATTATTTCTTCTGTTTCTGCATAGCAGCTCGGCGGATATATTAGGCCAGTTGACATACCAAATGCGCCCTGCTCTAATGACTCCGCCAGCAACCGCTTCATTTGTTCAAGCTCCATTGAAGTCGGTCTTCGCTTTTCATATCCCATCACAAAGGCTCTTAATGTTCCATGTCCAACGAGAGGCGCTAAATTTAACGAAACACCATTTCGCTCAATTACCTCCATATACTCGGCTGTGGATGACCATTCCAGCCTGGCATCTGCCTCTTTCAGCATAGGCGAAGTCTCCAGAATTTGTTCGCGGAGGCGATCGTTTAGGGGCGCGGCGGAAAAACCGCAATTTCCTATCACTTCGGTTGTTACTCCTTGTCTCACCTTGCTCTCCATGTAAGGATTAATCAGCGGCGTCAGATCGGAATGGGAATGCATATCGATAAAACCAGGACTTATAATGCATCCTTCCGCGTCAATCACTTTTTCAGCTTCGGAGTGTAATCTGCCAATTTTCGATATTTTTCCATTCTTGATGCCTATGTCTCCATAAAACCATGGATTTCCAGTTCCGTCTACAATTTTTCCGCCCTTTATTATGATGCTATACATTTTGTTCGCCTTCAAACTATAGATTTCATTAACGATATAAAGTATTACAGATCTGGAATAGCGATTCTTTTAGAAGTATGTAGGCATTTAAAGCAAGTGTGCTTTATGAAAGGTAAAGCTACAAAGTAGAGCTTGTAATGAAGATGAAAGAGACTAGAGGAATTTTAATAGATAAAGTTCTATGGAAATGAATGTACAATACAAGACCATTCAAAAATATAGGCGGATAATAGGTGAATACACAATGATTTGTAGAAAAAAACATTCAGAGAAGTTGCTTAAACCTTGCTTTTTCCGAGAATAAAGAATATGCAGAAAGCTTTGATTATGGTTTAACTAGGACTTTTACAGCTCCTTCAAGTCTTTTCTCTGCAACTTCGAAGGCCCTGTGGATCTCCTCAAGTCTAAAGATGTGACTTATGAGAGGCTTCAGTTTCACCTTTCCGGACAAGGCGATCTTCACGGCTCTCTGGAATGTGAATGGGCTTCGATAGGATGTTGTTATTGTCAACTCCTTCTCGTATAATTCGAAGGGTTTAACCTCCCAAACGGCATCTTCCGGTGAAACTCCAAATATGTTAAGCCTCCCTCCTCTCCTTGTGGCTTTCATGGCTTGGGTTATGGCCTTCGGGCTGCCCACAGCTTCTATTGCGACGTCAACTCCGTATCCGCCTGTCAGTCTCTTTATGGCTTCAACCGGGTCTTCCTCCGCTACATTGATTGTATGGTCTGCTCCGAGGTCTCTGGCCAGCTTGAGCCTTGCATCTTCCATATCCGTCTGAATTACCATGGAGGCGCCGGCTAGCTTTACAAGTTGAAGAAGGATCAAACCGATAGGTCCAGCGCCAACTATGGCGACGGTATCACCGGTTCTAACTTTAGCTTGATCTATGCCTCTTACACAGCAGGCTAGGGGCTCAATCAGAGCTGCCTCGTCGAGGTTGAAGCCTTCAGTCACCTTATACACGTTCTCCGCCTTCGTCTTCACATACTCCGCAAAGGCTCCGTTAATCGTTACACCAGTTGCTTTCAGGTTCTCGCAGAAATAGTTCCGCTCAGACATGCGGCAGAAATAACATGACCCGCAGAGGATATTAGGCTCGGCGACAACCGGGTCCCCGATCTTTAAATTTTTAACGTCACGTCCGGTTTCAACTATTACTCCTGAAAATTCATGGCCTAGAATTATCGGCATGCTAGTCTTCCATTCACCCCTATAGATGTGGATATCCGTCCCACAGACTCCCGTTGCGTTGACCTTGATCAGGACTTCATCGGTTGAGAATTCTGGAGTCGACACATCCTCCAGTCTGAGGTCTCTAATATTGTATAAGACTGCTGCCCGCATTTTCTATCACTTCGATCGCTTTTTTATGAGGAGTAAATAGCTATTTATAATGAATGGAAAAAGCTTCAAGCTTTTAACATGAAAAGAAAAATATTCTTTGTTAATTTCAATTTACAAACGCCGCGTAGATGAAGCCTAAAGCAGTATCCCGTATCTTTCAGTCAATTCTTTCGCTTAATCTCGCTAAAAGTTTGAGACTTACCTTTCTTCGGGGAATCTTTAATGAGAACAACATCTATCCTGCAGCATCATACAAATTCATATACGAATATTAGGCTTCAAATATGCTGCTTTATGAAGAAAAAATTTCTACAGGCACAAATCAAACTGAGTAAATTGAGATCATGCTGAAGGAGAAAAAATAGCAACTAATAACTAGTTTCTTTTTCCGATATAAACGGTTAAAAGAAAAAATAACAGAGATTAGAGTCCGTAATAGGCATTAATCTCTTTCTCATACTCCCCTATTTTACCAGATTCTACGTCATCTACTTTAACGGCTCTTTTAAGACGTGAAGACTCGATCAGAGCATAGCTGACGGCTAAGTCTCTTAGCCCTTCTCTTCCGCTTGTTTCCATTTGAGTGTTCTCCCAGATGGCCTTCAGAAAATCAAGATGCTCCAATGCAAACCAGTCAGTTATGCCCATGGGGAAGAATCTTTCTTTTACCTCTTTGCTTGCATTCCTCTCGAATAATTCCTTAATGGGGATCCTTGTTCCGTCATCTGAGATTAATGTTTTGTTCTTTATGCAGCCTTTACTACCGTAGATTACAGTATCCACGACTGTTGGTTCTCCATGTAATGCCCAGGAGAAAGTGAAGAGGCCGAGAGCGCCGCTATCGAACTTTGCTATGGCAACGAAGGTGTCATCAACCTCGTTATCAACTTTGTTTATTATATTTCCGGATTCATCGCGGGTTACCCTAATGTTCTCAAATACTTTAGTAACCCCTTCAACCTCCTCGATCTCGCCGCAGTAGTATCTCGCCATATCAAATATGTGTACTCCGACATCTATTGAGGGCCCGCCTCCCGCAGTAACTTTCTTATGTCTCCACGGAGTACCCGCAGCGATCTTGTCCGGCGACCAATAGCAGCCTATTATGGCATTGACGATCATCTGAACCTCGCCGATATACCCTTGATCTATAGTCCACTTTATCATTCGGGTATCAGGGCCATAACGCAGAACCTCTGCTACTCCTAACACTTTTCCCTCTTTTTCGGCAGCTTCAACCATCATCCGGGCTGCTTTCACGCTGACCGCTAATGGTTTTTCCACGAATACATGCTTACCAGCGGCTATGCTGTCTAGCACCATGGTATGATGCAGGTAAGGCGGAGTGTATATGTCGACGGCGTCTACATCGCCTTTGCGCAGCATTTCCCTGTAATCTGTATAAACTTCAACATCGACATCTTTTTGGAAATCATAGATCCATACATGAGGCGCAACCAAGGGGTCTCCGGGCGGTCCAACTGCAACTCGTGGCGGTGGGCCTTCCCCTCGTTTCCTAAATCTTAATGCGTCTTCTTTCTTCCTCGCTACGAGAGCTGTGATTCTCACGTCGATGCCTTTCTCTATGAGCATCTTGTAGCCATTTAGGTGAGCTGGCATTATACGTCCGCATCCGACTAGGCCGACTTTTATCTTTGTCATGTTTTCCTCCTCCTTTTTCAATCTGATGAAAGAATCTTTTCTCTTAATTTTTCTATTGTTTCCTTAATTTTTATCATATCTTCCTTCTGCTGTTCTAGATTTAAGACTTCCCTCTCGATGGTTAGAGGCCCCTTATAGCCGATCTCCTTTAGTTTTCTGATGAACCTCTCCGCGCCAACGTCGCCTTCCCCGAAGAGCACGAAATTTTCGAACGTTGGCTTCTCTCCCTTTTTCGGAAGTTTATAATCCTTACAATGAACGCCTATAATGTAGTCTTTAAGAACCTCGATTGCTTCTATGGGATCACCGGATCCGTAGAAGAGCATGTTAGCTGGGTCGAAATTTACCCGTATGTTGTCTCTTCCAACATCTTTAATAAATTGTAATAGAACCTCCGCCGTTTCCTGCCCAGTCTCTAAGGCGAAGTATTGCCCGTTTTTTTCACAGTGATCTTCCGTACAGCCTCAACCATCCCTTTATATACGGGGTCATCTCGATCTTCCGGTATGAAACCTACGTGAGCCGCGATAACGTTGACCCCTAATTCCTTCGCAAAGTCTGATATTTGGAATGTCTTCTTTATCCTTTCTTCCCTAAGTTTCGGGTTTCTGAATCCAACAGTCTCAATTATCGCATCCATGCTTTCATAGCTTTCTCCGGCATATCCACAGAAGACGGTTGTGACTTTTATTCCAGACTTTTTGAGGAACTTCTTGAACTCCTCTTTTTTCTTTTCCTCATAGTATTCATCCCGGGGGCAGCCGAGCTGCATAGTCTTGACACCTACTGCCTTTGCCAATTCAACAGCTTTAAATGGATCACTTAAAACCCATGTCATCACACCTAAAGGCATCTCTTCCATTTCACATCCTCCTTTTTAGAGACTGTGAAACCTATCAAGATTTAAAAATTTCTCATCAGAATTCTTTTTTCTTTACATGTCTGATTCAATCGTCGAATAAAGCATCTAGTTACGGATGATGTTCCCATAACATAAATAAGGCTCTTCATCAATGAAGAAACGCGAAACAGCATGAACAGGTGAACTACTTTGAAGGAAGATTCAGATTTCGATAGATTCCTTACCTTCATAAGCCTCGAGGAACCTGACCGCGTTCCCTTAGCTGAGCTTCTCGCAGACCTGGATATAATGAAGGCTATGGTTGGGAAGGAAAAGCTGGATCTTGAGGATTATATAAAGTTTTACAGAAAAGCCGGTTTGGATTATGTTCGAGTCCTAGCTGATGGGAGAGAAGCTTTCTTCGGCTCCCTAATCTCGGGGAGAATAGAGAAGACTCATAGATACAGCCTCTACAGCGAAGAAGCCACCCGTACATGGGCTCCAGAGCATGAGGGGCTGATTAGAACTCCGGAGGACATTGAGAAGATTCGCTCATTCGATACTTCTCAGATCCATGCCTCCACCGCTGAAAAATTGAGGAAGATTTTAGATAAGAAATATCCAAAGATGGGTTTGATGGCTGGATTTGGAGATGTATTCACAACGACATGGATGCTCAGGGGATTCACAAACTTTTGTCGTGATCTCTATAGGAATAGAGGGTTGATAAAAAGCATCTACGAAAAGGTTTCGGAAGTTGCCCTTCATGAATGCAAGGTTCTTATAGAAGCTGGAGTAGACGCGGTGTGGCCCTCGGATGACATAGCTCATATAGACGGCACGCTTGTCTCTCCTCGGGACCTCAGGGAATTCTTCTTTCCATGGCTTAGGGAAGTTGGGAAGTTAGCTAAAAAGCACAGCTTACCGGTGATTTATCATTCTGACGGAGACTTGACCAAAGTGATGGATGATATCATCAACGCTGGTGTGGACGCCATCCAGCCTATAGAGCCGAAGGCTATGGACATTGTAGAGGTAAAGGAAAGGTGGGGGGATAAGCTGGCGCTTATAGGGAACATCGACTTGGATTATACTTTAACGTTGGGAACGGTGGAGGATGTTGTCAAACAAGTTAAGGAGAAGATTAGACAATTGGCTCCTGGCGGGGGATACGCGGTTGGAACAAGCAACACAGTGACGCACTATGTTAAACTGGAAAACTATAAAGCCATGATCGATGCGACAAAGAAATGGGGAAAATATCCAATAAGAACGACTTAACAAATTTCTCATCATTATAATATGCAACTATTTATTTCTAGATTTGGAACCCTAGAATCCTAGACGAAATATAAAAAAATATGAAATGAACAAGACTTTGTCATTAAAAACGGCATGAAAAGAGCCTCTTTCTAATTATAACAACAGCGGCGATTGCACATAAGATTAGGAACGAGCCTCTCATACAACATAAAGGCATCCAATAATTTTGGAGCTATTTTCACACCTCATACGAGCCTTTTAGAAAATAAAAAAGGGGAAAAGTTTAGTTTATGGCATAGATGTTCTAGCGAGGAACTCTGGCAATGCGAGGGTAAAGAACATTGCCCATGCTGCTAATATGACCAATGCGCCGAATCCCGCCAGAAATCCAGCGGATAACGGCAGGATGTATTTCTCGTGTAGTCTAGCACCACCGATCTTGAATACGACGAACTTTATTATGAATGCCGTAAGCCATGTTGGCCACCACCAGTAGCAAAGCATCATCATTCCGACTGGGTTGAAGAAGAACCAAGTGAACTTAGCTCTTAACCAGTAGACGACGAACAGGAAGGCTAGACCGGCAAAGACGTAAATCCAGTTTTCTACGGTGGCTTCTGGGGCATATCGTCCTGTGGGTACACCGTAGGTTAAGCTCCACGGGTTTGGCAGAGTCCAAATGTGATATTCAATAGACCTGGCAGAGGAGTATCCCCCGACAGTGGTGTACCACCATGGCCACTCCAGATAGGCGAAGACTGCATTGGAAACTACGACTATCAGCCCAACTGTCAGGATTCCACGGGCCAGGGTCTTCATTTGGAAACCTAGTTTCCATGAGAGGAACTGATGATGCATCGTTGTCGCGGCCATCCTGGATCCAGGTCCCCAAAGGGCTGTCCACATCATTATGCTATTGAAAGCTGCGGGATCGGGTCTTCCACCCCAGCCACCTAGGACTGTGCCTATATCAAAAGCCAGACCATTGTAAGTGTCGAATGGATAAAAGTGTTGTTCACCGACTGCTCTCGTCCAGCCCCAATATATTAATATATAGAATATCGGCGCCACGATGGCGAAAGGTGCGTATGCGCCTCCTGCCATCATCATGACTATGATGATTACTAGAGTGACTATTCCTCCGATGGTTATAAGGCTGTAGGGAACTCCCTCTTCGTGGGATGGCAGGCTTTTGTCGATTCCTAAGCCGGCTTTGATTATGTTTATAATGTGACGTCTTAATTTAATGGCTATGTAGATTCCCAGGGCGAACGTCATGAAGTTATCGAAGAGCATCCATTTGAACGGTCCAACGTCCCAGGCGAATTGAGTCAATTGACTTGCGGTCATACCGGGCGTCCAAGGTACCAATCCTGTACGGGCGGCGATTGTCTGGTAGATCACTCCGCCAACGAGCCACCATATAACCGATGAGGCGAGGACGTCGAGAGGGATCCATTGTGCAATGAATACGTCTGTCACGTAGAAGTATCCGCCTAGGAGAGCTCCAGGCAGGAGGGATTCGGTGAAGGGCGTCCAGTCGAATGTCCATCCCTGGATATACCAAACCCAAGGCGAGGGCAGGAATGCGTTTATTATTATAGGTGATGAGACTATGCATCCTAAGACAAATCCGATCCAGAAGACCTTTGTGATGATCTTGCTAAAGTCGAATAGTTCTCGTTTTTCTTTCCCTCTATAGTACATTGAGAGCCACATTGTACCTGGCCCTGATCCTGGGAAGGGCAGTCTCTCTTCTTCGATCAGCGGCTTACGTAGGAAGAATCCCCAGAAATAGTTCCCGGTGTATAGGGCTATGACGAAGACCATCCAGAAGACCATTGAGGGCAGCCAGACTCCCCAGTCGAAGGTTCCGCCGTAGTAGAAGGCGTTAAGCTGATCTATATCGTTTGGCGCTAGGTATGATGGGATCTTCTTAAGAAAGACATCCTTGTACGGATCGACTATTTTGCCGTGGATGAACATTGCGTAGTTCCAGTTCACTATTGGGACAAGCGTCCAGTAGTGAAGGCCGCTCATGATCCACCATGAACCAGCTGTTAGAAAGTTGATTATTATGAAGAGGGTCATTTCCTGCTGACTTAGCTTGAAACGCGGAGATATCTTTTCCAAACCATAGAACAGACCGAGTATCCAGATCACAGGCAGGGGTACAATCGCTGGGAAGAGCCACCATCGGCCGAGTGATATCATCCAATTGTTGAAGAAGTAAGCGACGGGAGGCCAGAGTATTGCGTAGACTATTAGCCATGGCTTTAATCCAGTAGCTTTTTCGATGGAACCCCATAACATTCCAGGTTGTATTTAAGATTTTTCGTAGCCCAAAGAATTAAATCTCATTTTAAATTCTTGATATAAAGCCGGATGGCTACAACGAAAAAAGAAATATGGATAAACCTCATCATAGGTTGGATTGATCATGATGCTTACTCAAAGAGAGAATTATCTGCGAACTGTTGAGATGAGAAATCCTGAATGGATACCCTGCACCGTAGCGATTATAGAAGCTACATGGCATAAATACCGGGAAAACCTAGAAGAGATAGTGATAAGGTATCCGTCCATTTTCGGCAAGTATGAGAAGGGAACCCGTGACTTCGATGATCTTGGGGTGAGACGGAAAGGCGAGACTTACAAAGACGAGTGGGGATGCGTATGGTATCATGCTGCGGATGGGTTAGCA
>PIYJ01000054.1 GCA_003601725.1 Candidatus Bathyarchaeota archaeon
CGTGTATCCGGTTGAGCTAGACGCCTAGGCTACAGAGAGCATTTATAATGTTGTTTTGTAATAATTGTGGAGCTAAACTTGAGCCTGAAGATAAGTTTTGCGGCAACTGCGGAGCACCCGTAACACAACAGAAAATGTTTAAGACTGGAAAAGAGCTTCTTCGAACTTCGCCGCCGCCTCCAGCGGCACATGCTTTTGCTCAATCAACGAAAAGGGCATGTAAGAGGGGGAAGTTTCATTTTTCGGACTGCGAAGGTACATTGTGAATACGAAGCTTTCCAGCCTAGGAGGCATTAGTTTAGGTGCTATGCGTCCTTATCAGATTAAGGATGCAAATGGCAATCTATTAGGGTACGCTAAAAAGAAGGTCTTTAGCTGGGGAGACAAATTCTGGTTTGAAGACCTAGATGGAAGAGAGAGGAAAAATTGAGAAGAAGAGGATAGCTCTGAGATCCACATATGCCATGTATGATCAAAACGGCAATAAGAGGGGCGAGATTAAAAAAAGAAGATATCCCTTAAGCCAGTCTATACTATAAAAGGTCCAAACGGCGAAGTGATCTCGATCATCAAGGGGAACTGGGGAGGAAGCGAATACAAATCTTATGCCTCCGACAAAAGAAAGGTCTTAGCTAATGTGTCACGGAAAGCATCTTGGCGTTCAATATTTTCCGGCGAGCATGCAGTTGAGATCTATGATAACTATCTAGAACCACTGCTGGTCTTATCCTTTGATGTAGTATGCCGCTTTGAAGATTAAGGGCTCCTCTGGAGAAGATACGGGTCTACTTAGTTTATAGAGTGGAAGATAAGCAGAATGAATAATCAGCATCATAGTAATCTTTTCTTTATGTTAGAATATTTTAAGTGGGATGCTTTAAGTTATGATTAAGGTGAATATTTTTGGTAAGATGCCCTAAATGTGGAACCATTGTTGGAGATGACGCAAAGTTCTGCCCGAAATGCGGAGCAAAGATACGAATAGAAGAACTGAGACCGTTGGAATATAAGATAAAATATAGACCTTCCTATTCTCTGCTGGAGGTTAAGCTTCCTCCTGAAGGAAAGATCACGGCTGAAGCTGGCGCCATGACCTACATGACTAGCAATATTGAAGTGAAAACTCATACTAGAATCAAAGAAGGAGGACTCTGGAGGACGATTAAAGTCTCTCTGCTGGGCGGGGAGACCCTCTTCATCAATGATTATATTGCCAGAGGAGACACCGGCAAGGTCGGATTCGTATCTGCCCCCCTAGGAGACATAACTCGACTGGAGGTAAGCCAAGAGAAGGGATATATAATTCAGAGCTCAGCTTACATAGCTTCAACTTCTGGGGTTCACCTTGATACTGAATGGCAGGGGTTCACGAAAGGACTTTTCGGACAGAACCTCTTCATGATTAAGACCTTAGGAGAAGGAAACGTCTTCATAAACACGTTCGGCGCCATAGACAAGCATGAATTGAAGCCGGGGGAAACGCTTGTTGTAGACAATTTTCATCTTGCCGCACTTAGTACAACATGCAGATACAAGGTTCGAATGTTCGGAGGGTTAAAATCCACGCTGCTCGGAGGCGAGGGGTTAGTGACAGACGTCACAGGGCCGGGCGAGGTATACATACAGACTAAGAATCCCTTGGAATTCGTAAATTGGCTGTGGAAATATCTTGGACCGAGAATTCAAGGAGCGGCAAATCGTGGATCGCGACGCATCTTTTTCTGAACGATGAGGACAGTTTCTTCGCGAAGCCTATTCAAAAATATCCGGTTGCTTCTCTCCTCTGTTCTTTTCTTTCTTGAAATCTTTTTTCTAAAATTTTAATCATCGATCTTCTGAGCTCGTTTGCTTTTAAACCGGATGTTCTCAATTCTCTGATCTTCTCTGCTAAGGCTTCATCATGCAATGAGTCTCTCATCCATCTTTCGAAGTCTCCCCGTTTAATGTGAAACCTTAATGCCTTCATGTTTATCTTTCTAAGAGCTTGAATGAACCCCTTTAATGTCCAAGCCATCGTCCCGGTGTAATATTTCTTTCCTTTACCTGTGTAAAAAAGAAACGGTTCATCAGCAGCTACCGATGCAAGTCTAACCCTATTCTCAAAGTCTAAAAGCGCAGCTTGAGCCGTCACGTAAGCATCCACCGAGGTGGGGAAAGGGCTGAAGTATGAATGAACTAAACCTGGCCCTCCACTTGCGGTGCACATATAATATAGATGATCACTTATCTGGAAGCATCGCCACGTCCTTAGAAAATCTTCATCACCGGATTCTTTTACAAGCGATTCAAGTCTCCGTACAGATACGTAATATGCCCACTGCATTGTATTTCCAAGCCATCCGCTGGTATCTCTCTGAAGGTCAGCCCAAGAAACCGTTCCACCCAGCTCGGGGACATCAATCTCTCCGATGGGCTTATACTTCTCAATCACTTCGGAGGGCGTAGACATGCTGAGATGCTTCCACTTCAAAATCTCATCTGGCAGATGCCTCAGAAATTCATGTATGCCTGTCTCCGGCCAGTGATGCTCTCCGAAAGTCTCGTAATCCGGAAATATACATATGCATTCCCCTGACGTTGAAGCAAGCCAACTTGCATACTTTTCAGCCGTAAGGGGCCATTCACTCCACCATCTCGCTGAGAACCTGAATCCCACATCATCCGTCAATTTATAATTCCGTAGCAAAACGCGGATCTTTTCGCAGCCAGAAGCTCTATAGAGATGATTCGGTGATCTTCCATGTAGGATTCTTTCAGCTCCCTCCGTGAAGATTCCTTTGAAGCCGAGTTGTTCAACAGTCCTTGCAATGGCATTGTTGTAGATGAGCTCCGTATTCTCAAAGATCACAGGGTCCTGCTTTAATAGGTCCTTGATTGTCTGCCTATGCATCTCCACCTGTTCAATGAACTCTTCTCTTTCAGGATAGAGGCTGGCAAGCGAGTGATAGTATGTTTGGCTTAGAAACTCTACGCAGTCGGTCTCAGCGAGCTGCCTAAAGGAGTCTAAGAGGTCAGGGTTGAACATCTCACATTGCTCGAGGAAGATCCCTGAGAGGCTGAATGAGAATTTGACTTGTTTTTTCTCCCTCTTATGCTCATCGATCAGTTCAAGCAATATCTGATTCGATGGAAAATAACATTTCTTGCATGCTCTAATGAAGACTTCCCTGTTCACGGCATCATCAAAATAGTATTTAAAAAAATCTCTCTTCTGCACGTGTTTAAAGAGCCTATTCTCCCAAAAGAAGTCCCGTCTTAACCTGTAAGGCTGATGAATCTCAAAAACGAATATGATGTCAGTCAAGAGGCGATCCCCGAATATGTATATGGGAACTTCGATTTGAAACTAACGTCTTAAAGAGAACTTTCTACGAGGGATTCATAAAGTCTAAATACTAATTGTCTAATACTACAAAGGGCTTCATAGCAGGGAAAGATGCATTATGCCTATTCAATTAAGGGTGGATTCCTACGAGGCGGGAAGCGGAGCCATAGGGGGAATAGCTACTTTTCATAATAATCTGTATCCTAGGCTAATCAAAAGAGGATTCGATGTTAAAACATTCTCGATGCACTTCAGATCTGAACTTCCTCTACGAGAGAACTTCAAAGGCGTCATAATAAGAAGACCCTCCTCCGATGTCGATCTCGACGTGGCTTACGCTTGGACCTACGATATTCTTCATCAATACGGAATAGACGTCCAGTATCTCTCGCCGTCCGAGATATACATAGTTCCAAGATACTTCACAAACTTCGCGGTTGTCCCCTCGCCGTACAGAATCTCCTTAGCGGATCTTTTCTCCCCTCATGATTGGATGTCATTTCTGAGAAGCGCCCTCTTCGCATGGCTTCACCCCGACCTGATTCAAGCAATCTTCATTCATTCCACAGAACCTGGCAGGCAGGGAGGAATCCAGCATAGAAACATTCACGGCACATCAAACAAGCTGGATTTAAGCGAGTTCGAATTTAGGGTTCAAGGAGATTACCGAAGATCATTCTATGAAGGTCTCAGACTGATCAGAGACTTAGAGTTCCCCTTGACGTTCAAGATTTTAAGCAGGCATCCATACTCAGCGCTCTTCACCGTCAGCAAGATCCACAGGAAAGAGTATCTGTTAGGGTTGAGGGCGCACGGCATGAGATTCGGAAAAGTTGATGAAAGGATCTTCGCGATATATCACGGCGTGGACACCGAAGAGTATCGGCCGATGCGGGATGTTGAAAAGGAAGGCTTCACCATAGGGTTCGTCGGAAGATGTACACCTGTCAAGGGCGCCGACATCATTCCTGACCTCGCATCACGTCTGATAAAGAAGATACCGAATCTTAGGTTCCACATAGTGACGAAGACTGATACTCAGAATCCATACTATCAAGAGCTCATAAGCAAAATCTATGATATGAAGCTTGAAGACATCATCTACATTGATAATACCTTCTATATAGGAGAAGAGAAGATCAAGGTCATAAACAGCTGGAACATCGCTTTGATTCCTTCAAGATATGAGCCTCAGGGACAAGTAGACCTGGAAGCAATGGCATGCGGGGTTGTCCCAGCCGTGGGAATGGGTGGTTTACGCGAGAAGGTCATTGACGGCTTCAACGGCATATGGATAGATCCCAACAATATAGATGAAACCGCTGAGAAGATATTCCAGTTTTACAAGGGAAAATATAAGGGAAGGACGGATGACGAGATAATCTATAACTGCAGGGAATCGGCAGAAAAGATTTGGGACTGGGATAAACGTGCAGATGTTCACAAAGAGCTATATGCGTATCTGGTTGATGGACGCGTCGACGATGTGAGTAGAGACCTAGAAGACCTCCTATTGCCAGATACAACAAGGATCCTCTGAAAGGCTCTTATTAGCCATCAGAAGGGAATCCGAAACTTACGTTTTATATTTTTATACTAAAAAGAATAAAAGATGCTTTTTAACCAGTGATGTCTTCAGAGGGACCTAAGCATGTCTCGTGAAGATCTTGAGTCTTATCTTCAAAACGAAGAAGTCAAATTCAGAATCTTGACCTTTAAGAAGCATACGATGACCGTGGAAGACGCAGAGAGACAACTGGGGGTCAGCAGGGAAAGAATAGTGAAGAGCTTACTCTTTATCGACGAGAATGGAACGCCGATTCTCGGGATTGTGACCGGTGACAGAAGGATCAGCGACAAAAAACTGAGAAAGGCATGTGGAGCTCGTAAGTTGAAGCTTGCCCGCCCCTCCGTTGTAAAGGAGATAACGGGATACGAGGTGGGAGCATTACCCCCAATAATCCATGGGAAACCCATCAGAACCTTCATAGACCCTAAAGTTATGAGTTTCGATAAAGTTTATGGCGGCGGAGGAGCAGTGAACGCCTTATTGGAGATAAGTCCCGAAGAGATAAAGAGGCTAAGTAAAGCTGAAGTCGCAGATATCAGTAAAGAGTAAACTCCCAAGGGCTCGTCGTACTTCTTAAGGTAGCTCTGATAATTATCAAATCAAAGATTGAGATCACTTTTCCCAGGGGCATTATCAGACCGCGAATAAGCCTCATATAAAATTCATGAGGAGAACATTATTAGTAAGGACCCAAAGAATTATTTGTGCCTTTAATAAGCACATCAACTCATAAGTCGAGAACGATCAGGAAGATTAGCCTAATGTTTACCCCTCTGCTTGACGCCCTGTTGCTTTCAGTTTTAGCCACTCCCCTAATAGGGCTGATTGGAAGCAAAGTTAAACATGAGAAGAATATAGTAGCAACTTACATCACCTTTGTTCTGTCAGCATCTCTCGTAATGGTTCTTATGTTCTATCCGCAAGCGTGGAGCAGTGAAAGCTCCTTAATCAGTTCAAGCCCGGAGCAATCATCTATCATGGTTGACGGGCTCAGCGTCTTCATGACTGTGATCTTATTCACTGTAGGAATCGCCTCTTCAGTCTTCTCCGTTAAAGAATTAAGATCAGTCAGCTCAACTGGGTACTACACAGTCTTTCTCGGCATGATAGCAGCCATGGTTGGAGTTGTTTTTTCCGAAAGCCTATTCACCCTCTTCATATTTTGGGAGATAATGTGCCTGTGTTCTTACACGCTCGTAGCTTTTCATAAAGAAAGATGGGAGCCGATTGAAGCGGGCTATAAATATCTAATCATGAGCAGCGCGGGAAGCATAATAATACTATTCGCTTTGTCTTTCCTTTACGGTTTAACTGGAACGCTGAGCATCCCGCATCTTGCAGCCAGCCTAGCAAGCTCGCAAGGAAACCCCGTCGTTTACATAAGTCTTCTGATGATCATAGCTGGGTTTGGGCTGCAAGCTGGAATGGTGCCGTTTCACACATGGCTGCCTGACGCTCACATGGCTGCCCCCAGCCCGATAAGCGCCCTTCTTTCGGGGGTCGTAGTGAAAATCGGGATCTATGGACTCATCCGCATCCTCTTCGAGATTTTTCTTCCCATGCAGAACGCTTGGCAAGTTGTGTTAGCAGTCTTCGCGGTCTTAACGATGTTTATCGGTAATCTTTCAGCTCTCTTCCAAGATGATCTTAAACGCTTATTGGCATACAGCACAATCGCTAACACTGGATATGTTCTTTTAGGTCTCGCCATAGGGTCACAGCGAGCCTTAGCTGGAAGCCTTCTTCAGATGATGAATCATGCGGTGATTAAGGCTCTCCTCTTCCTATGCGTCGGAGCGTTCCTACATTCCACGAGAACCCGAAGCTTAAATGAAATCGCAGGGATAAGGCGTTCCATGCCTTTGACCAGCATCGCATTCTCTGCGGGAGCCCTATCTTTAGCCACCTTTCCAGGTCTTAATGTCTTCTGGAGCGAATTAATGATAATCACCGCGGGGATAGAGTCAAACATGTCCATACTGTCTTTTCTAATGATCTTAAACTTGGTGATTTCAGCCGCCTACGCTTTAAGAATGATCTACACCGTAGCGGTAAAGAAGGCGACTTCCACCTCAAGAAAAGCGAAAGAGGCGCCGATGCTTATGCTTCTGCCGATCCTTTCTCTCACCGCGATCTCAATCTTGATAGGAGTCTATCCCTCCCCATTCATATCCTTCGCAGAAGCAACCGTAACCTCCCTTAATCTATAAAAATTATAGAGCGCTTCACACAGTTACAAAATATAAATCTATTTCATAAAACGTCGCTTTTTGTCTCCGATTAACTTGGATTATCAGAAAAACATCTCATGTTCTTGTTTGCAATATGACTATTCAAACTTGACATCACAACGAGAATTTATGAGTTGTCGTTTCTGGCCGTGACTGAGTTTTTTGATCTGTCGTTCCCTTTCAATAGCTTCGCTACGGCTGCTAAACTCTTCCACGTAGATAACCCTGTCAGGTTTATGCATCCTCGTGTATCTTGCCCCTCGACCTTTCTTGTGCTGTTCTAGTCGACGCTTCAGATCCTTAGCGTATCCAGTATAGTAGCTACCGTCTTTGCAAAGCAGGATATAAACGTAGTAAGGCACTTTCCTATCAACTCATTCTAAACTTTCATCAGCAAACAAACCTTAAGTTCATAAAGTATTTAAGCAGAATTCCAAATTACTGGTTTTCAGGGTTGCTCTAGCAGAAGTCCTGCTCTGCACGTGTAAATCCCATACATGCGACGTCTCTTATATATAGAGATAGGCCAAAATTTGACTCATCACGGGTGGCGTGGCACAGGCTCCTAGAGCAATCCTCTCATTTTTCTAGGGAGGATTTCACTTTCCAGTTCTTACATGCTAAAATGCGCCATAAAAGATAAAAAAAAGAAGGGAATACGAGGATGTTGCTGAAAAAGGGTTCTCATTCGCTTCTTGAGTGGTGCGGCCGCCGGGATTTGAACCCGGGTCGTCGGCTCTCTTCTCTTATATGTGAACGGGAGGCCGATGTCCTAACCAGGCTAGACTACGGCCGCTATCTTCAATGATTTAACTGTTAATTTAAATCATTTATGGGTTTAAATC
Source organism: Candidatus Bathyarchaeota archaeon (assembly GCA_003601725.1). Taxonomy (GTDB): domain Archaea; phylum Thermoproteota; class Bathyarchaeia; order Bathyarchaeales; family DTEX01; genus B63. The sequence goes on from PIYJ01000054.1 coordinate 7,972, forward strand.
TTCAGTATGCTCCTAGATTATTCTTAATGATATCTATTTTAAATCCACGATATAGCTGGATCTTGTTTTACATAAGGGGGCGAGACGCATCCCTCATGTGCCTGCGTGCAGAATCTAAAGTTCTTAAGCCTTGCCGACGCATCATCATTCAAAGAGATAGCCAAAATCCATGGAATCTGGGAAATCATCAAAAAGCCTTTGATGATCAATGTTTAAGAAAAGAGTATTAAGCTAGGTTTCACAAATAGTCTATCGATGAGCAAACAGTATCTGGAGGCTTAATATTTGAATAGAGAATGGGATGAGCTGATCGATGATCTCGTGAGAAGCGGCATCCTTAAGACTCCCAACGTGATCAAGGCGATGAGGAAGGTTCCTAGAAGACTTTTTCTACCCGAGGATAGTAGAGCCTATGCCGCTGTAGATACGCCTTTGCCGATAGGTAAGGGGCAGACCGTCTCCGCGCCACTCGGTTGATCATACCGGTCAACCGGGCGAAACATGGTCTCAATAATGAATGAAGCTCTCGAGCTGCAGGTAGGACATAAGGTTCTCGAAGTGGGAACGGGATGCGGTTGGCATGCCTCAACCGTCGCAGAGATCGTTGCGCCGAGCGACCGGTCGAAAGAGGAGTGGGGCCACGTCTATACGGTTGAGATCATTCCCGATCTGGCAGATTTTGCTAGAAAGAACATTAGGAAAACCGGCTTCGAGGAACGTGTAACAGTGATCTGCCGAGATGGGTCCTTAGGGCTCCCGGAAGAGGCTCCCTTCGATAGGATCTTGGTTACGGCTGCCGCGCCTTATGTTCCCCCTCCATTGAAGAAACAATTGAAGACTGGAGGTGTGATTGTTCTTCCCGTTGGGACCGTCGGATTCTATCAGACGCTTTTACGGGTGCGAAAGGTTAACGATAA
>PIYJ01000055.1 GCA_003601725.1 Candidatus Bathyarchaeota archaeon
TCAAAAATTTATTTTCTTTTCTAGTCATTTTTTACATCTTTTAAGCATTCACAAGATTTATATAGCTCTCATGAATTGTATGCGCCATGCTTGAAATTTCCCCCTCTGCTGGGAAGGGGGAAGAAACTGGAATAATGATAGAAAGTGAGGATGATCCGTCGTCGATTCTTTTCCGTAAAGATTTAGTTGAAGAGATGCCCAAATCGATCGAGAAATCTCTGAAAAGCATAGGTCTGAAAGAAAAAATAAGGGCAGCCGTTTTCAGCGACATAACTTCAAAGAATACTTATGGTAAGACCTGGCTGATAATTGCAGGTGAGCAGCTGCTGGTTTACAATCCTGAAGTAAGCAGCGATCCCTCGATTAGAATCTCCCTATGCGACATAAACGAGGTTGAGATACGTAAATACGTAGGGAATAACGCGCTTATCGTTAAGACACAGAAAGGGGAATTGGAGCTCGTTCGTTTTACAAATACTCTTAGACCGAAATTTGAAGGCTTAAAAAAGAGACTTGAGATGTTCTTTAGCCTCTCTTGGAAATCACCCGAAAAAGAATTTTACATAAAAAAAGGCCCAATTGAGGCTCAGAGGAGATGTCCGAAATGCGGCAGAGTCATTCCACCTTGGATGTCAACTTGCCCAGTCTGTATGAGCAAGAGGAAAGTCATCTCCAGATTGCTAGGGTATATTAAGCCGCATTTGCCCTTAGCCGTCTTCGGCTTCGCATTAACGATTTGTTTCACTTTTCTGAATTTGCTGCCGCCCTACCTGATGAAGATACTAATCGATGATGCTATCGGAAACGCGAATCTAACCTTGCTCGTCTGGCTGACAATAGGCCTCGCCGTCATCTACCTTTTAAGGGCATTGACAGCTGCGGGGAGAAGCTACCTGCTCGGAAAGTTGGGTCAAAAGATAATGGTTGATTTGAGGAGGAGACTCTACGAGCATCTTCAAGTCTTGTCACTGAGCTTCTACGATAAGAATGAGACGGGAAGGATCATGTCAAGAGTGATGAGCGACACTGAGAGGGTTCAATTCTTCCTCACGTGGGGGATCCAACAGTTCTTCATGGATATCATGATCCTCATATTCGTAGCTATCATCCTGTTCACAATGAGTTGGCAATTAGCAATCATCGTGCTCATGCCTACACCGGTTCTCGTCGTTGGAACCAAGCTATTCAGCAAAAAGATTCACGGCATATACCACAAGGCTTGGAGAAGATGGGCAGATCTAAGCGCGATCCTCGCTGACACGGTTCCAGGAGTCACGGTCGTTAAAGCCTTCTCTCAGGAAAGGAAGGAGATAAACAAATTCAACAGAAAGACGCATGAACTGTACGAGGTTAACGTGAAGATATCTTTCCTAGAGGGAATCTTCTTCCCGCTTGTCGGCTTCGTAATGACATTAGGCGCCGTAAGCGTCTGGTGGTTCGGCGGGAGACAAATTCTTTCAGGAACTCTAACATTAGGCGTATTGACAGCTTTCATCAGCTATACCTGGAGGTTCTACGAGCCTGTGGGAAGATTAAGCAACATGAGCAGTGTACTATTAAGGGCAGCGACATCAGCAGAGAGAATCTTTGAAGTGCTTGATACGAGACCAGAAGTTCACGATTCTCCAAACGCCATCTCACTTCCACAATTGAAGGGACACATAAAATTCCACAACGTCTCATTTGCTTATGAAAGCGGAGAAACCGTGCTGAGAAACATAAATCTCGAGATAAAGCCAGGGCAGAAGATCGGGTTAGTCGGGCCAAGCGGAGCCGGAAAGACCACCCTTGCTAAGCTTATCTTAAGATTCTATGATCCCACGGAGGGAAAAATAACGATAGATGGATATGACCTCCGCGAAGTGAAACAGGAATCCCTCCGTAAACAGATAGGCATAGTCCTTCAGGAACCTTTCCTGTTCAAGGGATCAATCGCTGAAAATATCGCGTATGGAAATCCGTCGGCTCCGCCTGAAAAGATAATCGAAGCAGCGAAGGCCGCGAATATTCATGATTTTATCCTTTCTCTTCCAGAGGCTTATGACACGGATGTCGGTGAGAGGGGACATCGACTCTCCGGCGGCGAGAAACAACGTGTATCTATCGCTAGGGCCCTACTGAGAGATCCGAAAATCCTGATTCTTGACGAAGCTACCAGCTCAGTGGATACTGCGACTGAAAGCTTAATACAGGAAGCTCTTGAAAGGCTTATGGAGAATCGAACGTCCATAATTATTGCTCATAGGCTTTCTACACTGAGGAATGCGGACAAGATAGTTGTCATTGACCATGGGGAGATAGTTGAGGAAGGCTCACATGAAGAGCTGATTCGGCTTGGCGGATTGTACAGTCGCCTTTGCAGGATGCAAGCTGCATTAGCTGTCATAGCAAACGAGTGAGCGTATCATGGAGATGCGGGGTTTTTACGTTAACATATTAGATCCTAGAAAAATTCGAATATGCCGGGAGGAATCGGGAAGACTGAAATTAATCTTTGACAACGATGAGAAAGTTTTAATTAAAAGGGTTGTAAGGGCTTTCCCGTTGACTATGCCGTGGCGCTACATCATCCTGATAGATGAGAATGACAGAGAGGTCGGGCTTTTAAGAGACCTTGGAGACTTAGATGAGACATCGATGAAGGTGCTGAAAGACGAGCTGGAAAGAGTCTACTTTATACCGAAGATAAAGAAGATTCATCGAATTAAAGAGGAGTTTGGGGTTCTAATATGGGAAACCGAGACTGATAAGGGACCTAGAAGATTCGAGGTTACAAGCAGAAGAGACGTAAAGAAGATGGGTAAAAGAAGAATAATTGTAAGAGACGCTGATGGAAACCTTTATGATATACCTGACTATGCTGATCTAGATCAAAAGAGCATCATCCTGCTAGAATCGGTGATCTAACCGCCTCATCAATAAGCATCAAAAGGCTGAAAAGAGGCTTAATTTTAGATACAGTTTAAACAAGAAATAACGATATAAACTATTCAAAGTAGACATCAAGTTTAGGAAGGCTGCTAAAAGTATTCATTAATTTTTCTAAGTTACTGGATTTTTCACTCAAGTGTTTTTAAATGACTCAGTAGATTCTGAACGTTAGCTTCCTGCGTTATTTCTATTTCATATCTTTCAGCCAAGTTTTCCTCTTCTTCGGTGAGGGTGAAATTGTCTATTATTAGAAATTTAGATGACGGCTCGACATCCAAAGCCTTTGTATATAAAGCCATGAGGGAAGGGAGAGTCTTATCTCTTCGAACTACGAAATCAGCAACTAAGAGTCTTGAATCTTTAACGTTTCTGATTATCATGTCAAATCTATGCTTAATGCCAGAATTACCTTCGTTCTCTCCCGGCATCTCTAGAATCCATCCTTTCCGGCTTAATTCTTCATTAAGGCTCATCAAGCTCCGACGGATTCTTAAAAGCGATCTTAATTCCTTGATGCGTATCGTCGCGTCGGCTCCTCGGCTCCAAAAATCTTCGAAGAATCTCTTCATTGCTTCAACGTAATCGGTGCTGTTCGTCCATAATCCGGCATCTTTCTCTATGTTTAGGCTTATTGAATCGTCCATTAAGACGGATGTGAAAGTCTCTTTTTCATCAATCGTTATGAAACGAATTGCTCCTGGAAGTTTTCTATGATAGACTTCAGCGAATCCCAGATAAGTCTCGATGATCTCTATCGTTTTTTCATTCGTCTCTGTTAAGATTTCTACTTTAACTCCATTCTGCGCTTTTCTTTTCAGAACCTCGTCTAATCCAACATAAGTAAATCTATAAAGATCATTCACTGTGGTCATTAAGGCTATTTCCTCTCTAGCCCTTTCAAACATTCCAGATAGGAAATTAAAGACCGCCTTTCGTCCGTGAAGAATCCTGAATTTCGGCTCAACGATTCGAGGCTGTCTTTCAGCGATCTTTTCATAAGCCTCTAACAATTTCTTTTTCTCCGCCTCCATTAACCGAATTCTCTTCTTTTCATTTTCAATGAGCCCGTTTACCGCCTCTTCAAGCGGCATCGCCAGATATTTCACTGGTCTTCCTAAAATCGCCTCAACCATTCCCTTTTCCTCTAGTCTTTTAAGAATCCGGTAAACCTTTACTCGGTTGACGCCTAAACTTTTAGCAATTGCACCTGCCCCGCTGGGACCGTGGATGAGTAAATGCACATAAATTTGGGATTCTTCTTTGTCCACGCCGTAGTTTTGCAGAATTTTTACAAGATTATCTGCCGCCAAGACTGTCATGCGTCTCCTTCTTATTTTGATATGTTGTTCGTACAATTGTTACAAACTAAAGTTGATATTAATATAAGATGTGATTTTATTGTTGATCGCCATGAGCAGAATAGGTTTAAGCTCAAGGTCCATTCGAAGATCAAAGCCTCAAATATTTGAGGACGTTTTAAGAGTCATTGAGAGCGGAGAGTATAAACCTACACGCATCATGTACAAGAGCAACCTATCTTGGAAGCCGCTTAATAAGATCCTAAATAACATGATTAATTTAGGCCTCATAGAAGAGAAGGATTTGAATGGCCACAAATATTTCTTTATAACAGAGAAAGGGAAAGAATTTTTGGAATTGATGGATAACTTGAAAAGAATGTTGGTGCCAGCTTCATTCGCAAGATACGTTGAAATCGACTCCTTGCTTTCTTCTCCTCCCAAAATTAATGAGGGTTACAGATCTTTCAAAACGGATTCTTTAGAAGCAGTGAAGCTCAGAATTCCCACAAGCTGAGAGAAAACTTCTCTTCTTCTATTTAGCAGACAAGATATGAATGAATAGATAGAAATATAGATTTCAAACTCGTATTTTAAGCCCGAATTGTCAAACTGCCTAAAGATCGCTTATTCAGAGCAACTAAAAACGATATCAATGTTTAAGTCTTCTCAGCTTCTTAACATCTAAGGTTCCATAATGCTTATAGGCATAGATCGTGATGACAAGACCCAAAGCGATGACGCATCCACCGATGCTTATTGAGAGAATTGCGAAAACATGGGCGAGAGGATGAGCTGCGCCTTCGGCGACTTGGCTTGAAAAGGCTATGAAATTCAAGTTCACAGCGTTCATCATGATCTCTAATCCCATTAAAAGCCGAATCATATTTCTCTTCATTATAAGACAGTAGACTCCTATGAAAAAGAGAATTACAGAGCAAGCTACATAGTAAATTAGAGGCATCAATTTCTCCTCCTACGTTCCACCCCTGAGCCTAGGAATAGGACGCAACATGCCGTGGCAATTACAAGGAGAAACGCTAAGGCAATTACATCTATTGAACGGTAATTCCATAAATATCGACTTACACCTCGAGCTATCTCAGTCTCATTCCGAGCCAGAGAATCCTCAACGGGATAGACCGCATACTCAAAAGGCTTGAGACCTTGCGAGATAGCTGAGATAAAAAGATAGGCTGCAACGGCCATTACAAGTATTCCACTGAGCCTTAGAAGAAGCTCCCTTATTCTTTTTCCCTCCTGGTAAGCATGACGACTGATATGAAGAGGACCATTGTCGCCCCGGCGTATATGAGAAACTGAAAAACCATAACATATGTTGCATTCAAGAGCCCAAATATCAAACCCAAAATTACACACATACCGAATAGACAAACAGATGCCTGAAGAAGATTCTTCAGCTCAACTGAAAGAGCAGCTAAAAAGACAGCGGCGATAATAAGCAGAAGATCAATCATCACTTTTTACCTCAACCTCCACTGGAGAACTTCAGCAACGACTCCGCCGCCGGAGTCATATACTCTAGAAGAAGCCCAGGCCAAATTCCCAGAGCGACTGACATGGAAGCTAATATAACTATTGGGACAAGCAGCAGCCGGGGAGATTCCTTGACGTGTTCGAGTCTTTGAGGAACCCCGCCGAAGAAGACTCTCCATGCAAACCATAGGAGATAGCCCGCAGTAACCATGGTGCTTGCTACGCCGACGAAGGCGAAGGCAACCTTGCCTGAGGCAAGCCCACCAGCAAAGATCATCCATTCGCTCCAGAAGGAATTCAGCGGGGGAGCTCCGGAAAGGCTGAATATGCCGATTAGAGCTGCGAGGCTGGTTATGGGCATCTTGGTTATTAATCCGCTTATTCTTTCGATGTTTCTTGTGCCAGTTTGATGTATGATTGATCCTGCACACATGAAGAGAAGAGCTTTGCATATCGCATGGTTCACTATGTGCAGTAGGCTGCCCATCACGCCTAGTTCTGAGACTGATGCAAACCCGAAGACTATATAGCCCACTTGGCTGATGCTTGAGTAGGCAAATAGTCGCTTGATATCTGTCTGCGCCAGCGCCATCAAGCCTCCGTAAATGATGGTGATTATCGCAAGTGTTAAAAGATAATCTGAAGCTTGAATCATTCTCGAGCTGAAAACTGTAAGCAGGATCCTCCCTATGCCATAAGCGCCGCTCTTGATCATCAGCCCTGAAAGCATGGCGCTAATTGGGGCGGGAGCTTCTGAATGGGCGTCAGGCAGCCACGTGTGGAGGGGAAAAACCGCCATCTTCACAAAGAAGCCGAGGAGAAGAAGGGTGAAGATGATCGGTGCTACGTTTGGCGGTATCATGTCTGATTTTGAAGGCAATTCCACAAGGTTGAAAGTCATGGTGTAAGAAAAGATTGATAAGATTCCGAGAAGCATCAGAAGTGCCCCTGCATGGGTGAAGATGAAGTATTTGAAGCCTATGCTTAGTCTTCTTCGTGATGTTCCCCACTGAGCTATGAGGAGATAAGAGGGAATAAGCATCAGCTCCCAGAATAGATAAAACTCGATGAGATTTATGGAGAAGACTACGCCCATCATTCCAGTCATAAAGAGCAGTAGGTTCATATAGTAAAATGATTGGTTCTCCTCGTCATGCATATACTTAATCGAGTAGAAGCATGAAAGAGCACTGATGAGGGCGATTATCAATCCTATTGGAAGGCTGACTACATCGATTAGAAATCCAAATTTAATATTAATCGGTGTGACCCATGGATACTCATAAACGATTGACCCTTGATCATTATTGTAGCCATCTAACACCTGCTTCGCCATGCTGAGGATTAGGAGAAAAGAAGAGATCGCCGCGCCGGTAGATATCCATCCTACTTTCTCCTTGAGATATTTTTGGAAGACATAAATCAAGATTCCCAGAATCGCTGGCAGCACGACCGCAAGTAAAGGGGCATGGGGAATCACGATGTCTCCTCCTAGAAACCTCCAAATGCTAGAAGAATCAATCCTATCGCCACTACGCCGATTGCCATGAACAGCATATTGTACGATAATATTCCGGTTTGAATCGAACGTATCTTCTCTGAGGTCTTAACGACTCCCTCGACTAGTCTTTCATTAAATCTCTCGAAGATCCCGAGCTCGACGGACGGGTAGATCCACTGCGAGAGTGAAGCAAGCCATTTTATGGCTATATCGAAGAATTCGTTTATGCCTCGAATTCTGAACGTTTTTATCCCCTCCATCTCTACGTTTCTGTACAGCCCTCTCGCAAGGAGAATTATTCCGCGGGCAACCTTGCTATACGCAACGTCTATTAAACAGCGTTTTTGCAGGAATAGACGGAACCTATTCATAAAAAGATGTCTTTTCATTAATTCTCCGGGATCAACATTTCGTGCTATGTAAAGCTGATAAGAAGCATATCCTCCGATTGTTAATGCAAGAATCGTCATCAACGTGCTTGCAGAAGGAATTATGTAAATAACAAAGTCAAACACGTCTCGGAAAACAGTCATTCCAGTAATCGGCATAAAATAACCGTTGAATAACAAAATAATCATGGGAACCGTTAAATCAATAATCATCGTTATAACCAGAAGCCCGAAAAAGGAAAAACGCATCGACCATGGAACCTCTCTTATTTTCCTCTTCACGGAGCCCTTAGAGAAAGTTAACCCCATCACTCTAAGAGCGTAGAAGGCGGTGACTCCCCCAGCTAATATGAGAAGAGCAAATAATCCGTAGCCTGAATATATGAAGATGCTTTCTCCAACTTTACTGGCCTCCCAAGAGAGCTCAAGCGCCAATGACTGAACCCAATTGCAAAGCCAGAAACCACTGAAAGGCGGAACATTTATCATTGCAAACACCGCGATCTCCATGCCCTGTTGAACAAGTCGATATCTAAACCCGCTCATTCTGAAGAGATCTTCGGAACCAACAGCATACGAGACGTAGACGGCTGAGAGAATGAGCAACGCTGAGATGAATGCATCCACCATCAGAATCGTTGTACCCGCCAAGTACCCCGACGCCATATTGCTGTTTAAGCCTCCCAATCCCAGAGCTGTCAACATGAATCCGATTACGCTTGAAATCGCGTAGGCCATCACTCTCTGAGGATGCCTCTGCGCTGTCGCCGTCAACGCCGTAAGAAAAGCCGTTATCGCACCGATCCAAGCGGCTGCTAAGAAGAAGTATGAGAGTTCACTAAATCCCGAAGCGTAGGCTTCATGGAAGATTGGAAGAGCCCTAGCCATCAAGTATGGTCCCGCGAGGCATTCAGTCAACGCGTTAGATGAGGAAGGCGTCCCAACAAGCATGTCTGGAAGCCATTCATGAAGGGGAAACTGAGCTGCCTTGCCTATTATGCCTCCAAGAAGCATTAATGAGCTGAATAACAGCA
>PIYJ01000002.1 GCA_003601725.1 Candidatus Bathyarchaeota archaeon
GATTAAAGGTGACGGGTACGCCGTATCCTGAGGGCCCCGCTATGATGTCGACTTCGCCGGCTGCTTCAATAGCTTCGATTAGAGCCTCAGGACTCTCAGCGACGGTCGGCGTATCTATGCTGTTCTCCCATACGACGTGTTTTCCCTCGATGACGGTGAGGTCAAAACTTCGGGTGCCCGGGTCTATTCCTAAAGCCCTCATCTCAAATTCCGCCTTTATTTATTCTATTCAGCTTATCTAATCTCCTTCTTTTTATGGGCAGGTTCCTTAAGAACGTTGGTTGCCTCAGAATCTTTCTTTAAATAGTTTATATAGGGCGGGTTTTCTCTCTTTGCGTTTCAGAAATTTTTCTTTATAAATGAAATGATATCTTCGGAAGGATTCGTATTACTTTCGTTCTGAGATTATTCCTGTTCTTTCCTTTGAAAAACGGTATATATAGGGTCGTACATTTCTGCACGTTCATGTACATTTCTGTACACGCTCTTTATGTCAAGAAAATCATTATCTGCTCGCTACACTTTTAAGGGGCTTCTGCGGCATAAAAACTTCAGAAGGCGACGTGATGATGAAAGTAGGCGTTGAAGGCTTCAATTTTGATTCTACCCATTACACGAAGGGCTCCTCGGAGAAGTGTTTGAATCTTCACGGTCATACGTTTCGATTAGACGTAGAGGTCGAGGGGGAAATCGATCCAGAAACAGGCATGATTATAGATTTCACGTTGATGAAGGATGCCGTTAAGGAGATTCTGGCAGACTACGATCACAAGGTTATTGTTCCTAAACGGGATATTGATAACGTAATTCTTTCCGGCCCCTTCCATAAATGCATCAAGACTATTGATTATCCAGAAGCAACGACTGAGTATATAGCTCTTGATATAGCTAAGAGGCTTTACGAAAAGTTCAAGAAAAAGGTGAGAGTCAAGCTCTACGAGGGGAACCGAAACTACGTCATCGTGGAACATCCAAGCACATAAGAACCGCATCACTGAGATTCAACGATTCTACATGAAAACCCTCTATTACGAGGCTGAACAATGAAAATTTCAGCCTCCACCCCAGCTTTTTCAGCAGATCTAATCATATAATCCAGTAATTTCTGAGCTCTTTTCGAGCCTTCAATCAGACCGTAAGCTGTGGGGCCCCAACTGCTCTGACCGGCACCGTACGCCCCGCCGTCGAGTAGGCTCTTAACCATCTCTTCAGTCTCCCAGCAGCAGAATTCCCCGCCTTGAAACTTCGAAAAGTATCGTCCGACGAGGCGCTGAACTTTAGTGAGGGCCCTTCCAAAGTTTTCTGCGTCTCCACGTGCTAAGGCAGGAAGCATGTGCAGCAGCACTGTATCGTGGAGCTCACGTTCAAGACGGTGGTTAGTTTCAGGCGTTTCAAGAACCGCCTTCTCTTCACGTTCATCGAGGCCGCGTATCCCTTTGGGTATCGCAACGATGAAGCGCCAGCTTTTAGGTAGGGGCCTTCTAAGCATGACGTTTGGGATCTCAGCTGGGCTCTTAGGCTCGCAGATTCCATCTTCGCTTAGAAGTCGACCGCTGTCCAGTATGAATCCTCCATGCTTGAATGCGGCTATGCCTATGCCTGAGACTGTTCCTCTTTTTATGATGAAGGCTAATCGTCTAATACTGTATTTTAATCCGTAGATTCTTGAAAGCGCATAGCCGATGCTGAGCCTAAGCTGAGTTGTGGAGCCTAATCCTACATGTCTCGGTATGGCTTTCAAAACGTTAATTTCAGCTCCAGGCAGATTCAACCGCTTAATAACTTCTGTAACATCCTTTTCAATCGTGACTTGAGTCGAGTTTCTTATCTCAAGTCCATCCGCCTTTCTTACCTGTACAACTACTTCCGGCTTATTTATCGCAACTCCCATGCTTCCATAAGCCATGCTGCTTGCAGATATCGTGTAGAATCCTAGATGAAGCCTCGCGGAAGATCCAATATCGACACGCATAGTCTTCACTTAGAGATATCTATCGGCCTCGTCTGTTCGAAGAGACTCTCTTCTTGTACATAACTTTTACCCGTTCTAAGAGCATCCTCTGCTTTGCCAAGTTCCACGCCTAAATACAATGCGTGAGAAAGTTCTGAAAGCAGCCTTCTTCTCAGAATCTCTTTGTATATCGAGCTGGCTCTTCTGCCTCTTATCAGAATCTTGCCTTTCACGCCGCTGTAGAGAACCTCGATTCTTCCATCTTTATGATTTACCTTTATCGTAAAGAAGCCGACTGGATCCCTGGGATATTCCCCGTTTTTCTCATCGGCCTCAACGATCACTGCGCCAGTAAGATTCAGCCTTGTCTCAACTTTTCTTTTATCCTTGAAGATTAACAGGTTAAGACCCAGATCTTTAGGCGGAATCCTCTTTTCCCATGCGATCGTAGCCATCTGCGCAGCTATCTTAGCCTCAGCCGTAGACCCCATGGTCTTCACGCTTTTTTCAACGACCAGAACTAAGCTGGCTTCTATTTCAGCTGCAAGCATCGTTAAAAGAGCGTTAACGCCTATTGAGTCAGCGTCAATCAGCTCCGCAACGTTACAGAGCCCCATCAACATAGGTATCTCCGGCCTTTCACGTTTGAACATCCAATAAGCCATTAGAGACTGGAATGTCCCTGTTGATCCGGATAGGTTTATGGGTTCAAGCACCGGGTCAGCGATGAGGTTCTTGACGTTATGTTCAAAGGCGGTCTTGATGTTCATTTCGAGAAGCCTAAGTTTATCCTCAACATCTCTTGCGAAGAATCCCCTTCTAGAATCATACGGGATCACAACTGCGGGTATCCGTTGGATTTTATCTGCAACCTTTCTTATGTTGCCAGCTTCAAGGCTCATCACCATGTCTGCTCCTGCCTCTACGCCGGCAACGATCTCGCTTGGAATTATAGAGTCCAACACCAGGGGAAAATCGAATTCCCTCTTGATCAGCTTAACAAAATTTTTGACTTTTTCGGGATTTGCAACTCCAGCTTGGAACCCTAAGCCTAAGATGTCGGCGCCTTCCTCAATGCGTCTCCTCACGGTTCTGATCAGTTCATCTTCACTGAGAAGATGAGCCTCGGTGACTTCGGATATCACCCTTATCGGAGGAGGATCCACGGGGATAAGCAGTCCGTCCACTTCGATGTGAGGCTTTGAGGCTATTGACGTTTCTGTCTTCTTAAGAATCTTCTCTGCATAGTCACGTATTTCCTTGATGAGAATCGTATCCGCGGGGAGGTCCGGCGAAAGTCTCCTCGGATCATACGTGTTTAGAAGCATCGGTATATCAACGGCATGTTTAGGTCCCTTAACCACCTTGATCCCTAAGGCATCCTCAACGGGCTTCATAGATCCTTGAATGGCGCCTGACACCATGATCAAGTCGTAATCTTCAAGTTTAATCTTCCTCAGATACGAAGCGATCGATCGGGGAGTTGCGAGGGAAGCCACATCTATAGGCATTACGAATACGCTGATTTCATAGCTAGATGGGCACATATCAATTGCGGCGCGAACAAGGGGCTCAGCTAACTTCCCAGTCAACAAGAGAATCTTCAAGAGATATCCTGTAACCAGCTAATGTTGATTCATATTTAAAAGTCTAATCAATAAATCCTCATCGTCCAAAGTCGATTTTTTATGCGTCGGGCTTCCTAATTTTTGATGTTAAGGCGTTTGTAGGAGCTGATCTATTTTGAGACTATGTTGATGTCTTTCACTAGTATCGGCGGGGTGTAAACGCTCGTCATTGTTGCTCTTCTATCCCTACCTATCTCAACGATCTTTCTTAAAGAATCAAAAGCGTTACCTGAGATCATCGTTTCTTTCAGCGGAAACTTTACTTCTCCATTCTCGACGTAGCTTGCCTGTTTAGCCACACCTGAGAATTCACCGCTCTCCACCCTTACGCTTCCGCTGAATCTATTGATGATGATTCCCCTGTCTATTTCTGAAACCAGATCATCAAAGCTCTTCGTTCCCGGCTCTATGAGAAGATTTGATATTGAGATTGCAGGTAAACTTGAATAGCTATTTCTAGTCGCGTTTCCAGTGGATTCAGTATCCGCCTTATTCGCCGTGTAGGAATCGTAAAGAAAGTTTCTAAGAATGCCATTATCGATCAACAATGTTTTTTGAGAAGGCACCCCCTCAGCATCGAAGGGAGAAGAACCCAACCCGTAGGGAAGCAAACCGTCATCGCTCACCGTTAAATTCCTATTTGAGACGTTCTCACCTATCATGTCAGCCCAGAGGCTTCTCCCCCTCTGCACATTATCCGCATTCACGCTGCTTACAACAGGTCCAAAGAGAACCTCAGCTGCAACATCTGGGCTTAAAAGAACCTCGCCTCTAAAGGGCTCCACCCTTCTAGCTCCCAGAGACATCAAGGCCTTTTTAGCTGCGAGTTCACCGACCTTTTCAGTTGAAAACCCTCTTAATGTTCTTGAGACTTCATACTCATATGCAAAGCTCGAGGTCTCCCCTCCTTCCTTCGCTACGCAGACCAAGAAGAAAGATGCAGCTGTTCCTTTGCCTTCAAGGCTTATTCCATGCGAGTTTGATATGGCAACTTCCGTTGAAAATATCGAGAGCTTACCATCATCAATTGAGACCCGAGGATCAACCCCCTTAACAGCCTCATAGCCCCCTATAACCATACCAAGCACCTCGTCAGGGGTGAGACTGGCCAGCTCATCATCATAGAGGCCCTCTGGAACCGGGGGAATCTTCCTTGGAGGAGGAAGGGAAACCCAATCTGGATTTTCAGGTGATACGCCGGCGAGCTTGAATGCGTCTCTGCAGGTCTCCTTAACGACCTGCTGGTTTAGTGTCGACGCGAAGGCAAACCCGAGCTTCTTATCTTTTATCACCCGTATGCCTATTCCCTGCTGAGTTTTCGTTCTTTCATTTTGGATTTCCCCTCGTTCTAGAACTATCTCAACTGTTCGTTGTTTCTGCGTGAATCCTTCCGCTTCATCAGCGCCCAATCTTTCACATTCCTTAACGGCACATTCAGCTGCCTCAATTAAACCTATCATTTCTAGCTTCCCCCCACCAACAGTTCCGTATTAAGGCTTGGCCCCCCTATTCCAACGTAATTCGGCTGTTCCTTACCGCAGATCCCGACACGCATAGCGAAGTCTTTTCCTACGCCCTTAACCTTGTTCAGAACCTCAAAGGCGTTTCCGCTGATCGCTGCGCCTCGATAAGACTCCTTGAGCTCCCCATTCTCTATCTTCACAGCTTCCTGTATAGTGAACATGAATTCCCCGTTGAAGTCAGCCTGTCCGCCGCCTCCGCCTCTCAGGAAATATCCCTCTTTAACGTCTTCTATCAGTTCTTCAAGAGTCCAATCTCCATGTTCAATGTAAGTGTTCCTCATGCGGATGATCGGGTCAAACTCGAAGCTCCAAGCCCTAGCGTTACCAGTCGGGGCAACCCCGAACTGACTGGCTGTCTCACGGGAATGCATGAATCCTTTCACTACGCCCTTATCGATTATCACGGTTCTCCCGGTGGGGGTTCCCTCATCGTCATATTTCATCGTTCCAAATCCAGATGGTAATAAGCCGTCATCGACCAGAGTTATCATCTCCGACGCTATTTTCCGACCTACCTTATTCGACAAAAAGCTCCCACCGTAGACTAAATCTGCCTCTGCAGTATGTCCCACAGCTTCATGAGCCAAAAGCCCAACGATCCGGTTCTCCAAGACAACATTATAGTAGCCCCCTGGAACGACTCGTTTAGGAACGATCCTAACAGCTCTCTTCGCAGCTTCCAACGCTGCCTCCCTTATAGGCGTCTCTTCAAAGATTTCAAGTCCAGTCTGCCCCCCGATGCTCTCATATGCCGACGCTATTTTTCCATTCGACTTTGCGATTACAGAAGCTCCTCCAAAACATCTGACGATTCTCTGCCTGATCCGTGCCCCTTCAGAATTCACAAAATAAAGTTCATCATCAATCACAGATAGGCTGATAGAGGTGGAGACTACATTCTTCGAGTAGCCATGTGCCTCATTATCAGCTTCTAAAACGTCCTCAACTAGGATTTCTAGCTCTTCCTTTCTCGGATCTCTCTTCATCGAGGTTTCATACTTGTCTATGTGAGGCTTAACGGGAGCGATCTTGACGGAACGTTTCTTCACAGGCTTCGAAGACTTAGCTAACGAATCAGCGTCCTTTAAAAGCCTCAATAAGTTCTGCTTATTAATGATTGTTGTCGAAGAGAATCCCCAGCTTCCATCTATTAAAATCCTTGAACAGACCCCCCTGTTTAATCCGCGGGTAATCCTTTCAACTTGCCCATCCTTCACAGTGACTGAGAAGACTTTCCGGCTGTGGCCACGCATCTCCACGTAGCCTTCCCCGAATTTTGATATGCAATTCTCTATCAACTCAATCATGACAGGTCATCTATTTACTAGTTATCTCCGGCAATAAAAGATGTTCGAAAGATTCTTCATATTTGCCATTGCGAAGATTCGCCTTAAACTTCGCCAAAAAAATAAAATGCAAGTAGCACAACTATTATTTCCTAAAGATCGCTCTTTTCAGAATCTGGGGAGAATAGAATGTCAGAGACTGAACATATATGGATCGCAAGGGATTATTCGAAATGTTCTGGCTGTAGAAGATGCGAGATCGTCTGTTCGCTAAGCCATGAAGGAAAAATCTGGCCGGAAGCTTCCCGAGTACGTGTCTTCATGCTTGTTCCCGGCGTAGAGATTCCTCATCTCTGCGTTCAATGCAGCGATTATCCATGCGTCGATGCTTGTCCAGCGGATGCATTATCCATCGATAGGCAGACTGAAGCCGTGATCGTTGATAAGGAGAAATGCACAGCCTGCGGAAGATGCGTTGAGGCATGCCCAGGTAAGATCCCATACATGCATCCAACTGAGAATTACGCCGTGATCTGTGACCTTTGCGGCGGGAAGCCTAAATGCGTCGAGGCATGCGCAGAGGGCGGATGGTACGCTCTTGAGATAATAAAGCGGGAGGATACGCCTACCTTTGAGTTGTTCGCTAAGACCCCTGAGGAGATTACGAGAAACGTGATCCGTAAATTATATGGAGAAGAATGGGAGGAGGCCGTGTAAGATGAGAGGCTACGCGGGAAAATTCCTCGAAGTAGATCTATCAGCCGGAAGCATCAAAGAATTAAAATTCGACGATGAAGTTCTCCGGCAATATATCGGCGGAAGAGGATTAGCCGTAAAGATTCTCTGGGATAGACTCGGCGGGAAGTGGGAAACGGTCGATCCGTTAGGACCTGAAAACATCCTTCTTATGCTTACCGGGCCGCTTACAGGCTACGCGCCTGGAGTTAGACTATGCGTTTCAGGTAAGTCTCCTCAAAGCAACGGCGTCGTCGGATCAACCTTAGCGACGGAGCTGGCTATCGATCTTAAATGCGCCGGGTATGACGGCATAATATTCACGGGGGAAGCTGAGAAGCCCGTGTATCTCTTCATTAAGGACTCAGACGTCGAGATTAAAGATGCAAGTCACATATGGGGAAAGGACGGCAAGGAAACATTAAAGATCCTAGTTAAAGAGGGAAGAGAGGAGCTTGAAAGCCGATATAAGCAGCATGGATTATGGAAGGACCCATCCGCCGTCTATATTGGCCCAGCAGGAGAAAATAAATCCCGCTTAGCAGTGGTTGCGGCTAAGTGGGTTCATGCAGCTGGCTACGGCGGATACGGAGCTGTCATGGGCTCAAAGAAGCTAAAGGCTGTCGTTGCGAAGGGAACAGGTCCACTGCCGGATGTTGACGATATGGAAAGAACATTGAAGGTCACAGATGAACTATTAAAGATAAACTTTAAGAGAACCGTCTTCAGACGATGGGGAACCGGATACCTCGGGTATGACGTCGGCGTGAACTCCAGCTCCGAGCCTGTATGGAACTGGCAGGAGGAGTGGCATGACGAGAAGAGCTTCGGCGTAGATCAGTTTGAAAGGATATGGGTTAAGCCATACTGGGGAGACTTTGGATGTCCAAAGACATGTCTGAAAATCGCGGTTATCAAGTCCGGTCCATTTAAAGGCGCGATAACTGACAATCCTGACTATGAGAACCAAGCCTACCTTGGGACTAACCTCGGAATATTCACTCCTGAAGGAAACGTTTACATGACCGCTCTGATAGATGATCTCGGTCTCTGCGGGATACAGACTGGAAACGTGCTTGGATTTGCAGGTGAGCTCTATCAAAGGGGCATACTCACAAAGGATGACCTCGACGGGTTAGATCTGAAATGGGGAAATGTGGAAGCCTTCGCTTCGCTGGCTAGGATGATAGCTGAAAGACGCGGAATCGGAAACATTCTCGCTGAGGGAACCTACCGAGCTGCCTTGAAGATAAGCGAATTGAAAGGAGTTGACGTGCTGAAATACGCCGTAGTCGCGAAGGGCATAGGGATAGGAGCTCACGGCATAAGAAGCGAAGAGGACTATCCGGGCTATGAGTCTTATCCTTGCTCAGTTCAGGGAGGAGACCATACGTCAGTCGCTCGGCTTCCAATCAACCATGAAAACAGCGAACTAAGAGTCATCCTCTATGACTCCGGGGTCCTCTGCTGGTTCAACTTCTTCGATACGGAAGCACAAGACCTCATCTGGGACCTTCTAGAAGCAGTGACAGGCTGGAAGATAACGCCTGAAGACTGGTTTGGAACAACAGCCCGCAGGATAATCCATATTCAAAGAACCCTTCTGCTTTTAGGCGGACCGGATGTGAGATGGAAGCCGAAGCTGGATGATGATGTCCCGCCGAGATGGTATGAGCCGCTCAGGAAAGGACCATACAAGGGGAAAGCTGTTGATCCGGAGAGGATCGAGAGGGCACGTAGCGAGTACTATGAGGCAATCGGATGGGACGAGAAGGGCATACCGAAATCTGAGGAGCTGAGACGTCTCGGACTGGACGATGTTGACAAAAGATTAGAGGAGCTTCGAAGAAGCACATAGAAATTTCCTCTTTTTCCTTTTTGTTCAAGAAAGATAACATTTTTGGGCATTTCTCGTTTCTTTCCTTCTCCCTATGGAGGTTTTCAGCGAATACCTTATTTTTTCAGCTCGCTACTATGTAAGTATGGTCACAGAGTTGGATGATTCTAAACCCGAGATTAAAGCGGTGACTCTCGACCTCTGGGAGACCCTACTCCTAGAGCGGGATGGAGCAAACGAGCAGAGAAACCTCATCCGTTGCAGAAACCTCGCTAGAGCCCTAAGCAAGTTCGGAGTTAAAATCTCCGTTGACCGGCTGATTTCAGTCTTGAAGGCGATGACTCCTTGGCTTCTCACCGTATGGGAGAAAAACAGAGAGGTTACCCATCTCGACCAGATTCGTTTCATAATTAAAGCAGCAACAGACGGCTCAGTCTCATTGAGGGAAGAATGGCTCGATGAGTTGAGTTCCGCGTATGTCTCAGCCATCTATGAGTTGCCTCCATACTTGAACCCAGACGCGCCGCAGTTATTGCGGTGGTTGAAGGATCACGGTAAAAAGATCGGTTTAATATGTAACGTTGGAAGGACACCTGGGTTTATCCTCCGGAAATTCCTTAAAGATGAGGGGATAGGAAACTTCTTCGATGTGATGATCTTCTCAGACGAGGCTGGAATCCGGAAGCCTCATCCTGAAATATTCCGTATGGCCACAAGGAGATTAGGAGTAAAACCATCCGAGATCATTCACATCGGAGACAACTTGAGAAGCGATGTGTGGGGCGCCAAGAACGCAGGTTTCAAGGCGATACATTTCTCAACCCGAAAAGGACGAGATACAATAGCTGAATCCGACCCTAACTCGCTCATTTCGATCTCGAGAAAACTAGGCGGCCTAAAAGAAGAAGAGATAATTCCCGATAGAACCATAACCTCCCTCGCTATGGCTATTGAGGGAATCGAAGAACTCGAGAGATAAAACTCATCTGTGGCCTCTTTCTACTCCGCCATTTAGGAAATCAATTCTACCCGAAGAAAGAATCTTCATTTCAAAAAGGGAAATGAAGCAGGAAAAAAGGAAATTAACTGGATGACGGTCTTACCTTCAAGACTTCCTTGTTCACCAAGTTGGGTGGAACCTTCCCCTCAAGTATAGCTGTCATGTTCTCCACGGCCATAACGGCCATTCTGGTTCTGGTCGCTATGCTTCCGCTTGCTATGTGAGGCGAAGCCGTCACGTTACCCAGCTTAAGCAGAGGATTATCCGGATCGGTTGGTTCCTTCTCCCAGACATCCAGCCCGGCAGCCCAGATCCATCCTTCTTTAAGCGCCTTGTATAGGGCTTTCTCGTCAACGACGGGGCCGCGGGAAGTATTGATTAGGCAAGCTGTCTTCTTCATCAGCTTAAGCCTCTCCTCGTTTATTAAATGACGGGTTGAAGGCAAAAGGGGCACGTGGATCGTTACGAAGTCTGATTCTTTCAGCAAGGTTTCGAGGTCTACGTACTCGGCGCCGAGTTCTTTCTCCGCCTTCTCGTTTCTCACCACATCATAATAGAGGATCTTCATGTTCATTCCTTTTGCTCTACGCGCCACAGCTGAGCCTATTCTGCCCATGCCTATTATTCCTATGGTCTTCCCCCAAACATCCTGGCCGAGAAGCATCATGAGGCCCCAGGGAACCTTCCACTTTCCAGATTTAACGTACTTATCTGCCTCAGCGATTCTTCTGGCAACCGCCATTAGAAGGGCGAAAGCATAGTCAGCCGTTGTTTCCGTTAGAACTCCAGGCGTGTTCGTCACGTAGATCCCCTTCTCCGTAGCGGCTTCCACGTCGATGTTGTCGAAGCCTACGGCTACCTGGCTTATTCCGCGAAATTGGGGGCCAGCAGCATTGATGACCTCCCTGTCTATTCGTTCTGTTAAGAGGCAGATCAGTCCATTTACCTCTCTCACCTTCTCCTTCAGGAGGCTTTTGGGAGGAGGCATCTCTTCTTGCCAAACTTCAACATCGAATTTGGACTTCAAAAGTTTCATAGCGTCTTCTGGTAGCTCTCGAGTTACGTAAACCTTCTTCCGATCAGACAACTACGAGCATCTCCTTCATTCTTATTTCATAGTAACCGTGGTCTTTTAGGTTTTTTGACTTATCTGCTTCGGAGGAGAGATCTAATGGATATTCCCACAGTTACCAAAAGAGACAAATAGTGCTTAACGTTTTTATATTTCCCGATTAGAATTCCTTCTATGCTGAACAGCAGGTGTATTTGATGCTGGTTGATTCTGTAGGAATGGAGGTTTATGAGAAAGATGAGTGAGAAAGAAGAAGCCCGTAAGCTTTTGGAGGAATGGAAAAAAGACGCCTATGTCTTTGGACTTGACGTTCTCGAAAAGGTTGGGGAAGCCGCAAAGAACTTCGGCGATGAGACCCTTCTGGTTGGAAGCAGCTCCAAATGGGCTCAAAAGCACTTGAAGAGAATCATGGATTCCCTCGAAAAGGAAGGGGTCTCCTATAATATTATCCGCGGAGCGAGGCCTAACTGTCCGCGGGAAGACCTCTATCGAATAGCATTGCAGATATCTAATTATGAACCTGACAGTGTGATAGCGATTGGAGGGGGAAGCACAATAGACGGGGTGAAAGCAGCGATCGTGTTAACAACGTATAAGCCTTCAGAGGTTTCTGAGACGCTTGGAGTTGGATGGGACGTCGCCGGCATGATTGATCCATACTTTGGAACGGGGATGGTGACGAAGATGAAAGAGGCAACGGGGAGAGAATTGAAGCCTATGATCGCGGTTCAGACAGCTGCGAGCTCAGCTGCCCACTTGACTAAATACTCGAACATTACAGATCCCCTAGTAGGCCAGAAAAAGCTAATCGTAGATGAAGCGATAACGCCGCCGAAGGCAGTCTTCGACTACGGAGTCACCGTCGGTGCGCCTAAAAGTTTAACTCTAGACGGCGCATTAGACGGCATAGCTCACTTATGGGAAGTATGTATGGGCGCAACAGGCAAAGATTACTATGAAATGTCTAAGCGTATCACGGTGCTCGGATTTAAACTGATCATCAATAATCTGAAGGCCGCATTAGAGAACGATGTAGATGCGAGGGTCGCATTGGGGCTTGGAACCGATCTCGGAGGATACTCCATAATGATCGGGGGAACCAACGGTCCCCACTTGGGTAGCTTCTCACTTGTGGATGTTCTCTCTCATGGAAGAGCATGCGCGATTCTTCTCCCCTACTATACGGTCTTCTTTTCACCAAGCATTCAAGATCAATTGATCGCTGTAGGCGGGATCTTCCAAGAAGCCGGATTCATCCCCGAAGATACCGATCTGAAGAGCCTTCAAGCAAGAGAACTCGGAGAGACCGTGGCCAAGGGGATGATAAAATTCAACAAGTCACTCGGCTTTCCAACGACATTGAAAGAGGCAGGTGCAACTGAAGCGCACCTTGACAGGATGCTTAACGCAGCGAAGGATCCACAGTTAAAGATGAAACTGCTGAACATGCCTGTTCCGTTAGACCCAGAAGCAGGCGATATAGAAAAATACATGAAAGGAGTGCTAAAAGCAGCGTTCACCGGAGACTTCGATCAGATAGTAACCAAATAAGCCCATTTTGTATAATAAAGAATCGTTCATCTCCCTCTCTCATTTTTTGGTCTATTCCATAAAAATTCAATTTTCCATTCTGAATCGAAACTTATCGAATACAAAAATAGCTGCATAAAAAGGTTTAAGGCCCCCTTATCCTTAACCATTTTCTAGGCGCATCCACGTCGGAAAGAAACACTTTGATATAGCACGATACTAAAAGATTAGGATCGAAAATAACAGTAGATAGCAAATGGGCCCGTAGCCTAGCTGGATAGGGCGCAGAAGAAGCGTAAGCCTTCGGAGCCAGCATAAAAAGCGAAGAAAGCCTGAGGTCGAGGGTTCAAATCCCCCCGGGCCCGCCAAATTTTTCTAAGTAACCCTCTAATGTGGCTGTATGCGTTTCGAGATTATTTCTGGATGAAAGTTCAAGTTAAGAATTATTCGGAGGCATTTCAGCTTCGAGTGATCGTCCTGTAAAAAGGTGGTTGGTATAATCCTCTGTCTTTTAGAGAGTATCTATATAAGCCTTCGCTGTGCCTAATATATTTTGTCCAGTTTAGACGAACCGATCTTAAGCAGAGTGATTGCGACGTGAAAACAACTGTTCTCATAATTGGTGGGGGGATCGCGGGAACTGCTATTGCTCGGGAGCTGTCAAAATACGATGTCGACGTGACGCTCGTCGAGAAGGAGAAAGACATAGCCTTCGGAGGGCCGACGAAGGCAAATACGGCGATAATTCATGCTGGGTACGATGATAAACCTGGAACGACGGCGGCTAAACTTTGCAGAAGGGGGAACGCTAAATGGGGAAGGCTTTCCTCCGAGCTCAGCATACCTTTCAGAAGGATAGGCTCTCTAGTTATAGCCTTTAATGACGATGAGATTTCTGTTCTGTACGAGTTGATGAAACGTGGAGAGGCTAATGGCGTTCAGGATCTAAGGATAATTATGGGTCGAGAGCTCTTTGAGATGGAGCCTAACTTAAATAGGAAAGCAGCGGCGGGGTTGTATGCTCCTTCAGCCGGCGTGACCTCACCTTATGAGGCTGCCATCGCATTAGCAGAGAACGCTAGGATGAATGGGGTTTCATTTCTATTAGAAACGGAAGCAACAGGAATTATCATAAAGAACGGTAAGGTGAAGGCTGTTCAAACTAATAGAGGAACGATTCACACGCGATATATTATTAACGCTGCGGGATTATTCGCAGATGAAGTCTCAGCTATGGCTGGGATCGAAGAGTTTAAGATAACCCCAAGGAAAGGCGAATACGTCATCTACGATAAAAATCTGAGAAGCCTCGTAAACCATATTCTCTTCCCGATTCCCAGCCCTATAAGTAAGGGGATCACGGTTACGCCGACGGTTGACGGAAACCTGATCGCTGGACCGACAGCTCACGACATAGAGGACAAAAGAGACGCATCTACGACGTTTGAGGGGATCGAAGAAGTCCTGAGAGGAGCATGTAAACTTGTACCATGCCTCTCTGCTAGACGTGACGCGATAATATCGAGCTTCTCCGGTCTACGTCCTCAACCATCAACAGGAGACTTCATCATCAAATCATACGAGGAACCGTACGGTTTCATAAATGTCTCCGGCATAAAATCTCCGGGATTAACTTCAGCTCCAGCTATCGCCGAGATGGTAGTTGAGATTCTTAGAGCGGAGGGGTTAAGGCTTGAAATGAAAAGTGACTTTAAACCATATAGAAGACCGATTGAGCATCCCTTCCGTGATTTTAATCCCGCGAAAGCGGAGGCTCTCATAGATCAGGATCGCAGTTACGGTCATGTTGTCTGTCGATGTGAGCATGTATCGGAAGGTGAGATTCTAGAAGCAATACGTCGAGGCGCAACCACGCTTGACGGCGTCAAATATCGAACTAGAGCCGGCATGGGGAGATGTCAAGGCGGATTCTGCACGCCTCACATCATAAAGATATTAGCCAGAGAACTAGGGATTCCAGTTGAAGATGTAACAAAGAAGGGCGGCGACTCCAAGGTTCTGCTGTATCGAGCTAAGCATTTGCTCATAGGAGATGAGAAAGAATGATCAAAAGAAAATTGGATATCATCGTGATCGGCGGGGGAGCTGCAGGCCTAGCCGCCGCAATAGCTGCGAAGGAGAGCGGGGTAAACTCTGTTCTAGTGCTTGAGCGGAACCCGGAGCTCGGCGGCATCCTTCCGCAGTGCATTCACACCGGATTTGGGCTGCATTACTTCAAGGAGAATCTAACCGGTCCAGAATATATCAGCAGATTCATCAGCAGAGTGCATGACTTAGAGATCGAGTATAAAGTTGAGACTATGGTCTTAGAGCTATCTCCGCGAAGAGAAGTCTGGGCTGTAAATCAGCATGACGGCTTACTAAATCTTAAAGCAGACGCAATAGTTCTAGCGATGGGGTGCCGTGAAAGAAGCAGAGGAGCACTATGCATTCCGGGGACGAGACCGGCCGGGATCTTCACTGCGGGGACAGCTCAACGCCTCATGGATATTGAAGGATTCCTCCCCGGCAGGAAGGTCTTAATCCTGGGGTCCGGAGACGTCGGCCTCATAATGGCTAGAAGATTCGCGATGGAGGGAGCTGAGGTCATGGGTGTCGTTGAGGTGGCGCCTTATCCGGGCGGGCTGGATAGGAATCTTCAATGCCTCAGAGACTTTGGCATTCCCCTATATTTGAGGCATGCAGCGACGTTCATCCATGGTTCAGATCGGGTTGAGGCGGTAACGATATCAAGGCTAGATGAGTCTGGAAAGCCGATTGCTGGAGAGGAAAAGACGATCGAATGCGATACGCTCATCCTATCTGTCGGTTTGATTCCGGAAAATGAGCTGTCCAAGGGAGCCGGCATACAGCTCGATCCGAACACGGGTGGACCAGTAGTCGACGAGAACATGGAGACCTCGATTGAAGGCGTCTTTGCCTGCGGAAATGTTGTTCACGTTCACGACCTGGTTGATCATGTAACCCAGAGTGGAGAAGTAGCTGGGAAGAACGCGGCGAAAAAGGTTTTAGGCGAATTGCCACCGCTTGAAAGAAGAATTCATCTGAGACCTGAGGGGAATATTCGGTATGTTGTTCCCCAGATAATAAGCGGAGAGAGGCCTTTGACTCTTTTTTCCCGAGTGAAGAAGCCGGCTTCTAATGCGAAGATAATCGTCGGAGAGAAGATTTCGATTCATAAGCGTATCGTCAAACCTCCGGAGCTCGTGACTATTAAGCTTACCTCCGAATTGCTGAAGAAGCTGAATCCAGAGAAGAAAGAGTTAACCGTTACCATGGAGGAGTGAGGATTCTAAATGGATAGAGAGACACGAGAAGTGATATGCATCTTATGTCCTGTTGGATGCAGAATCACAGTGGAGATTGAAGACGGCGAGATCTCTAAAATCGAGAACGCTGGATGTAAGCGTGGAAGAGATTACGCCGAGCAGGAGATAAAATCCCCGGTTAGAGACTTCTTCACGACGGTTAGAGTTAAAGATGGAAAGATACCAGTGGTCTCAGTCCGTTCAACGGCTCCTATACCTAAGCGTATGCTTATGAGATGCGCATCGGAGCTCGCAAGGATCGTTGTCCCAGCGCCTGTGAGAATCGGCGATGTAATAGTCAAAAACATAATGAACCTCGGCGTAGATATCGTCGCAACCAAAAGCGTTGAGAAGGCGTAAACGTTTAGCTATTCTTCAGCCCATCTCATGCTCCGTTCAACGGCTCTCTTCCAGCCTGTATACATTCTTTGACGCTTCTCCTCTGACCATTCTGGACGGAATACTCTGTCAACCTTCCAGTTCCGCCTTATCTCATCGAGGCTCTCCCAGAATCCTATGGCTAACCCTGCTGAGTAGGCTGCGCCTAGAGCTGTGGTCTCAGTCACGATCGGCCGGATTACCTTCACGCCTAGAATATCGGATTGGAGCTGCATGAGATAGTTGTTCACGGATGCTCCTCCATCCGCCCTTAACTCGTCGATTCTAATCCCAGAGTCTTCCATCATGGCTTCTAGAACATCTCTTGTCTGGTAACATATTGCTTCTAAGGCAGCGTGGATTATATGCTCCTTTCTCGTGTATCTTGTGATCCCCACTATGCATCCCCTAGCGGACATGTCCCAGTACGGCGCGAATAAGCCGCTGAAGGCGGGGACGAAGTATGCTCCTCCAGATCCTTCCTTGGCGATTGCCCTTGCGATCTCCTCTGTTTCAGAAGCCGACTTTATGATCTTTAAGTTATCTCTTAACCACTGAATAGCTGCTCCGGCGATTGCTATTGAGCCTTCCAAAGCGTAGCTGCATCTTTCTTTCTCGAAGCTATAGGCACAGGTTGTGATCAGGCCATGCTTGGACATGACTGGCTCCTTGCCTGTATTCATCAGCATGAAGCATCCAGTCCCATAGGTATTCTTCACGTCTCCCTTCTCGAAACAGGTCTGCCCAATAAGCGCTGCTTGTTGATCCCCCACGTCTCCGCATACGGGTATCTCAGCTTCGAAGACTCCGTCTCTCGATGTGTTTCCATACGTCTCTTTATCCGAGGATGGATGGATCTCAGGAAGCATCTGGAATGGAATATCCAATTCAGCTAAGATTTCCTCATCCCATCTGAGCTTATTCAGATCCATAAGCATAGTTCTAGAGGCATTTGTATAGTCCGTGATGTGGCTTCCTCCTTTCGGGCCTCCAGTTAGGTTCCAAATGATCCATGTATCCATATTCCCAAAGATCGCTCTGTTCTTCTCAGCTGCTTCTCTTACATTCGGAAGGGTATCCAGAATCCATTTTATCTTAGGGCCGGAAAAATAAGTAGAAATATACAGGCCGGTCCTGCTTCTAATCAGAGGTTCCAAACCTTCCGTCTTAAGTTCTTCACAGATCTTCCTCGTTCGAGTGCACTGCCAGACAATCGCATTGCAGTAGGGCTTTCCCGTTTGAGGGTCCCACACGACCGTTGTTTCTCTCTGATTCGTAACGCCTATCGCAGCGATCTCGTCTGGTTTGATCCCTGAACTTTTCATTGTTTCCTTTATGACTCTTTGGGTATTCCGCCATATCTCCATTGGATCATGCTCAACCCATCCAGGCTGCGGATATATCTGTTTGTGTTCCGCATAACTGTAGGCAACTATCGTTCCATCGCTATTGAAGACGGCGAATCGCGTTCCCGTCGTACCCTGATCTATCGTTGCAACAAACTTTCGCTCCATAATCTCAACCCGTTTACTTTTCAAATGAGCTGTTACATGCTCAAGACTCGGCACGTCTTCGGGGACGGATCCGTGAAGGTCATTAAGATCTCTTCATTTAGACTGATAAAGAAAAAATTGGAGGATTTAAGAAGCTAGCGAAGATCCATATCTGTTCTTCCAGCCGCACCCCAGAACCGCTCAATTATTCTTTCTAGCCCTTCAGGTTTCCTCTCGTTCAGCCAGAGCTCAGCGTAGATTCTTGAGAGCGAAATGTAATCGGAGACTCGTGCTTCGCCGTTGAGGACTTTTACGCCGAGATCTATAAGCCTCCGGATGAAGTCTAAATCATTCGGCAGCCTGACGTCTTCAGTCTCCTTCAAAGTTTTCGACCATTGAGCCTTCAAAGATTCTCTTCTCTCATCATTCATCCGGTGGAACCAGAAGTTTCTGAAGACTACATGTTTCACGGCTTCTGAGATTTCAGGATTCCCAAATAGGATTCGAGCCTTCAGGACTTCTTTGCTTTCTCCAGTCAGAGCCATCCATTTTTCTTCCCATCGTCCATTGCCCTCAGCGATCTCCATGGAGGCTAAGAGCAGAGGCTCCAGAAGCGAGAAGAGGCATTCTTCTCCGTCGTCTCCCCAAGCTGTGATCAAGAAACCAGTTATATCCGTTTCTTTCGCGGCTCCTAGGAAGTTCTTAATGTTCTCTAATGCTGTTTTAAAGTTCGGGTAATATCTCCCCCAATTGGATAATCCTGGGCATGCTACTTGTTGGAGATTTCGATCTTTGAATATCTTTATCTTTTCTTTGAAGTATTCCTTCGAGCTGGGGCTGTAATCCCAATTCGCTATGAGTGCTTCTTTCCAGATTGGGCTTTCGATGACCTCCGCCCATTTCGACGCGTCCTTAGTGATCCCTCTAAGATACATGCCTGAGATCATGTCGCCCCAAAGCATCGGCTTCTTTCCAGCTTCCTTCACGATCTCAATCATTCTCCGATGATGCGATTCGTAGAGCCTTGGACCTTCGAATGTCCAAGTCTTACTGAGGCTTCTTCCCCTTCCCAGAGCCCACGTTTCATCTCCGCCTATGTGGATATGCTTTGATGGGCAGAACTCAACGGCGTCTCGAAGCAATTCATAGGCGAATTCCCTAGCTTCTTCATTGCTTAGATCCAAGCATCCTTCACTCGGCCTGTGCCACTCGCTGAATCTCCGATACTCCGGAAGCGAGAGTATATGCTCCATGTGGCCGGATAGCTCAAGAGACGGGAAGACCTCGATTCCCAAATGCTTTCCATAATCGATTACTTCTCTCAGCTCCTCCTCAGTCAATCTTCCGCGATGCTTCCCTATTAGGGGATGCCCTTTCCATGGGAATAGATCCTCGCAGTAGATTGAGAAATAATTATACTTAAGCAGGAATAGCCATCTTAGAATCTTCTTGAAGGTTTCAACGGTTGGAACTCCCCCTCTAGCTATGTCCAGACTGTAGCCCCTAAAGGTGAATGTGAATTTCTCTTCAACTTCTACTTCTGGTAAACGCTCTGGATATTGCCTGAGCAATTGCAGGATTGTTGCATAATTTATGAGGCTGTCTCCCCAAATGAGGATCTCCTTCTCTTTGACTTTTAGGCCTGTGCCTTCCCCTCTCGTTGTAGTTATTTTCCATTCTCCCTTCGGAACGTTGAATTCGGATGCGAGGAATTCAGGGAAATTCTTGAATCCGTCAAAAGCGAAGGTTTTTCCAGAAAACTTCAGGCTTTTCGGTTCAGGAACAACAAGTATTTCTTTCATATCTTGTAATAAGATCAACGCGTATTTTTAAGAATTAAGGTGTTCCCCAACTCTGTTGGCGGCATCTAGAAAAAGACTTTTACTTTTTCAGTCATAATTTAATCATCGCCTTGAAGAGGAGTCTTTATGGTTAATTATGAAAAGCCCATCCGCCCTGATGAGATTGAGCATATCGTGGTTTATCGTAGAGACGATGAATACGCGGGGTGGCCCTTTAATGGAGGGTTCTGGCAATTCGGTAACGGTGAGCTTCTCGTCGGATTCAACCGTAACAAATGTCGATACCAGTCACCCGAAGATGTCAGGCACAGGAATATCCAATTAGGAAACGGCCAGCTAGTCACGATGAGATCGAAGGACGGCGGCTACACATGGCCACCTGAAGATCTCAACGTAATTATAGAAAGCAAAGCTATGCTCCGCGCGAAGATTTTACATCATCCACTTGAGAAGAGCCCCCTTCCGAAGCCTAAACCCGCCGACTTCTCAAATCCAAACGTCGCATTAGCCGTGGAGACTCCTCTTGGTAACGAACGGGGCCCTACGGCTTATTTCATTACTCGTGATCGAGGCTACACGTGGGAAGGCCCGCATCTCCTGTATGATCCGGTGTTCGAGACGATTCAAGCCAGGCCGTCCTATGTGCTACGTCCAGACGGAACACTATTATGGTTCGTTCAGGGAACACGTTGGGACGAGCTTCGGAGAGGAGACAAAGAGAAGGCGCCTGAAGGGAGACCCATGATCCTGGCCAGCGTGGATGGCGCTGTGACTTGGCGCTTCTTGGCTTACATAATATCGTCATATACTTACCCGCCGAAAATCTGCCCTCATCCAGCTATATTGCCTGACGGTAGAATCGTCGTTGCCCTCAGAAATCATTGGCCTGATTGGAGGCTTCATTGGACTGAGGTTTACGTCTCAGAAGACGGCGGCCTTACATGGAAGTTTCTTTCCAGAGTTAACCAGTGGGGCGCTCCGGCTTCTCTTTTAGTGCTGAAGGATGGGCGGCTTCTCTGCGTATATGGGTATCGAATGCCTCCTTATGGGATTCGCGCTAAAATCAGTCAAGACGGCGGTGAAACATGGGGAAGAGAGATAATATTACGTGACGATGGGGGAAGCCCAGATTTAGGTTATCCCCGCTGTGCTCTTCTTCCGGATGGAAAAGTCATAGTGGTCTACTATTTCAACGAGGCTAAAGATGTTGTGAACTGTAATGGCGGCGTCCGCCACATAGCTGCAACGATATTTGAGGTTCCATACTGAATGAAGCGGAATGGTTGGCCTTCTGATAGAAAGGGTGGGCCTTCATAGAATAGATCAGATCCCTAGAATCGAAAATGAAATTAGGAAGAGAAGCAACTCTAACCCGGGTCTCTAAGCCGAAGAATTTTGAATGGACGGAGAGATGAAAGATAGGAGGATGAATCTTAATCGTAATGATATATGCTGACCTTCACATTCACAGCAAATACAGCCGAGCGACCAGCGCAAGGATGGATATAAATGAGATCGCCCGTTTCGCCCCTATTAAAGGGCTGAATCTCGTTGGAACAGGAGACTTCACACACCCAAGATGGTTTAAGGAGCTAAAAGAAAAACTAGTCTCAATGCCCGGCATGGGGCTTTACAGGCCGGTTGATAAGCCGGAATCGCCTTTACGTTTCATGGTTACCGGCGAGGTTTCCACAACCTTCACCTTCGAGGGGAAAACGAAGAGGATTCACCATCTCATTCTGACCCCGAGCTTGGAAATAGCCGCGCAGATCGGCGACCGCTTGGCAAAGTATGGAGATCTATCTGTTGATGGACGCCCATTTCTCGAGATGACCGCGGCCGCTCTCGTCGAAGAAGTGATGGAAACCTCGAGGAGAAATGTCGTTATCCCCGCGCATGTGTGGACCCCTTGGTTCAGTCTCTTTGGCGCTTTCAGCGGCTTCGACCGTGTGGAAGATTGCTATCAAGATATGACGAGGTACATATTTGCCTTGGAGACGGGGCTATCTTCAGATCCCCCTATGAATTGGCGTCTCAGCGCCTTGGACAGATACACGCTTGTCTCGAACAGTGATTCCCATTCAAGTTGGCCTTGGCGTATCGGTAGAGAGGCCAACGTCTTCAACCTCGAAGATTTCAGCTATGACGCGATAATAGACGCGATTAGAAGCAAGGATCCGAACCGTTTTCTATTTACGATTGAGACCTATCCTGAATATGGAAAGTATCATTGGACGGGGCACAGAGCATGCAATGTTTCATTTCCGCCGGAAGAAGCTAAGAATCTCGGGAACATCTGTCCTGTCTGCCGCAGGAAGTTAACCAAAGGCGTGGAGCAACGTGTGGATGAATTGGCTGATAGGCCGAGGGGTTTCAGACCTAAAGATGTTCCAGGTTACAAGCGTCTTCTACCCCTCAGCGAGATCATTCAGACGGTGTTAGGTGCAAAGTATCCCGGTGTCCAGAAAGTTTGGAAAGTCTATAACAATTTGATTTCGAGATTTGGTAATGAATATTTTGTTTTGCTAGAAGCTCGATTCGATGAGATGGCTGAGATCGTCGATGCGGACATTGCGGAGGCGGTTATACGGATCAGAGAGGAGAGAGTAAACGTGATCCCCGGCTACGACGGCGTTTACGGCCAAATAAGATTCCTCCAAGAAGAAAGAGAAGTCGAGAAAGAACAGATTCCGAATCAGACATCAAAAGAAGCAGTCAGAAGGCAGAGAAGCCTAGCAGACTATATGTGAGCCCTATGTCCTAGATTGGTTTTCTATATTCTAAGCGGCGATTCTCAGCCTTTAGGATCGTTTTATATATCGAGGGCTTGAAAAAGATTCTTCAGGACTGGTTATATGGAAGTGAAAACTTTGAAGATTATTGATATTGAGACGATAATTTTTAAATATAAATCTCAAATCGGCAGCGACATAGCGGGGCACGCTCACCCATCGGAGGAGCATGATGCTTATCAGTCTTTGACTAGAATCGTCACCGATGAAGGTGTAGATGGATTCTGCTTCGGCGGAAACAAGAAAATAAACGATCGGATAATAAAGCCCGCCTTGATCGGAAAGAACCCGATGGACAGAGAGAAGATCTGGCAGTATCTCTACCGTGACCTTCAAGGATCCCGGGGGCTGATAAGCGACAGGCAGCTCGCCGTCATAGATATGGCTCTATGGGACTTCGCGGGGAGATACCTCAACATGCCAGTATACAAGCTTCTAGGCGGCTACAGAGAAAAAGTGAAGGCTTATGCCAGCACGATGGTTGGAGATGAGATTGAAGGCGGACTGAACAGCCTCGAGGCATACGCGGATTTCGCTGAGAAGCTCGTCAAACAGGGATACAAAGCGATAAAGCTGCACACATGGTTCCCGCCGATAGAATGGGCTCCCAATCCGGAGATGGATATCGCAGCATGCAGAGCCGTACGCGAAGCCGTGGGAGAAGACATCGCCCTTATGCTTGACTGTTATCACAGCTACAATCGTGAAGAAGCCTTATACATAGGAAGAGAACTCGAAAAGCTCGGTTTCTACTGGTTCGAGGAGCCCATGGATGAACATAACATTTCAGCCTACGTATGGCTAGCGGAGAATCTGGAGATACCCATCCTAGGGCCTGAAACACTAGAAGGAAAGATCTGGACGAGGCTTGACTGGATCCTAAGCGGAGCTGCAGACATGATCAGAGGCGGCGTGATGGATGTCGGAGGTATAACTCCGCTTATGAAGCTTGTTCACCTATGCGAGGCCTTCGGCGTGAGGCTGGAGCTCCATGGAGCCCACCCGGGGAATCTTCAAGTTTTAGGGGCGATGGGGATTCCTGGGGAGTATGTGGAGAGAGGAATGCTTCATCCATTGCTTGATTATGAGTCGAGTACGCCTTGGCTTAAGGAGAAGATTGACCCTATGGACGGCGATGGATACGTGCGTATATCTCAGAAGCCGGGGCTTGGAATGGAGATTGACTGGAAATTCATTGAGGAAAACAGGGTTGACGATGACAAATAGTGAACTCTGAATTCTGCTGAGGTTCAAAGGATTTTTCATCTTTATTTTTTTGCTTAAAAGTCTCTATGGATGTTCTTCCCTGCTTCTACGAGGAGATGCTTCCATTTCTGAACGCTAAGCTTATCATCTGGAAAGTGAGATGAATACAGAACAAGCGAATCGGAGAGAATTGAGAGTTCTAAGAGCACCGTAGAGGAACCCGAAAACATTGAGTAGACTTAAAGATTTCCTTAAGGCTCAAAGCCGCAATTTCCGAGTGATCATTGTTAGGGGGCTCTTTGCAAATTTCGCTGGAGGCCTAACTCAGAACTATACATCTATTTATGTTGTGGAGCTCGGCGCTGATCCGGTGGAGCTTGGAAGCTTAAGAAGCATCGGGGATCTCGTGAATATCTTCCTCTCTGCACCTATAGGCTGGTTTGCCGACCGTTACGGCTTAAAAAAGCTATATATACTCGGCTTGATTTTGGAGATGCTTGTTCCCTTAGGATATGCTCTTTCTTGGAACTGGCAGATGATCGTTATACCCTTGATCCTTTTCTCAACGACCATGGTGCTCACCTATCCGATTCAAAGAATTCTACTTGCAAATGCCTTGAAAAGAGAGGATAGGGCAACGGGGTTCGGAATCTTCAGCAGCATAAGCCAGATACCTCTGATCTTCGCTCCCATCATAGCCGGGGTGATCGTGACATCGCTTGGCGGGATCTCAGTAGCAGCGATTAAGCCTCTTTACTGGATCAGCTTCATAATCCTTTCATCGACGCTTCTTTTTGTCTATCGAGGACTCAAGGAACCCAAGGCTAAGCTAACAGAGTATGGGGAGGGATTTCTCAAAGGATTTTTAGAATTAGCAGGCAGAAAAGAGGTTAGGAAATGGCTTATGATAGAGATTCTCGGGTCATTTACGTTCGGCTCCACCATGCCGTTCATAATGGTCTATGCTGTTCAAGTTAAACATGCAGACGCGATGATCTTGGGATTTATGGGCTCAGCGCTGAACATAGTCTCAATCCTCACATCCATACCTGTTGGGCAAATCGGGGATAGAATAGGAAGGAAAAAGACTATCCTACTTTTGAGACCCGCCCTCTACGCTTCTTACCTTCTACTCGTAGCCGCCCCGAGCCCTGAGATCTTAATATTATCCTTCGCTCTGAGAGGGTTGCTCTGGAGCACCTTTAACGTGTGGGTCTCGATGCAGATGGAGATCGTTCCCGCCGATCAGAGGGGAAGATGGGTGGGAACAATCAATACCCTTAGAAGCATAGTCAGAGTCCCCGCCCCGATTATCGGCGGATTGCTCTGGACATACATAGATCCCTCAGTTCCCTTCATACTGCTCGTCGCGGTGGATCTCCTAATCAGAATGCCAATCTTGTTCACTATCCCTGAAACCCTAAGACGTTCTCAATGAAACCGTCAAAATATCCAGGTAAAATAAAAGACCCGAGAGGATTCATGTTGAGCTGTCGTTAAGTCCAATTAGACAGCCCGCTTTACTGGTCTTTTCTTTTCACTGCGCGTTGAGCTGCCTCAACAATGTCTTTTATGCTCATTCCGTAATGATCCAGGAGCTCTTCATAGTTCAACGATGTCTCAGTGAAAGTGTCACGGACGCCTATTCGTTCAAGAACCGCAGGGCATTTCGCTCCTAATGCCTCTGCAACTGCTCCGCCTAGTCCCCCTATGATGGAGTGATCCTCAGCGGTAACGAGGGCTCCGGTTTCCGCTGCGAGCTTCCATACCAGCTCAGCGTCTAAAGGTTTAATCGTGGACATGTCAACTACGTAGGCATCTATTCCCTCCTTTGCAAGTTTCTCAGCTGCCTCCAAGCATCGTGAAACCATCACCCCGCTCGCTATTAGCGCAACGTCGCTTCCGTCACGTAGAACCGCGGCTTTCCCAATCTTCACCTCGTAGCCCTCATCGAACAAGACTGGCACTTCAGTCCGGCTGACCCGCAGATAAACAGGCCCCTCATGCTCGGCTACTGCAGGCACCATCTTTCTCGCTTCCACAGCGTCAGCCACCTCGACAACCGTCATGTTCGGCATAGACCGCATAACTGCGATGTCACATTCAACATGATGCGTCGGGCCGTCCTTAAAGTTTGACAGGCCCGAGTAGGAGCCGACTAGCTTCACGTTCGTATTCGCATAGGCGACGCATGTCCGTATCTGCTCAGCTGCTCTTAGAAAGAGAACCGCGAAGGTATTTGCGAAGGGGATCATCCCGCCTAATGCAAGTCCCGCAGCAACGTCAACCATCGCCTGCTCAGTGATGCCTACGTTGAAGAATCTCTCTGGAAACTTCTCTGCGAAGAATCCCGTCTGAACCGATGATGAGACATCTGCAACTACAACTGCGACATCCGGATTCTCAGCGCCATAATCCGCTAAGGCCTGACCGTATGCTTTTCGGATCGACATCTTCTTCATTGCTTCGGAAACCTCCTCCTCAATTCTGAAACTGCCTGAGCGAATTCTTCATCATTCGGCGGTCTCCCATGCCACGCAGCTTTGTTCTCCATGAATGAGACTCCTCTCCCCTTCGTTGTGTGAGCTATGATCGCAGTAGGCTTGTTACGAATCTCCTTCGCCATGTCAAGAGCATCCAAGACCTCCCTCATATTGTTTCCATCAATCTCAATAGTGGCAAAATTGAACGCCTTCCACTTATCCACAAGCGAATCCAACGGAAGAATCTCATGCACAGGCCCATCTAACTGGACGTGATTATGATCCACGATGACCGTTAGCTCCGACAGCCGATACTTACTCGCTATCATCGCTCCCTCCCAAAGAACTCCGCACTGACACTCCCCATCCCCCACCAGTACGTAAACATCATAGCTGAGATTCTTGATCCGAGCGGCCAGACATAGACCTGCTCCAACAGCAATTCCATGCCCCTCCATTCCAGTAGTCATATCTACGCCGGGGGTCTTCAACCTGTCAGGGTGACCCTGAAGGCGGCCGCCTATGTGACCCCATGTTTGAAGCTCCTCTCTGGGAAAGAATCCCCGTCTGGCAAGGGCGGCGTAAAGAAGCGAGCAGGCATGTCCCTTGCTCAGTATGAAGCGATCCCGCTCCTCCCAGTCTGGTCTTTTCGGGTCAATCCTGAGCTGATGGAAGATGAGGGCCGTGATGATTTCGGATGCAGATAAAGATCCGCCGGGATGACCCGCCTTCCTTCTATAGATCATCCCCAAGGCATCTAGCCGGAGCTCCTGCGCGATCTCATCCAGTTCTCTTACCAATCGTTCCGGGTGATATGTCACACTTTTTCCCTCATATCAAAGTTAAGGATGATAAAGATAAGCATTAACATGCATTCCAGCAAAATAGGAGCATACCCTCTTGTTGTTTTTAAATCAAGGATTCTCCATTACGTTTTGCAGAGCAAAGGAGATCCCGATAAGGGCAGATGAGGCAGCATACTCCGTTGACAAAGTGATTCCTGGGCAGAGATCCACAATGAAGTCTGCGAATCGGAAGAGTCCCTTTGGAATGCCTTCCCTAGATCCAAATAAAAGATTGATCCGCCCAGATTTCTTTAAGAAGAGATCTGCTATTTCGTTGGCTATCTTCGAAAATTTTTCTCCTTCAGGCTCGAATATTATCTTCGGCTCAGATCTTCGATCTCGGATGAGCTGATATAGATCCTGAACGAGAACCTCTACTCGTCTCGGCCTATGCGCGTAGGTTCTGCGTTGAATCCGATATCTCGAATCGATTCCTTCGAATATTCCATTCATAAACCATCCTAGTTGCCTGGCATCACATGCTCCCGTCGTGCCTATGACGAGTTCTCCTACCTCAAACATTTGAACCGCTCTTCCAATCCTTGAACCCATAGACTTCGCAGATTTCGCATCTCCGAGATAAGGCATCTGTATAACTGAGGCCTTAGAGAAGAACGTTCTTACTTCCTGTTTTCCCGGCTTCATTTTCTTCCAGACCTCTGCACCGTCGAGGATTCCAACGGCAGCCTTGTCATCGACGATCTCAATCCACACGATCTTTTCGGGACGATCAAGATTGACAGATGCATCTATTCTTTCAAGGATAGCTGAGCCGACCTTGCAATTAACATCAACGCTTCTGTAGGGGTGATGCCCACGCCTCACGGTTCTAACGGCGAATGTGACTTCAGGATCCAAGATCTCAGACGCCACTTTCACAGCTGCTTTTACAATGCTTTTCATCGATGCCTCTGTGCTTATCCTAGAAGCCAAAACCCGTTCAGCTTCAGGGATCTCCCTCTCGATCCTTTCTGCGATTTGAAGCTTCTCGTTCTCATCTTGAAGGGTAACAATTACGATTCCCGGATAGCCAGAAGGCTTCGGGTTAACGTCGCCCTTGAAACCTAGCTCTTCTATCCTGGAAGCTGCAACGTTCTCCAGTCCGATGGGCGTCTTAATTATCAGATCTATTCTTTGATTGGAAGCTTTGTTCAACGCGGATCACTCATAACAAAATAGAGGCGGATGGAAGATTTATCCTTCGTTTGGAAAAAATCCGGAGGATTTCCAGATCTTTTCAATGAATTCCTGTTAGAAAGTATAATCAACCCGGTTGGGACGCCATCTTCTCAAGGCTTCCACAGCTCGAGTTGCCACAGCTCGAGTTGCACTTCGAGGAACAGGAAATTCATAATCACAGTTTGGGCATCGAACCATATCGCAGCTAAGATTAGAAGATAGCCTCTGACATCCTTGACATGAAACCGCCCTTGCATAGAGAATGTCAAATTGGTAGCCGCATTTAGGACAGGTTATTGAACGCTGCTTGTAGGACATAGTCTTTCATCCTTCAAGCTTGCTTCTAAGATATTTTCAACCTCGTCAAGTTTAAACGTTTCCTTACATGAAAAGCCAAGAGCCTCTGAAGATTCCCGCTAAAAATAGGGAAACCATGAAATCCAAGTTCGGATGTGTAATCTGACGAACCATACGTCTCCTAAAGACCAGCAGAGGATAGATCTCTTATCTGTATGGCTTACATATCTTAGACATACCAGTGTAAAACGGAATTATAATGAAAAAGATTTTTCTCACATATTCCTGATCATAGTCTTTCTGAACATCACGCTTCCGGTAGAGACTATCGAAGACGAAGCCGCGGCCTTAAAATTTGTTTTTCTCTTTTTATAAATGAATTCATGCTGGATAGTTCAGGGTTTTTAAATCTTATAGAGATACAGGGTGTGAGTGTGTAACGGTCCTCCGGGTAACTTTACCACATTGATTGGCTGAAGAAGCCTTAAGGGATAATCATGAACTAGAATCTTTGTTCCTTTCGCGCATTCGGCGAGTATTTTGTTTGTAAGCCTCTCAGTCACCAGCGGGCTGGGATAGATGTAAATCACGTCGAACCTGGAAAGATCAGCTGAGAACAGATCTGAATGAACTATCTCGATTAGCTCTTGCAGACCAGCTGACCTGATTCTTCTTCGAGCTATCTGGACAAGCATGGGGTTAATCTCAAATCCGACGCTGAAAACGCGGAATCTTTCAGCCGCTCTTAACAGTACAGCGCCGTCTCCGCATCCAAGATCAGCGAAGACCTCTTTTCCGTCTAGTTCTGCAGCCTCAAGAGCCTTATCAATCACCTGTATGGGGCTGCGTAGATATGGGAATTCTGAGAGAATCCTCACGATGGCTAGCTGCAATCTTCCCATCCTCCATATGGAGCAGTGCCATCGAGAATCATCCGAAAAAGCCGAAGCTCCCTTCTACTTTTAAATTTATCGCAGAGATAAAAAATATTCTATGCAAGAATATAAGTCCGAGTTAACTCGTTTGGATTTAAGGCCCGATCTTTTCTTCTTTGTGATTGAAAAATGAGTTTTAACCAAAAAGAGGATTATGAAAAATCTGCTAGGGGCCTCTTTGTA
>PIYJ01000056.1 GCA_003601725.1 Candidatus Bathyarchaeota archaeon
CATCTATCCACGATTCGTCTTAACGAGAGAGGCCTCCCATTCACCAGAACGACAACGACTGGTTTACCCGTCTCACACAGCATCTCGATCAATTCTTCTTGAACTCCCGGAAGCCGGATGTCCGCGCGGTCTCTATGTTCACCTGAGACGTCGTCATTTGAAAGCCCTGATCTCTCGCCTACGACAGCTATGATGACATCGGACTTTTCAGCTGCCTTTAATGCCTCTTTGAATCCATCCTTTGATCTGTCTGAGACGCCGCAGCCTCTTGCGTAATAGATGAATGTCTCTTTTGAAACCTTGTTCTTTATGCCAGTCAGGACTGTTACCGTTGGCACCGCGGGTTCATCGCATCTTAAATGCGCAGTGAAACTGTAATCGCCGTGAAGGTTCCTCGCGTCATCAGCGTTCGGCCCGACTACCGCTATGGCCTTTATATCTTTCCTGAGGGGGAGAACGCCGTTGTTCTTCAAAAGCACCATCGATTCTCGAGCTGCTTCCAAGGCGAGCCTCCTGTCCTCGGAAGTGTCAAACAGCAAGGACGTATCTCTCACATCAACATAAGGGTTCTCAAACAGCCCAAGGAGAAACTTTGCTCTTAAGATTCGAGAAACAGCCTCGTCTATAACGGCCATTGAGATCTTTTCTTCTCTAACCGCCTTGAGAAGGGGCTCCCCGTAACAGTCTATCTGCGGAAGCTCAATATCGATTCCGGCTTCCAACGCCTGAACGGCGGCTTCTTTTTCATCCGCCGCTACGTGATGG
Source organism: Candidatus Bathyarchaeota archaeon (assembly GCA_003601725.1). Lineage (GTDB taxonomy): Archaea > Thermoproteota > Bathyarchaeia > Bathyarchaeales > DTEX01 > B63. Next base: position 766 of record PIYJ01000056.1, read on the forward strand.
AAGGTGTAAAGCATCCTTATAGCGGAATAATCTGAGACTACGTATCCTCTGAATCCCCATTCTCCCCTAAGGATCTCTGTAAGCAGCCTGCGTGAAGCTGCACATGGCACACCATCGATATCGTGGTAAGCGTTCATAATGGACCAGGCGTTCGCCTCTTTAACGGCCGCCTCGAAGGGGAACAAGTAAACCTCTCTGAGCTCTCTGGGTGGAACATGCACGGGAGCTCGATTTCTCCCTCCCTCGGAGAATCCGTGCGCCGCGAAATGCTTAGGGGTCGCTATGATTCCTTCTCTGAGATTTGATCCTTGAAGGCCCTTTACGTAGGCGACTCCCATACTCGCGACGAGGTAGGGGTCCTCTCCGAATGTCTCTTCGTTTCTGCCCCATCTTGGATCTCTGACGACGTCGAGCACGGGGGATAATCCTTGGTGTACGCCTACTTTTCTCATCTGCCTTCTAATAATCGCGGTTACTCTTTTGATAAGGTTCGGGTTCCACGTGCTTGCCAATCCTATGGCTTGGGGGAATGTTGTCGCTCCGTAAGCCATGAATCCGCTTAGGCATTCTTCATGGATTATCGCTGGGATGCCTAGCCGCGTTTCCTCTTTCAAGAATCGTTGAATCTCATTTGCTATTGTGGCAGCCTGCTTTGGATCTGTTACATCGCGGGCTCCGCCGGATATCCGTGTGATCTGGCCTATTCCGTTTTTCAGAAGATCCTTCGCTTTTTCTTGTGAGAACTTTCCATCTTCGAGGAGGTTTCTTCCCGGGATCGATCCTAACTGAGCGATCTTTTCTTCAATCGTCATATCTTTTAACAGGGCTTTCACTTTTGCTTCTATATCTGGAATTACATCTGCCATTTTCAGTCTGCCCCTTATCTTAGATTCCTATTCTTCACTGAGACGTATAAAATCTTGTATCGTGAATGATAAAAAGAGGGGAGACTTAGACTCCTAGAAGCGTCATCAAATTATAATTGGCTATCAATCCTGCGAAGACCGAGGCCACAAGGGACATCACAGTTATCAACGTATTCAACGATGGGCCGGCTGTATCCTTGAATGGATCTCCAACGGTATCCCCTATTACCGCCGCTTTATGAGCATCGGATCCCTTTCCACCGAAGGCTCCAGCCTCAATGTATTTCTTAGCATTGTCCCATAAGCCCCCGGCGTTAGCCATCAGCAAAGCGAATATCAATCCGCTCATTATGCTTCCGCCGAGAAATCCGCCGAGCGCTTGTATGCCGCCGATAAATCCGACAGCTAAGGTTATCATGATTGAAACGACGCTTGCGGGAAGGAGCTCCTTCAATGCGCCTGTCGTCGCTATATCGACGCATCTGGCATAATCCGGCTTCACGCCTTCTTTTCCTTCCTTCAATCCCGGGATCTCTCTGAATTGCCTTCTGATCTCTTCAATCATTCTGAAGGCATTCTTGCTGACGCCGAGCATGACCATAGCTGAGAAGAGCGGGGGAACAGATATCCCTATTAATGCGCCGGTTAAAACCAGAGGATTCATCAAATCGAAGCTTACAGCTTTGGTGAGAACTTGGAAGGTTGCGAGCAGAGAGATCACTGTTAAGCCTGCCGCTCCGATGGCGAATCCTTTTGTTATGGCTTTTGAAGTATTCCCAGCAGCGTCAAGTCTATCTGCAACTTCGATTACCTTTTCTGAAAGGCTAGCTTGCTCCGCTATTCCCTTTGCATTGTCAGAGATAGGGCCGTACGCATCGCCCGCCACGATCATGCCGACTATGGAAAGCATACCAAGAGCCGCCATGCTTATTCCATACAATCCAGAGATGCCGAAGTACTCAGCGACATAGTAGGCTGTTGTCGACGCTATGCCGATGCCGAGCAATGGAGGAAACAGGCTTATTAGGCCATAAGAAAAGCCCGTGATGATGTTGATGGCGGCTCCTGTCTGTGAGGATTCAGCTGTTTTGATGGTGGGGCTTCTATCTATCGAAGTGAAATAGTCAGTTGTTATTCCAATGATGACGCCTGAAAGCAGCCCGATATTTGCCGCTATCCAGATGCCGATGTTAATCTCAAGAAGATACGTGACTAGGAATGTTAAAGCCGTGAATACTATGCATGTGAAGTAAGTCCCAAAGTTGAGCGCCTTACCCGGGTTTCCTTTCTTCCCTACCCTTACCACAGCGACCCCTATCAATGAAGCGATGACACCTAACCCAGCGAAGATGAGTGGAATCTGCTCTGTACCAAGCAGTTCAGCCATCTCCAATTCCCCGCCGAGAATCATAGCTGCAACCACGCTGGCCACATATGAGTCGAATAGATCGGCGCCCATCCCAGCTACGTCTCCAACGTTATCGCCTACGTTATCTGCGATGACAGCTGGGTTCCGAGGGTCATCTTCAGGGATTCCTAGCTCTACTTTTCCAACCAGATCTGCACCGATATCCGCGGTTTTGGTATAGATTCCCCCGCCGGCCTTTGCGAAGAGAGCCATGGCGCTTGCGCCGAAGCTATAGCCCAAGATTATCTCGGGGTTTCCCGTTAAGCCGTAAACTATGCTTATTCCGAGCAGCCCCATCCCGACGACTGAGAGCCCCATCACCGCTCCGCCTCGGAACGCTATGGGGAAGGCTCGGTTAAGCCCCTCTCTGGCGGCGTTAGCCGTACGAACATTCGCTTTTAGGGCTACCTGCATGCCGAAGAACCCTGCCAGGCCGGAGCATACTGAGCCGAAGATGTATGTTGGGGCCATTATGGGGTTTATGAAGATTGCGAGGGCAACGGCTACTACTGCGACGAAATAGGCGAGAACCATGTATTCCCTCTTCAGAAATGCGTCGGCTCCTTCCTTTATGGCGGCGGCTATCTCCTTCATCTTTTCAGTTCCGCTGTCCTGTTTGCTTACATAGTTGTATAGAATGCCGCCCGCGATGATTGAGGCGATTGCTGAAATCGGCGCGAGAATCCACATTTCATTCTTACCTCTCTGATTTTTAAGGGTTGATGTCTTGCTAAAGACCGTTTTGCTTATATAAATGTCTTTATTTCCTTTCGGAATATTCAGCTCTTCCTCTGAGAAAAAAATAGTAAATCTTTTTAATCTCTCTTTATTTTTAAGACGCATAAATGTGTCTCGTTTCGATAGAGGAAAAGATGTAAAGCTGGGATTAGGAAACGACGGTCACTGCTGGTTTAATTGGATGTGGATCAATCGGATCGGTCATTGCAAAGGCGATTGACACTGGGGAAGTAGGAGACATCGCGCTAGAGATGATCTATGATATTGTTAGAAAGCACGCGGAGAGATTAGCCTCAACCCTTTCCAGAAGGCCTAAGATCGCTGAAGACGCTGATGAACTGCTTGAAGATGAAAAGATTCAGCTAGTCATCGAGGCAGCCTCCCAAGATGCAGTCAGACAATACGCAGTTAAGGCCTTGTCTAAAGGGAAGGATCTTATGGTTATGAGTACGGGCGCTTTGATTGATGATGAACTATTTAGGGAGATATCGAGAATCGCGAAGGAACAGGGAAGAAAAGTCTATCTTCCCTCAGGCGCGATAGTCGGGTTGGATAACATAAAGGCAGCTGCCGTAAGACCTATCGAAGAGGTCACTCTCGTCACTAGGAAGCCTCCGCGGAGCTTCGAAGGAGCCCCGCTGATCGCGAAGCAAAGGATTGATCTCTCCACGCTTGACAAGCCTCTCGTTCTCTTCGAGGGACCGGCAAGAGAAGCGGTGAAGCTCTTTCCCAAAAATGTGAACGTTTCAGCCTCTTTAAGCCTCGCTGGGATAGGGCCGGACAGAACGAAGGTTAAGATCATAGCTGATCCGCAAGCGAAGAATATCAGTCATGAAATCCACGTTAAGGGAGAATTCGGAGAGATAATAACTCGAACTCTTAACAAGCCGTTTCCGGAAAATCCTAAAACGAGCTATATCGCTGCGTTATCCGCGATCGCGACTCTTCGAAAAATATGCGGAAGCATAATCATTGGAACCTGATTTTCTCGGATCTGAAAGGGACTTCTCAGCCTTCTATGATTCAATCGTGGATAATGCTTCTTCGGCGCAGTGAAAAATTTTTTGTTTTCTTGATCTTTGTTTTTCTTTTTCCTTTTTTGGTTTCGGGCTTGATTCTTGTTTTTCAAGCGTCTCAAAGTGTCTCTAAATGGCCCGAAGTGTCTCTTTCTGTCTTTTTCTGTCTTTATTTGTCTCAGAATGTCTCTTTTTGTTGTCTCGTTCTCGTTATGCCAGTTAGGGAGACCGGGTTTTGTATATGGATTCGTATCCGATTCGTGATGAATTTATGATCTCGCATCGAAAGTTTTTTCTCCAATTATCTCATTGAAGATTCAGAGGTAACCGTTTTGAAGACGATAAACCCGATCTTACATGAAAGACTGATGGATTTCCTCAGAGAAGATATCGGAATGGGCGACGTAACCACCGAGGCGATCGTCCCAGCTGAAGCTGAGGTCCAAGCGCAAATAATTGTAAAGGAACCCGCGGTCATCGCGGGGCTTTATGAAACCTCCATACTTTTTGAGATGGTCGGCGTGAGCTTTCAAGCGAGAGTTGAAGACGGCGCAGAAGTAGCCGCGGGAACGGTTATAGCGGAGATTAAGGGAAGAGCCCGAGCTATTCTATCAGCGGAGAGAACGGCTCTCAATATTCTAATGAGGATGAGTGGAATAGCAACCTTGACGAGAAGATTCGTCAAGATGATTCGGGAGGCTGGTCTTAACGTGAAGGTAGCCGCGACGAGGAAGACTGCTCCGGGACTTCGCTTCTTCGATAAAAAGGCAGTTCTAATCGGAGGCGGCGATCCCCATCGATTCCGGCTTGATGACGCCTTTCTAATAAAGGATAATCACATCAGGATTGCGGGGGACGTAAAAGAAGCTATCAGAAGAGCCCGCTTAGCTGCCAGCTTCTCGAAGAAGATAGAGGTTGAAGTTCAAACCATAGAAGAAGCGTTGGAGGCAGCCAAGTCCGGAGCTGACATAATAATGCTTGACAACATGACCGTGGAGGAGGCGGAACAGACAATCACGGCATTGGAGGCTGAAGGCTTCAGAGACAAAGTGGCGATTGAAATATCTGGGGGGATAACTGAGACTAATCTTCTTGAGTATGCGAGGCTTAAACCTGACGTTATATCCTTAGGGTTTTTGACGCATTCCGTCAAAGCCGTAGATATCAGCCTTGAAGTTACAGACATTATGAAATGATAAATTTATGTCAATCGCCTAATGGATTCGACAACGATCTTAGCTGGCGCATCCGTCCTGATGCCTCGTGAATTAAAATGCGTCGGCCAAACCTTGAAGCCTTCCTTAGCTAGCTCTTTCATAACTTTTTCCAGAGGAGGAGAAGGCAGACCTAGTTTATCACAGATTTTGTCAATCACGAAATAAGTCGCAGGCGCCGTTGATTCCTCTTTGATTAGAGACAGAATCTTTCCAATTTGACCATTCAACCTTTCTCTGTTGAGAACTGCCTCTTTCTCCATCTGCTCGCAGAAATCCTTGTCAGCTAATCTTCCAAGCCAGAGGGGACCCGCAGCTTTGAAGGGAAACCCGCATTCGCCGCATTTTTCGTTCAAGCTTAACGCTATGCCGGGGAATATTTGTCTATTAAAGCAATTGAAGCAATGCAGGATATATCCCATTTTGCTGACGCTTACGTCTGCTTTCTTAGCGCCGTGAAACAGCTGAGCATAAACTCGGATATAATGATCTGATTTGTGGCTGAAGAGAACCTTGACGCCGATTTCATGCTTCGCCGCAGCCATAACCAGAGCGCCAATCAGAAGCCTCACTGCTATTTCATGGCAGTACTCGGTTCTAAGAGGCAGCCCACCGTACTTTCTTAACGCTGCTTTGGGGTGAACCCCGCATAGCGGAGCCATATCCGTCGCTGTCAAGGCGAGAAGCCCGCCGTCTCTTAACGCTCTGATGGCTGAGTCTAAAAAGCGGACTGGAGAGCCGAAGGGATCGATATCGATGCAGTCGAATCTTTTTCGCGGCGCAGCGTATCGATTCATGAAGAGATTTGCATCCTCGTTGGCTAAGGAGACACGTTCGGAAAGGCCGTTTGTCTCTACGTTATATGCGGCCATCTCATGGGCTACAGGGTTGATATCGTTCAAATAGACATGTCGCACTCCATCTATCTCCACGGCGAACCTTATCCCTCTGACGCCGCAGCCTGCCAGGGGCTCCGCAACCGAGATTTCTCTTTTGATCATTCTTTGGAAGGTTCGGATTGCAAGGATAGCTATGTCTCGGTTGAGTCTCATAACTGGGTTGTAGAAGACGGGGGCCTTGGAGGGGGCGTATTCCCAAGGTGCCTTTTTGAATGCTTCGAGATCTGGAACAGCAAGGGTAGCGGCTCCTTCTTTTATGATCTTGAACGGAAAGTCAAATGACATAGTGCATAAGCCTCAAGTCAAATTCAGACGTTTTGCTTTAGCTCTTCGCAATTAAGCAAAATATAACGGCCCATATTATATATTGATCCTCATCAAGTCTCGCTGTAAACATTTAATATTCAGCTTTACTATTCCGGATGGGGAAACTCGCGATATATTTTTTTAGAGATCTACTTCTAATAGAATATAGAGCAATGAGCAATCACCAAAAAAGGGTAGTTCGCAGTGAAGTTTAAAGAGATAGGCTGGAATGGCTTTTTAATGAAAGTGCCGGAAGAGATGCATATTACGCGCCAAGGAGGAAACTCGAACAAGGGGACCTTTTCTATCGAGTCTGAAGATTCCCTAATTGAATTTAGCTGGAACTCTATCTCTAAAAAATCGGAGCCTTTACTCTCCATTGTGGAGCAGATCACAGATCGCATAAAGAAGGATGCGGGAAAGAAAAAAATACAGTTCAGCTTAGAGGAGAAGAAGGATACCGTAGTTAACAATCATGACGCTGTCTATTTACGCTTGAAGTATGGTATTGAGGAACGATACTATGTCTGGAAGTGTCAAGAAAGCAATAGGCTTATAGCCATCCGCTTCGTTTTCAGGGAGTACGGAGAGAAAGCCAGAAAGATCGTAAAGCAGCTTCTGAACAGCATTCAATGCCATATTGAAGGAAAGGACGTCTGGTCTTTGATGAAGCTCCGTTTTGAAACTCCAAAAACTTTCCTTCTTAGCGATGCGAGAATCGAAGTCGGCAAATCACATATCGAATTGGTAGAGAACAAACTCGCCATGTTTGAGGAACGTAAAAGAACAATCTATGTTAACTATTTCCCCATGGCGAATGTAAGGTTTAAAGATACATATAAAGACCCGGAAAAGTGGTTTGAAAAGAATCACCTGAAAGACTTCAAGAAGAGTCTGAGAAAAAGGAAGATAAATTTCAAAACTATCGGTAAGAAGAAAGTGGAAGGGCATGAAATAATCATTAAGCAGGCAAGAATGGCATCTGGCCTTTTAACGAGAAGCTCAGATCTATGCTCAGCTGCTTTTTGGTATTGTCCAGAAATGAATCGTATATACTTCCTTGCTCTTAATTCAAAGGTCACTAGACCCTTCCTTTTCAAAAGAAGACTTGAAAAGAAAGAGCATGATGACTTGTTCGATGGGATTCTTAAGTCTTTCCGATGTCATTAGACTGGAATGTGAAGAATCAAGGAGCTAAAGATGATGAATCTTTGGTTGGGTTTTTTCCAATCTTGTATACGACTCTCTCGGTCTTTTCAGTGATCTTATATCCTTTCTAATTCTTCGCCAGATCAAATATTTTGTCACGAGTCTCGGTAGGGACTCGCCATGAGAATGATACACGTCAAACTGCGGCTCAACGACTAGCTTGTA
>PIYJ01000057.1 GCA_003601725.1 Candidatus Bathyarchaeota archaeon
CTCTGAGAGGGTTAAATAAGATTTGTTCTTTCTCTTCTGCACGTTTCGTGCTAGTATTTTACGCTTAAAAATTTGTCTAATGAAAGATAATTATACGGTCGAAGAGGCGGCTTTGGAAGGTTTTGGTATGGGATCTATGACTTCTAATCTCAATTTAGTTGCTAGCCGTTTGAATACGTCGTCATGTGAGATTATTCTCTTCAGTTTTAATGACTCCAACGTCGCTATTACCGCGGCGTCTCTTCCTCCTAAACCCTCTGTGTAGGCATATTCTACTAGTTTCTCGAGGGCTCTCGAGGGCTTCCGTCATCACCGATCGATCGAAGTCCACAATATTCATGTTTCTTAAGTTGACGAAGTAACCTATCTTCCTGCGAGCATCTGCTCCTTTGAAGTGCCTGACCAGGTAATGAGCTACCTCCATGACCACGATCGTGTTGCACACGATCTCTTCAGATTTTATAATCTTCCTCATAAGTTCACGAACATGTTCATGTTCAGGTAGGCGCCGGTCGAAATAGTAGCACCATATGTTTGCATCTACGAAAATCATCTATAAATCACTCTTGCGTCTATGCTGGTTCCCACATCTTCTTGAGCTTTAAAGGATCGATACTAGGCGTTCCCTCCTTGATGCAGCCCTCCATCTCCTTAATGAACTCTTCAGGTGAAATGGGAGGTATGATGACAATGGTTTTTTCCTCTATTTTCAGTCTAGCTCTTACCCCCGGTTGTAACCCGACCTTGTCGCGAAACTTCTTTGGTATTAAAACTCTTCCCTTATCATCAATAACTACTTCTTCTACTGCTGTCGACATCGTTCCCACCGAAAATATTCCCACCGTGGAAGATATAAACCTTTTCAGATGAGGGCTTGCAGTTCAGTCTCAACCGTCCCTTAAATGTAACTGTGAAATCTATCTTAACGAGCCTTTTAAGAAAAGGCATGAAGCAGAAGAGAGAAAGTAGTTTCCGAAGAGTTACCGTAACCCCCTAGCTATCTTTATTAAATTCTTCGCGGATTAAATGCCAAATCAGTCTAGGGAGGATTCTTTAGATGAGCAGGGGATCCGTCAGAAACGAGGTGAGACGGAGGTTGCCGAGGATCGTGATCAACATCACCGTTGCCTTTCTCTTCTGGATCATCAGCCAGATCGGCCCGATCTTCGTTAAAGGCTTGGTTATCCCGGGAATAAATATGCCTCCCCCCTTCGACACGGTCTCCTCGATCCTTGGATTAACGGCAACATTAATTGCAATGGTCTTCTTTGTAAGAGCCATCTCAGACATCCTCTTCTTCGTCGACCTTTCAGCAGAGATCATCGTGAGAAGCCTAGGAATCAAAGAGAGGAGACCTCTAAAGAGAATCGCTCGAGATCTAACTTACATAATTCTAACATTGCTGCTTGCGACAGCTGCATCCCCGATTCTTTCTTCCATTCCTCAAATCGGAGGATACTTGATGGCTATAGTAAGCCTAGTAGCTCTGGGATTCTTTCTCATCTTGATCTATGATATCGGCAAGGTCATACATGAGGTGCTGCATGAGAAGACGCGGAGAATAGCAGACTGGATCAGCGGTCTCCTTGAAGATAGGGAAAACTGGAATGCTGATCGAAACCTAAGGGAGAAGGGAAGAGGGGAATGAGCACCGCCGCAACGAGCTTCATCATGATTTATCTCCTCACTCTGCTGCTCGTCACGACGGATATGGTTCCCATGTCTGTAGCTGCTCTTGTCGGCGCCTTATTCGCAATCTGGATCGGACTGAGCTACGGCGTCTTCACGTATGAGGAGGCTTCAAGCTTCATCGATATGAAGCTGATCGGTCTTCTCGTGGGGACGATGATCGTGATGGAAGTAGCATACAGAAGTGGACTGTTCCGTTTAATCGCCCTTTACACGATCAGGATCGCTGGAGGTGACTCTCGCACCCTCTTCATCGTAATGTGCATAACCTCAGCTGTAGTCTCAATGTTCCTCAGCGATTCGACTGCTCTCCTCCTAATCGCAGCAGCCGCAACGACAATAAGCAAGATCATGGATTATGACCCTATACCTTATTTTGTCTCAGCATCGATAATGGTTAATCTCGGCGGGACAAGCACTCTGATCGGTTCCGTAAGCAACATGATCATCGGATTATCCGCGGGTCTCAGCTTCTCAGACTTCGTGACGTATCTCACCCCCTGTGAACTTATCCTCTGGGCGCTTACCACGGCTACTCTTTACTGGCTTTACAGATCAAAACTGAAGGAGAAGAAGGAGGTGCCCAGCTATGATCCGTGGGAAGGAATAGAGAATAAAAGATTCTTGGTCTGGTCTGCGATTCTCCTGATCGTTTTCTTGGGGCTCTTCACTTTGCATGACAGGTTAGGCCTTCCACCTGAAGCTGTGGCTTTAGGCTGTGGGATTCTAGCCCTAGCCATCAGCAGGGTTGATCCATCCGAGATCTTCAGAAGCATCGATTGGGAGACGATCTTCTTCCTCGGGGGGTTCTTCTTCATCGTCGGGGGGCTTGAAAGAACGGGCATACTTGAGGATCTGGCTCAAGAGTTCATGAACATGACTGGGGGAGGACCATTCTTCCTATCTACCGTTCTACTATGGGTCAGCGGTCTTATGAGCACCATCGTCAGCAACATCGCCGTCGCATTGACGTTCACCCCCGTAATAAAAGATCTAGGATTAAAGAACCCCATCCCCGTTTGGGCAGCTCTCATCTTCGGATCTAACCTCGGAGGCGCAGCGACGCCGCTGAGCGGAGTAGTCACAATCATGGCTTTGGGAGCCTTGAAGCGGGAAGGCTTCAAGATCAGTCTAGGGGAATTCGCAAAGGCTGGTTTATTAACGACCTTTACGCAGCTATGCTTTGCAAATCTGTATATCCTTATAAGATTTGGAGCGTAAGGAGATAAATAGAGGAAGCTTACATGTCGAAGATAAGAGATTGGCTTTCCTTCAAGGAGAGAAGACTGGAAAAGTATGAGGAGGCAAAAAGAGAGTTCGTCAAGGCGATTGGAAAGCCAATTATAATGATTCCGCTTGAACTCCCAGAGAGCTTGATGTTCCTAAGGGAAGAGTTCTGCGCCTTGGAGAATGACAAGGAATTCATCAAAAGGATGCAGAGGTCATGCGTGAGGTACCTCAAGAGAAGATTCGCATCGAAGATCTCTGAGCAACGAAAAAGCAAGAAGTGATATGCACGTTTCTCTTCTCTCTGCAAGCTTCTCCTCAGATTCATTAGGATGCTAGATAAGCCGTAATGACGATTCTCGATTATTTTTCACATACTTCCCACGTGACCCAGAGGAGAAACCCCTCTAGGGCGGGAATGCGGCTGGGCTCTTCAATCTTTGAATCCGCAATCCCCCTTTATACTTAGGTGAAAGGAGTTCGTTAAAATCTTTAAAAGTGTAGAAGAAACATCACTATGGGGAATCATCATGCCAACAATAGATGAATTAGAAAAGGAGTATCTCAGAAAACATCCCAAATCGAAAGAGCTCTATGAGAGAGCTTTAAAATGTTATCCAAGCGGCGTCACCCACGACGCTAGGTTCGCCAAACCTTTCCCGATATATGCTGTCAAGGCCTTGGGAGCGAAGAAGTGGGATGTTGATGGAAATGAGTATGTAGATTACGTCATGGGTCACGGCAGTTTTATCCTCGGATACGGCGATGAAAGAGTGGTGGAAGCATTTCAAGAGCAGATCCCTAAAGCGGTGCATATGGGCACAAGCACAGAGCTCGAGGTGGAATGGGCTGAGCTGATAAAAAAGATCGTCCCCGCCGCGCGTGACGGTTTAATCAGGGCTACGTCATGCGGCAGCGAAGCGATAGCGATGGCTATTAGGTTGTCTCGAATCTACACGAGGAGGAATAAGATCATCGTGCAAGCCGGGGTCTATCATGGGAAGGGGGACGCGACGTTACTTGCTTATCACGGTCCTCCCTTTGGAAAGTGTAACACGCTTGGAATACCGCAGGGGGTCAAAAACGACGTCATAATCGTGCCGTTTAATGATCTTGAGGCCGTTGAAAAAGCACTTGCAACTGGAGATGTAGCCTGCGTCCTCCTTCACTGCAACAACCTTTACACTGAAGAGTACATCAAAGGACTCAGGAAGCTCACCAAACAATACGGCGCAGTCTTCATCATGGACGAAGTGGTCTCAGGTTTCAGGTATGCCGCTGGAGGAGCGCAGGAATACTATGGGGTCATCCCCGATCTGGCAGTTCTCGGGAAGGTTATAGGCGGCGGTGCCCCTATAGGAGTGATCTGTGGAAAAAGAGAGATATTGGACTATTACTCATTCAAAGATGACTATTGGAACAGATTCATTAGGATTGCAGCAGGCGGAACTTGGAACGCTCAGCCCATCTGCATAGTTGGCGGAATCGCCGTGATGAAGATTATCCTCAAGGAACGCGGGACTATTTATCCCCGTCTATACGAGATCGGCAGGAGGTTAACAAAAAGTTTCAACGAGGAAGCCGAGGACCTGGGCGTGACTGCCATAGCGGTTGGTTTACCATACGAGAACCCGAGCTTATTCACCCTTAACTTCCTAAATCGCCCTGCCCCTTCTGAGAAGATGTATCTTTGGCAGACTGGCCCCACATCCTTCGAGGATTACTGGATTAAAGCCGAATTCAAGGCTGGAAGTCAAGCTGAATACGTGAACTACTTAGCCTTAACCAATAGCGGAGTTCATTCCATGAGGGGAATCAGCTTCATTACCTGTACGAAATATACGGAAGAAGACCTGCAAAAGACGGAGGAGGCCTTCAGAACGACCCTGAAAGCCTTAAAGGAGAATAACTTGATAGGAACAGCTGAATGATTTCGCTGTCGACAACGAGAGGCTGAAAGGCCTTTGGCTTTAGAGGAAGGATTAATTGAAGATCTTTGAGAAGACCGTCTTCAAGCCCTTCGTTGATGGCTATTACGACGTGGAAGATCAGCTTCCAGAATACACTAGGCATATGGCTGAAGAAAAGTTTAGAGCAGAGGAAGCAAGGAAGCTCGAAGCATTTAAGTCTAAAGACTCCTTTCTGGAATATAGAAGAAGAATTAGAAGGCTCTTCCTAGAGGCTATAGGCGGCCTCCCCGAGGAGAAATGCCCACTCAAGCCGGAGTCCACCGGCATCATCGAGAAAGAAAAATACAGAATCGAGAAGATAACATACCAGAGCCTCCCAGACTTTTATGTAACCACGCTGCTTTACGTGCCAAAGGGCTTCAGTAAACCTATGCCCGCCGTCCTGTTTCTCTGCGGCCACACTGAAGAGGCTAAGGCAGCTTCTATTTATCAGAGAGTATGTATAGATCTCGCTAGAAATGGCTTCGTCGTTCTAGCCATAGATCCGCCGGGTCAAGGGGAACTTCTTCAATACTGGGATTCGAAGATCAGTGGAAGCCGTGTCCAATGGGGAATAAGGGAGCATTCCTACGAAGGGCTTCAATGCACGCTTGCCGGGTCGAACGTAGCTAGATACTTCATATGGAACGGCATCAGAGGGGTGGATTACCTATGCACGCGAAGCGAGGTGGATCCTGACAGGCTTGCTGCCACGGGGAATTCAGGGGGAGGCACCCAGACCGCCTATATGATGCTCATGGAGGACCGATTGAAGGCCGCTGCGCCTTGCTGTTACATAACCTCCAGAGAGGCATATATCAAAACAGGTCAGCCTCACGATGCAGAACAGAACATATTTGGGGCTATAAAGAACGGCATAAACTACGATGATTATGTATGCCTCTTCGCTCCTAAACCTGCTTTGATTGGAGCCGCAGCCTACGACTTCTTCTGCATAGAGGGGACTCTTCAGTCATTCAAGAGGGCTAAGATGGCCTACAGGCTGTTCGATAAGGAAGAAAACGTTGCCTTAACGATAGGTGAGCATACTCATGGCTTCCGAGATCCGATTCGCAGAGCGGTGATAAGATGGTTCTCAAAGCATCTGAGAGGAGAAGAGCCGAGGTTTACGGATGAGCCTTTCGAGATTGAGAAGCCGAGTTCTCTTAACGTAACGCGAAGCGGCCAGCTACTTGGAGATAAGCCCAACGCGAAGACCATATTCGATTTAAACAATGAATATCTCAAATCTGTCAAGCCTCCCAGAACCCGCATAGAAGACGAGGATGCTCTTCGGCTTTACGCGGCGAATCTAAGAGAAAGATTAGACCGTTTATTAGCATTCAGCCCTGAGAGAATCAAGATTATGCCCCGAGTTATACGTGAAGAGGAAGTTGACGGCTTAACGTATGAGAAGATCTTCTTCTTTTCAGAGCCAGGGATAACCTTGACTTCAATTATGCTTTATAGATCAGGCTTGAAAGGCAAGTCTCCAGCGGTTCTGATGCTGCTGGAAGACGGAACCAACGGGATACCAAAAGAAGAGGATACAATTAGAAGATTAGCGGAGGATGGCTACAGGGTCTTCGTTCTGGATGTAAGAGGCGTTGGAGGCGTCAGAACGAGAGCAATAAATAATCGGATGTTACATGCGCAGCACGGGACTTTCTTTAAGCTATGCTATGACAGTTTCATGCTTGGGACAAGCCTGTTAGCTATGAGAGTATACGACGTAACGAGAGGGCTGGATTACCTAAATTCCAGGGAGGATGTTGATCCTGACGGAATAGCATTGTATGCGAGGCGTAAGATGGCTATCTGCGGATATTTAGCTTCAGTCTTAGATGAAAGGATCAGAAGCATGCATCTTGAGGATATGCTTATTTCTTACGAGAATCTTGTTGCCACGAAGCTATATAATGAACTGTGGAATGAAGAGGTCGTTATTCACGGGTTTCTCAAAAACTTCGATCTCGTAGATCTCCTACCGGCAATGCATGGTAGAGACTATCGATTAGTAAACTTGAGAGACGGAAGGGGAAGAATAGCCTCTCGGAGATGCATTGAAAGATACTGGACAAGCATAGTGAAAGATCATTATCCCATCATCGATGACTTAACGGAACGGATTTCGAGGAAGCCTTAATTTTTCCATTCAACCCAAACTATTTTTTATGTAAAAAGTAAAATTGAAAGAGTTAGCTTAATCTCTGAGAGACGATTTAGAAGCCGACGGGATGTTCTCATGAGCAGAAAATCGTTAATTCTAAGTTTAGCCTTAGGGCTTATTCTAGGCTTATTTCTCGGATCATCATATCAGGGAAGCGCGCTTAACGAGCTTAATCAGCAAATCGCGGATCTTAGGAAGGAGAATCAAGATTTAACCCTGTGGCTTCGGGGGAACATTACCTTCTATGAGGAGAAAGTAGGCAGCTTAGAGGATGAGATAAATCTTTTACGTTCTCGTCTTGAATCTCTGCAAACCCAGGCGAACACAACTGTGCTTGGGATCTATTTCAGTCCGAGAGGCGGATGTGAAAGTCAAGTTATAGGATGGATCGGAAGGGCAAACAGGTCGATTCACATATTGATTTATAGCTTCACGTTAGATTCAATCAGCGACGCGTTGATCGAGGCTCATAACCGCGGGGTTGAAGTCAAAGTCGTCTTTGAGAAGAATCAGATAACGAAATACAGCGAGTATCAGAAGCTGAGAGCCGCTGGAATCTCGGTTCGTAACGACACGAATTCGGGGTATATGCATGACAAGGTGATGATCATCGACGGGGTCATCGTCTTAACTGGAAGCTTCAACTGGTCGGCGCATGCGGAGAAGGTGAATAATGAGAATCTGATAATAATAAAAAGCATCTACGTCGCCGAAGTATACGAAGAGGAATTTCACAGAATATGGAGCAGCAGCATCTAGAAGCCTCCCTTAGAGAATCATGAAATGACGGTTCATAATGCCCTGGAATTCCCGTAGAGAAAGCTATCTTCCAACCATGCGGGAAGTATAAGA
This sequence comes from Candidatus Bathyarchaeota archaeon, assembly GCA_003601725.1. GTDB lineage: Archaea > Thermoproteota > Bathyarchaeia > Bathyarchaeales > DTEX01 > B63. The sequence goes on from PIYJ01000057.1 coordinate 7,888, forward strand.
AATATGTGAAAAATTGATGAGAAATTAATGATTCAAAAACTTGTTTTTCCTTCAAAAATCATTAATATTTCAATAATTACTCAAGTTCAGACGTAAAATCCAGATGGAGAGTCTGAACCGACAAGTCGCATTCAAGTAGGATACATGATATTCCATTCTGTCTGTGTAGTGGATATACGCACAAATCAAAATATCGTCTTCTGGACTCAACAATTCTCCAGTGAGAGATAAATGAAACGACTATTCAACAGTGAGAAAGCGCTCAGCACAGTGGTTACCACATTGATAATCTTGGTTGTCTCGGTGCTTCTAGCAGGAGTCGTCACGATGTACGCGATCAACATAACCTCAACGAGAACCCAACAGGAAGACCTACGGATCACAAAGCAGAAGGTCTGGGTGCTTAGTAACGGAACAGCATACGCGGCCTTCTCGATAGATAACGTCGGCGGAAGAGACATACTCATAGATAAGATACAGGTGAGAGGTGTTGAGGCATCGTGGTCCAGCGTCCACTATCTAAGGCTAAGCTCATCCTTCTCTACCTCGCTTAATCCCCCAACCAGCACATACTTCACCTCTTGGTCCTCCTTCACCTATACCAGTTCGACATCCGGCAGCTTCTCCACCACAAGCAGTGATCTGCCTTTGGCTTCAGGAGACACCATGGTGATCTACATCTCCAGCCCCGACAGCATAGACCGCAGTGACATAGGAACAACCGTTGGAATCACCGTCTTCACAGAGAACGCTCAGTACTACGTTGAATGCAATGTAGAGACAGCGGTAACCGCATCATAGATCTAGGCAGTAATGAGGCGGCTTCCGCCTCACCTCTTTTTCTCAATTCGAGATCGATTTTTCAAT
>PIYJ01000058.1:0-6334 GCA_003601725.1 Candidatus Bathyarchaeota archaeon
AAGTTAGTTTCATAACCACATGTATCTCTCCTGAAAAGCATGTGAAGCAAATATTCCGCTGAAAAACTTAGTGATGCATGTTTTGGCTGTTAAGATGCTATTCGTGACCTTACCTCTGTCTGTTCCACACATAACTCAGCCCACATCAACCATGAGAGATTATTTTTTCTTGACTCACGCATGTAATAAATAAGTTTCGGATTATTCCATAAAAAATACTTCTTCATAAACAATCAATTCCAATTGAAAGACTCCAAATGCCAAAAAAGGAAAATCTTCTTTTTGTTGTTTGCATCTTTTTATGTCAATGAATCTTCTGACGGTCTGGAGGCTGTTTTCTCTAAAAGATGGTCTTCCTTGTTGACAAATAATCAACAAAAAAATTTATATATCTTCCAGTCAATAATCAATTATAGGAACATCCAAGCTCTTGGAGGCGATCCTCGATGAGAGAGTTTACCTTCAAGAGCGGTTGGATGTTTCCTAACGTGGAGATCCATGAGCCCGAATTAGGTGATCGTCCACCTCCAGTCTTTTATCCTTTTTCTGATTGAAGAATGACTAGAGTTGTGGAGGGATGCGTTTTTATTTTGAGTTTAGGGCTGGCCACATTTGGCGGTCTATTCGCCGTTAGAGTTTGGTTCCGCAATTAGAGCATTTCAAGTTTTTCAGAGTTATAGATGATTTTATTTGTCGTACTTCTCTGCGCTTCTTTCTTTTAAATACATAAATTGTATGAGAACTGCTTTCTATAGGAAGGAAGGTTGAATTGCTATGAAGAAGATTGGTTTCATTGTTAATCCTGTGGCTGGAATGGGTGGGGCCGTGGGACTCAAAGGAACGGATGGAGAAGAGACCTTAAGGAGGGCTATTGCCTTAGGCGCGAAGCCCATAGCGCCTATTAGGGCGAAAGTCTTCCTTTCGCATCTCAAAAGCATGAACTGTGAAGTCTGCCTTTTAGCTGCCGCTGGAAAGATGGGTGAGCTGGAAGCCAGAGAAACGGGGTTTCCCTGCATCCCAATAGGACAGTCAAAAGAGAAAACAGGCCCATCCGATACGAAGAGGGTAGCTGAATTAATGATTAAAGAGGGGATAGATCTCCTCGTTTTCTGTGGAGGTGACGGCACAGCTAGAGATGTTATGGATGTGGTGGAACTTAAACTTCCAGTTTTAGGCGTTCCCACAGGGGTTAAAATGCATAGCGCCGTGTTTGCTCTTACTCCTGAAGCTGCAGCTCGAATTACGGCAAGGTTCTTAAGCGGTGGGCTTCCATTGAAGGAGGCTGAAGTTATGGATGTTGACGAGGAGGCTTTCAGACGGGGTTATCTTTCCGCGAAATTATATGGATATATGCTTGTGCCCTATGAGGAGGAGTACGTCCAAAATGTCAAAATGCCGAGTTCTCGAAGTGAAAGTGAACTTAGAAATCAAGCAGCTATAGCTGTTTACGTCATCGAAAGGATTCTTCAGCCAGATGTTCTCTATATCCTCGGCCCAGGGACCACTACTCGTACAATTGCCGATTTACTTGATCAAAAGAAGACTCTTCTGGGTGTAGATTTGCTTCTTAACAATAAGATCGTTGCGAGAGATGTGAATGAAAAGGAGATTCTTAGATACGTGGAAAAGAGAAGAGCCAAGATAATTGTGACTCCGATAGGTGGGCAGGGATTCATATTCGGCAGGGGTAACCAGCAGATAAGTCCGAGAGTGATAAGGAAAGTCGGGATACGGAACATAATCGTCATAGCTACGAAGAGTAAACTTCGCAATCTTCGATTTCTCAGAGTGGATACTGGCGATTCTGAGATGGATGAGAGTCTTAAAGGAAAAATCGAGGTCATCATTGACTACAACCAAAGAGTAACGATGCCTGTAAGGTAAAACGCAAAAGTGTGAATGAAATGTAGACCTAAAAACGGTCCATTATGAGCAAATGAAAAAATGACAACCCTTAAAGAAAGCATGGACATTTTTTTCGTCTCAAAGAAGATGACGACGACCGACGACTTCCACTAGATTTTAATCATGCTTTAAAAGAATCATTCAGACTTTAAATGTACATCCGTTTTTGATGCTATTTTCTTGGATTATTCCTCGTGAAAATATTCGTTTAAAAATATGGATCAAAAATCCGACCAGAAAGAAGCAAGAATCAGACCTAAATCATCGATTGGTTTCTCTTGGTCATTTTTTGTATCCATTTTTTCCTTGAAAAGGCCCATCTCATCCTTCCATACGCTGCCATAAAGAGCAAAACACATAAATCTTGAATGATAAAAGCAAATAACATCTTGTCAATGTCCAGCAGGCGGCATGATTATGTCAATAATCAAGAATAAAGAAGACTTGATGTCAAATGCTTCTTCTCCGAAGGATAAAAAGGCAAGGAGGATCGCCTTAGACGCGATTGAAGAAGCATTTAAAGAGGCCGATCCTAAAAGAATCGTTCTTTCAAAAGTCAAGCTTGAAGGACAGACTCTAAAGATCAACAGTGACCACTTTGACCTATCTGAATATAAAAGAATATTTGTTCTGGGCGGTGGGAAAGCCAGCGGAACTATGGCTGAAGCTCTCGAGGAGATTCTTAAGGATCGAATAAACGACGGCATAATAATAGTCCCTAAAGGAATCGCAAAGAACTATCATCTGGATCGTATAAGACTCCATGAATCAAACCATCCCATCCCAGATGAAAGCAGCGTCTCAGGAGCAAGGAAGATTCTTGAATTAGCAGGGGAAGCTGGAAAAGGGGATCTAGTGATCTGTTTGATATCCGGTGGGGGATCAAGCTTGATGGCTCTTCCTAAGGAGAAGATATCACTTGAGGATAAACAGAGAGTAACGGATCTCCTTCTCAAGTCTGGAGCTACAATCAACGAGATAAATGCTGTACGAAAGCATATTTCCAGTTTTAAAGGCGGCCAACTTGCAAGAGCTGTCTACCCGGCCACTCTGGTTGGATTATTGCTCTCTGATGTTCTGGGCGACTCTTTGGATGTTATAGCTTCCGGTCCTACGGTCCCAGATTCTTCTACATTTAATGATGCTGTCTCGATTCTACGAAGATATGATCTGTGGGATAAGATTCCCGAGTCTATTAGACAAGTTTTGTCAAACGGTGTAAAGGGAGAGATAGCTGAAACCCCGAAGAAAGATGATCCAATATTTAAAAAAGTTAAAAACATCGTCATTGGTAATAATCGGCTTGCATGTACAGCCGCAATGGAGAAAATCAAAAGAAGCGGGCTGAACGTACTTTTCTTAACATCCTTCATGGAAGGCGAAGCTAGACATATAGGCACATTCTTCGGTGCGATGGGCAGAGAACTAATGATGACAGACAAACCTGTTGCTCCACCCGTAGGCATCATAGCAGGAGGCGAGACCACAGTAACAGTAACGGGCAATGGTATTGGAGGGAGAAATCAAGAGATAGCTCTAGGCGCCGCGTTAAAGATAATAGGCGCCGAGGGAGTTGCTATCGCCTCAGCTAGCACTGATGGTATTGACGGCCCTACAGATGCAGCGGGCGCAATAGTAGATGGAAAAACGATACTGCGTGCGAGAAATCTTGGACTCGACCCTGCGGAGGCTCTCAGAAATAACGATTCTTATTCATTCTTTTCTGGACTGAACGATCTCATCATGACAGGGCCTACGGGAACAAACGTCAATGATATAACTGTTCTTATAAAGGTCTGAACAGTCTAAAGATTCTCATTGTTCAAGATTGAGACTTATTTCTTCCTCAACTTCTTCTTCGCCTTCGCTCGGCCAGCTAATCGTATATCCACCTAAATATGCACCTATAATGTCTCCAAGAAGAGGGAGAATTATCATCTCAAGAAAGTTTACGGTTAGATCTAATCCTCCATAGAAGACCAGTACCACTGTGAATCCTGTGAATCCTATTCCGCCGGTAAGGGGAAGCAGGATTTTCAGATTGTTTTCAACGAAGTAGCCAGTATACAACCCTCCTAAGAATCCGCAGATGAGATATATGAGAGCGAAAGAGATTGCTGCTTTGGCGATAACGAAATTCTCAAACACGGTTACGGTTAAAATGCCTAGAGCTATCAAGATTCGTTGAATCAAAATATTTACGAGGCTGGATAAAAGGATCGTTCCAAGGAAGCAGATTCCTCCGCCGACTGCGGAGTGCACAATATCCATTCTTGTCACGGCATCACTCATATCATATTCACATCCTAATTTCTGTTGAGTTTAAGATCGTTTCGAAGAGATCTGACATTTTCTCGCAGTCCTCTTTTTTCCCCCAAAAGGCTATCTCGACGAGTTTCTGATTTTGAATGTAAGACATCATCAAAAAGGACATATCATAAAACTTCCCGTCAGTTTCGATTCCGTCCTTCACGATGATTTTTGAATAACCGGCTTGTTTTTTAAAGAGTTCGATTTCCCCTGTTTCTTCAAAGATTATGGATGCATTCTCGTTTTTACTTTGAGTCCAATTATAGACTCTTTCTATTTCGAAGGTTGCTACTGATAAGGCATCCGTCAAATTATATTCTTTCATGAAGTTCTGAGTTGCTTTTTCATCGTGAATCTTGAAGATGATTGCGGAAAGCAAGTTGGGAGGCGTTAAAAATACATTATATATATCGCCTGTCGAGTTCTCGGTTTTCCAAGAGTAAACAAACCAGTTTCTTGGTAAATCTATTTTAATGAATCTGTTCTCTAAACGTAAATATTCTCCTCTGCTATGAGTTGCGACAATCTCATAAATCACTAGGAACCCCACAAGTAACGATCCGAGAATCATGAGAAGAAAAATCATGAGGGGCAATCTCGGACGGCTAAGTTTCAATGGTGCTTCCCGACCCTTTTTATAGAATTCTTTGCGATACATATATAAATTTGCTGTTTGTAATGAAAAATTCCCCTTCGATTTTTAGGAAATCTTTATTTTTGAAATACATAATGGAAAGTGAAGGAGGATGCGTGCATACGAAGGGAAGAATGAAAGCTGCTTTCCTGTATAAGCCGATGGATATGAGAATAGAAGAGATTGAGATACCGAAGATAAGCTCAAACGAAGTTCTTATCAAAATGAAACGGGTAGGAATCTGCGGATCTGATGTCCATTTTTATCTACATGGACGCATAGCATCGTTCATCGTTAAGAACCCCTTAATATTAGGTCACGAATGCTCTGGAGAAATAGTAGAAATAGGCCATGACGTTTCTAATCTAAAACCCGGTCAAAAAGTCGTCATAGAACCAGGCTTTGTATGCGGAAAATGTTTCTACTGCAGGTTAGGAAGATATAATCTCTGTAAAGACGTCAAATTTTATGGAGCGCCTCCTTTTCACGGGGCCTTCGCAGAATATGTAACGGCGCCAGAACAGAACGTCTATCCGATTCCAGAGAACATGTCGTATGAGGAGGGCGCTATGATTGAGCCTCTTGCAGTGGGGATGATGGCGGCGAAGATGGGGAAGGTAAGCGTCAATGACGCCGTCGCGGTGCTTGGAGCCGGCCCAATTGGACAGATGATACTTCAAGCAGCAAAAGTTCATGGAGCACCTGAGATCTACGTTACTGACGTTATTGGCTATAGATTGGAATATGCAAGAAAGTACGGCGCAAGCGAAGTCATCAATGCCGCCACTGAGGATGTCATTAACAGGATAAAGGATCTTACAGGGGATGAAGGCGTCGATGTTGTGATTGATGCTTCAGGCGCTCCATCAGCAATTCGGCAGGCTGTTGAGATAGTCAGACCAGGCGGGCGGATCGTTCTTGTAGGTTATCCTTCAAGTGACGTTCCTCTCCCTATCGCTGAATTAATATCGAAAGAGCTGACCCTCCAAGGGATTCATAGATATGCGAATGTTTATCCAGCTGCGATAAAGGCAGTCTCTTCAGGTAAGGCGATAGTAAAGCCCTATGTCACTCATGTCTTTTCCTTTGAAAGGATACTGGAAGGATTTGAGACGCATATAAAGAAGATTGGGAATCCAATGAAGATCCAGATTGCAATGTAAAATGGTCATGCAGCATACTGGCGTTGATGAAAGGAACCTACTCTGTCTATGCTTTTGTATCCATTTTTCATTAGATCTTGTTGTTGAATCGTTCTTTTCGGCTCGTTTTTGGCTTAGAAGGCACGTTTTGAATGCTGAAATGTAGGCAAAGTCATGCAAAAAATGCTCTATGTGGACGCTAAATTGTAACAATTGGTGATCTTAGTTATTAAGGTATTACTTTGGCACCAAATTCACCAAGCACCTCAAACGGTCTCAAATTAACTCAAATAATATGAGAAATCAGCGTTTCATCTTGTTGGCTAATCCTCTCCAGCCCATT
>PIYJ01000058.1:6358-14847 GCA_003601725.1 Candidatus Bathyarchaeota archaeon
GGAGACTCTTCCAGTTAAAAAAGTCGATCAGATCGTGAACATCGAAGCCATATTCCAGAGCTAACTGCGAAGCTCTTTGCGCCCTAAACCAATGTGGAAAGATATTCTTATCCAGCTTTCTGACGATTCTATAAACCTGAGTTCTCCCTATATGAAAAAGCTTCCCCTCATCAATCTTCATGATATACTCCAAGAGCGGATCGCACAGCGGCTCCTTCATGTGGATGGGGAAAGTTCTATAAGCTATTTTCCTTTCTGTTCGCCACCGTATTTTGCCATTTTTATCCTTATATTCACCAATTTTGCTGTAACGTTTCAGAACAGGCATCGCCTTTACGACGAGAAAAGGTTTTTGGACAACAAAATTGTCCTTTTTTAACTGGAGAACCTCGCTCACCCTTCCGCCAGTTTCAAATAAAGCCGAAATCAACGCCCTATCAACTTCACGTTCACATTTTTTAACCAATTTGATTAAATAATCCCATCCGCAGAAGCTTTCAACTATTTCGACGCTTCTTTTGGGTTTTTTCAACGCCGATTCTTCTCCATTTTTTTACGTAACATTAGGTATGTAATGTTACATGATGTTTAGAATTCGTAAATAAGTCGTTTCGTCATCTAGGAAAATCTCAGCATATTATGATTGCAAAGAACTCGAACTATTGGTTTTTGTTGTTCGATGGAAAATGGATACAAAAGCATAGACAAGGTTCCTTGTTTGCGGTTGAATTGATTTGTTCGTCAGGTCAATAGATAGTGAGACAAAAATCTTTATTAAAGAGATGTGAAGGTTAAGTAACCTTCAAATTCACGATTAGAGGGCCGATGGTTCGCAGTTGAGGATAATTCCCGATGTGAAAACGCTGTTCAAGGGAAACCTTCGCGTTTTATTAGTAAGAAGAGTGCTTCTAACGGTCAGTGGGGGACTTACAGCCGGGTTATCCACCTTATACATAAAGGAAACATTAGGCGCAGACGCGGTTATTCTAGGATTGTTCGGCTCCATATGGTCCGCTGTCTTCGTATTTTTCATCTTAATTGGAGGATGGATCGGCGACAGATACGATAGAAAAAAGGTTCTTCTATTAGGCACAGCTCTTACGCTGATTAATCCAATCATCTATGCCTTAGCTCCAAACTGGCATGTTCTCATTCTCGTTAACTTTCTCGGAGCACTGGGCTCAGCCATTTCAAGCCCCGTTTATAACGCGATCTTATACTCTTCAATCGAGCAGAAGAAGAGAAGCCAGATCGTAGCTACCCTCGCCGTCATGGCGAGCATCGCAAATATGGTGACCCCTCCTCTCTCCGCGTATCTTATACAGGTGATGGGCGGACTGGAAGAGATCAGAAAGATGTTTGTCGCTCAATTTCTCATCTCCCTCGTAGTTTGGATCTACACTTTTAAGAAGCTGATGACGATGCCTTCTTCGGAGAGAAATGAGATAAAGGGGGTTGTTGATGCCGCTAAGGACATGTTCTTCCAGATGAAAAAAGTTTATCGAATGTCAAAGGAAAGAAAGGCATCCTCTTGGATCGTCATGTTTCTGCTTGGCCCTTTCGCATGGCAGCTTGTATCTCCATTCTGGCCTATTTATGCCTCGGAGGTCTGTAAGTCTTCCCTATTGATTATTGGTTTACTACCAACAGTAGACAGCATTATTCGCATATTTCTTCAAATTCCACTTGCAAAGATATCCGACAGGAAGGGGAGAAAGAGAGTTATACTTCTTATACGGCCGTTTAGGTACGCGGCTTTAGTTGTGTTTATACTTGGAGGAAGCTATAAGAATGCTGTAACGCCTTTTGTTCCCCTTTTTGTATGGATGCTTGACGCTGTGGGAACTTCCACGGGTTCTTCTTTCTGGGCTCTCAGAACAGAGGTGATGCCAAAGAAAGTTCAAAGCACATGGAACGCGTTGCTCAATTTCGTTTGGTATCTCAGTTCAATTCCGGCGAGTTTGTTAGGCGGGATCTTATGGAATATTGATCCGAGGCTGCCTTTCCTCTTTGCATTGATTGTTGACGCTGGATTCCGTCTCCCGATTCTAATAAGATACGTGCCTGAAACAATAGTTCGCATGAGAAAGGCGCCAAGAATCGGCCCCCACATATTAATCTATGGGTTATCAGAGGCGGGATTAACCTCAACGGCTAGACTGGTTCAAAGATCAATGAAAGCTGAGATCATAAATGCGGCTCAAACAGATACCAAACGTCTAAGCAAAATATTGAGAAGCGAAAAACGCCCATTGATAATAGAAGGAACGCCAGCCTTGTACGCAGCTAAAGATGAACAAGAATCCGTTAGGGTTTTGCTGGTTGCTTCTAGAGAAGAAAGAACTAGAAGGAGATCTCAGAAATCTAAGAAGCCGGAATTTGTAGCCTTTAAGGAGCTTGAGGAGGAAGATAGAAAGGTAGATCGGATTGCAAGGCGTTTATATCATGCTGATCTATCCAGTATGCCTCCATTTGATGTTGCGATAAACACCGAGAGAGTTCCGCCGAAAAAAGTAGCGAAGATAATAGCAGTGTTGAGAGAAAAAGAAGATGAAGAGAAGGAATAAAGGGAAAGCAATTTTTCCGAGCCTTCCAGATCCATTTCTGAAATTAAAGTCACCTTTCATCTCTTGAAAAGATGCTTCAATCGGAGATTTCCACTTTCATTTCTATGAAGGACGTAATCATCAATTTCTTTGACTTGTTTAAAGACCCATTTGTATGGGAATTTCCCCGCTAATAAGGCAACCTTCTTGTTGTAAGTGCTGAATATCTCTAGGAATTCAAAGAGCTTTTTAACCTGATTCGAACTGAAGTAAACTCTATCTCCAGTTGAAGCTTTTACTTCAACTGCTAAGAGTCCGTCATCTAAAGTTGCAAATACATCGGGCAAAGGCTCAGAGCTCGGCGCGGAGCTCGGTACCCTTACGGCCTTGAATCCTAAAGATCGAAGTTTTCTTACGAGACTTCTCTCAGCGTCGTAGCCTCTCCTCTTTATATTTTTACTTTCCTTCGATGTTAAACGGCGGCCTTTTCTTCTCTGTCCCTTCTTTCCTTCATCTTTGTTTTTAAGAGCTAAATCTCTTAGTGACAATCATTTCACCGCTGAGTTCGATCATTCCTCGAGAGGCTTCAATGCCAGTCTCAACAAGTCTTGAAGCCAGTTAGAAAATTTATCTGCATTTGCGTATTTCTGATATTTTTTCCGATAGGGCACTTTCGAGATCATATGTAGGTCAACCATCTTTCTGACATAATACTTTGCTGTTGACCGTGGGATTCCCGCTTCTCTCGCTAAGTCGCCACTTGTGAAGACAGAGTCAAGCCGCGCATATGCTTTCAAAACGTTTGCTGGAAAAGGCATGGACATATTTACTATCCTTATCAATTCCTTCGCGATTTTAGCCATTTTTCAAGCCTCCTTCTAGATCGAAAATTAGTCCAAAAGGATTAATAAGAACTATTGTCATTCCCGTGACTATCTAGATATTATGTTATTTTCGGTTTCAACATCATCGGAAAACAGGCCTATTTAAAGAAAATAAAGAAAAACTCAGTCACGGTGAGATTTTTACTTTAAAGAAAAAACTTCGCCATCTTCATGGTTAATATTATTGTCCTTTTCTATGAAAAAAGATGGAAATATTCCATTTTCATTTTTTGGGTTTATTTTTTGTCCATGTTGGATGGTTGTTTGAGAATAAAAAGATCTGTTGAGAAGGTTACTGAATGAATACCCAATAATGTTCAATCTCATCGATATGAGCCGGCATATCTTGAATGAAGTTTCGAAGCTGAATTATCGGAACTATTGGGCTATTTCTATAGAATGCAGAGGCCGATGGAAAAAGTGAAATAATCAATGGGACGAAACATGCTTGACTCCACTTGCTGATCCCTATTTTCTCAATCATGCTCAGCGAGGCTTCTGCCAAAATCTTTGTTCTTTGGATCTGTTTCATTGCAGCTTTTCTACTTGCAGTTCCTCTCCAACCTTGACGCCATTGTTTACAGTCGACGCATACAACAAACGGCCTCTTCAAGGCGAGAAGATCAATCTCGAATCTTTTTCCATTCCAGCTGAAACGGAAATGCTTCTTAACTTGGAAGCCATTCATCTCTAATGCTAATGTTGTGATCTCTTCGAACTCTTCCCACCTGAGATGTTTACAGACTCTTTCTACATCAGCGCCGAGATCCACTGCCTTAAGGGCGATTCTTAAACGTTGCTCTGGAGTTGCTATGATCTTCGCCCCGCTTATACGAAGTATTCCGCTGGACTCGTTTCTCTCCAAGATTTGACAGGCTATTTGGGATGGGATTCTCGCATCCCGAATTATTTCTTTTAAATCCGCATAACCATCCTTGGTTAGGTTTAAGGTAGAAATTAAAACCTCGCGTTCAGCGATCATAACAGCCATCCAGATAAACTAAGTCGTGTAATCCTCTAAAAGGTTTTTCAGTCAAGTAAGCTTGTCTATGCTTTTGTATCCAAAAAGACACAAATCATTTCTTAGAGGTCGTTGCTAATTTAAAATAATTGTCTTCATGAATGTCAAAGGTGTTCAGATTGAAAGTTGAAGAAAAAGAAGTGGGCGGTTTCAAGACTAAACTCTTCTTTCTCGACAAATTCATCATTGGAATCCCAACGGAGATTGGGCCTCGAATCCTCTATTTCGCGTCAACGGAGAAGCCGGAATTTAACTTGTTTGGAGTTCTTCCAGACGTAGGTATGCAAACATCTGAAGGTTTCTGGCGGGTCTATGGGGGACACAGGTTATGGAGCTCGCCGGAGGCAAAGCCTCGCTCATACTCTTTGGACAATAAACCCGTAAAGATAGAGACAGACAAGGAGACTGTTACGGTGCATGGAAACCCGGAAACCGCAAATTCTGTTCAAAAAACAATATCGATAAGGCCTCATCCGAAAGGAGGAATTCAGGTTATCCATACAATCAGAAACATAGGGAGATGGCCCATTACCCTTGCCTGTTGGGCTCTCTCGGTAATGAAGCCTAAAGGATTCGCCATCATACCTATTCGATCCTCAAAAGTCGATGAAGAAGGGCTTCTGCCAGATAGGCACATCACTATTTGGCCGTACACTGATCTCTCGGATAAAAGATTGACATTCACAAATGATTTCATCTTCATCGGACAAGATCCGGAAGCAGGAAGCCCAGTTAAGATAGGTACCATGGCGAATCCTTCTTGGACTGCCTATTGGGTGGAGGGAGTTGCGTTTGTCAAGGAATTCCAGAAAAAAGAGGGGGAATATCCAGATTTCGGATGCAACGTTGAAGTTTACACTAACGCCAACATGCTTGAGCTTGAGACTCTGGGTCCCTTACAGACTCTGGAGCCTAACGATACGATCAGGCATACGGAGATCTGGAGAATATTCGATGTGGGCGAATTAACGCCGACCTCGGAAAAAATAAAAGGGAATCTTGAACCGCTGATCGGTTAGCGGCTCAATTTGGGACTATTCTCTTATATGCCCACGTCCCAAGACAAAGTACTTCGTGGTCGTTAAGTGCTGAACGCTCATTGGCCCACGGGCATGCATCTTCTGTGTGCTTATGCCAATCTCTGCGCCAAGCCCATATTGATTGCCGTCTGTGAAACGGGTTGAAGCGTTCCAGTAGACAGCGGCAGAATCCACATCTCTGATGAACCTTAAGGCCTTATTGAAGTCAGCCGTCAAGATGGAGTCTGAATGCTTCGTTCCATACTTATTTATGTGATCTATAGCCTCTTCTAGCCCGCTTACCACCTTAAAAGCAATTATCAAATCTAAATATTCAGTGTACCAATCTTCCTCGGTGGCTGGCACAACGTCGGGAACGATCTTCAGGGTTTCTTCACATCCTCTAACCTCAACTCCGTGACTACGAAGAGCGTCTATGGCTTTCGGAATGAACTCAGAAGCAATCCCACGGTGCACAAGAACCTTCTCAGCTGCATTGCAAGTCCCAGGTCTCTGACATTTCGCATTGATAATTATGTCTATAGCTCGAGTCAGATCAGCATCTTCCTCCACATAAATGTGGCAGTTACCCGTGCCGGTCTCGATCACTGGGACCTTCGCGTTTTCAACAACAGCCTTGATTAGTCCAGCTCCCCCTCTTGGAATAAGAACATCGACGTATCCCCGCATCTTCATAAGTTCAACCGCCGCGCTTCTCTCCGTCGTCGGAACGACTTGAATAGCGCCTTCAGGAATGCCGGACTCCACGGCGGCCTTATTTAATACTCTTCCGATTGCTAGGTTTGAGTTAATCGCATCGGAGCCTCCGCGTAGGATCACTGCATTTCCAGATTTGAGGCAGATGCCTGACGCATCGGAGGTAACATCTGGTCTCGACTCGTATATCACGGCGACGACGCCTAATGGAACCCTTAGCTGGCCGATGATGAGTCCGTTTGGTCTGGTCCATGTTTTGACTATCTCGCCGACGGGGTCAGGTAGAGCTGCGACTTCTCGGAGACATTGAGCCATCTTGGATACTCTTTCCTCATTGAGGATAAGTCTGTCAAGTAAGGCTTCCTTGACTCCCTTCTTCTTTGAAGCTTCAACATCTTTTTGATTTGCTTCAAGAATCTCAGAGGTATTCTTTTCCAGCGCTTCGGCCATATTAAAGAGAGCTTGATTTTTCGTCTCTGTTGAGAGCTTTGCTAGCTCGTAGGAAGCTGCCTTGGCCCTTTTACAAATCTCCAATATTAGATTTCTGCTCATCTCGTCTCCTCTCTCCTCTCATTTCAGAAACATCCGTTTCCTATTAATTACCTCTTTTTGCCTAATATAACCTAGAGTCTTCCTTATCTGAGCTGTATTCATCCCTTTGATTAGATTGATCTCTTCACTTGTGTAGTTGGATATTCCCCTGGCGAATTCCTTTCCATCCGGGCCTATGATGCTTACTACCTCGCCTATTAGGAAACGTCCAGAAACGTTTTCAATTCCAACGGCCAGCAAGCTCGCGCCTTTCAAGATCGCCTCTTTCGCCCCCTCATTCACTTGGATCTGCCCTTTAGTGCCGGCGCCGTATGCTATCCATTTTTTAATTCCTGAGAGCCCCTTCTCCGCCGGCTTGAAGAAGGTTCCGACATGTTTCCCCTCCAGCACATCCAGAAGCACATTCTCTCTTTGGCTGTTTGCGATTACAAGGGGGATTCCACTTCGCATCGCTATCTCAGCAGCTTGAATCTTAGTCTTCATCCCTCCTCTGCCGAACTTGCTTTTCCCCTCAGCCGCCTTTCTTAGCTCAGGGGTGATCTTCTTCACGATTGGGATGAGTTTCGCGTCTGGTTTTTCCGGGCTTTTCGTGTAAAGGCCGTCAACGGTCGTTAAGATCACGATTAGATCTGCTTCCGTTGCGTTGGCTATCAAAGCGGAGAGGATATCGTTATCGCTGAAGTTGACTTCTTGTCCCTCCATAACGGGGATTATTTCATTAACTGATGTCACATCATTCTCATTGACTATGGGGATTACACCGAGCTGAAGCAGTCTATCAAAAACGTTACAAGTATGCAGATAAGACATGCGGTCGGCGAGGTCTTTCTCGGTTAAGAGGACCTGTGCCACCTTCAGCCCGTAAGCCTTAAAGTATTCTCTATAATGAGACATGAGGATGCTTTGCCCGGCTGCTGCGCATGCCTGTTTGAAGACTATATCATTTGGGTTCGGCTTGACGTTTAGCTCTGCGATTCCGGCGGCTATGGCTCCTGAAGTTACAAGGATTACTTTATGCCCTTTCTTCACGGCTTGCGCTATTTGATCTACCAGCCTCTTCATCGATTCAAGGTTGAGGCTTCCATCGTTCTTGACGAGGCTTCCTGTTCCTATCTTTACGACTACGAGCTTGCCGGACATTAATGATCCTCCTTCATCCCTAAACGGGATGTTCTTTTATCTTTTTCTCTACTGAGATTGGTTCCGAAAAATAATTATCCAACAATCATCCCATTTTGGCTTGTATTCGGTGCTCGCATTGAAACGGAAAATACTGGGATTCATAAGGATCATCCGTCCAATCAATGGATTCATGATGAGCTTAGCGGTCTTTATCGGCGCATGGTTAACCATCAAAGATCCTCTCTCCCCCACCGTTTTACATAAGATCCTTTTAGGAGCGGTGACTGCCTTCACGCTTTCAGGTGCCTCAATGGCGATAAATGACTATTGCGATTATGAGATTGACAAGATCAATGAGCCTCACCGTCCCCTTCCAAGCGGCATAATAAAATTAAAGGAAAGCCTGATCTTAGCAGCATCACTGATACTCATTGGGTTAACGGCAGCTCTATTTACAAATCTACGGACGGCGCTGCTCGCCTTGATCTCTATAATTGTTTCGGTGACTTACGCGGTTAAGGGTAAACGGACAGGTCTGCCGGGAAATTTCCTTGTGAGCTTCTGCGTCGCTGTTCCCTTCATTTATGGCGGTCTCATAGCAAATGAAGAGTTTGACTTCAAGCTTCTC
>PIYJ01000059.1 GCA_003601725.1 Candidatus Bathyarchaeota archaeon
ATTGCGGATGCTGACTGTCTCCGAGATGCCATTTTCCACTCATCCCGCATACATACCCATGCTTAGCCATAACATCAGTGTAGGCTGTCTCTCCCTCCATGTATCTTATGGCGTCCGGGCCGACGTTTCCTCCACGTATCCAGTCGTGAACCCCATGCTGAGAGGGAATTCGACCTGTAAAGAGCGTAGCTCGGCTTGGTGAACAGACAGGTGTAGCGACAAAGAAATTTTCAAACATCATTCCGGTCTTAGCTAACCTATCAATGTTTGGCGTTCGAATCTCATGATTCCCATAGCAGCCGGCAGCCCAAACGCCTTGATCATCCGTGAGAATAAAGATGACGTTCGTATATGATGATTTATCTTGCACAATCTTTTCAGGCAAATCTTACGTTCCCCGCCTGTATCTTTGTTTAATAAATCTATTTAGGGTTCGCGTCGGATCTCTTCTTTACGCTTTGCGGGCCGTAGGGAACAAGTGCAACTGATGGGTACGAATTGAAAATTATGTCATCAGTCTTCTCCGCCCATCTCCACATCTCCTCGATCAGCCTTCTTTTGACATCCTCATATTCAGAGTCAAAAGCCAAATTCTTCATTTCGTAGGGGTCTTTCTGGAGATCATACAGCTCGTCGAAATCAAACGCATTAAAGACATACTTATACCGATGATCCCGAACGATGCGTTGAGTATAATAATACTCGGTGCCCAAGAATTGTCCATAGAAGCTCTTCGGCCAATCTTCAGGTACGGAGCCTTCGAATATCGGAAGCAAAGAACGCCCATGACAAGGATTCAAAGGTTCAGCGCCAGCGATCTCGCAGAAGGTCGGCGCAAAGTCACATAACGTTACAAATTCTGAACAGGTGGAACTTCGTTTTATTACGTGAGGCCATCTCACCACCATCGGGATTCGATAGCTCTCCTCGAACGGCAATACCCCTTTCAGGAAGAGGCCATGTCCACCAACCTGGTCTCCATGATCAGCTGTGAAGAGAACCAGAGTGTTATCCTCAACTCCAGCGTCCTCTAAAGCGTCAAGAAGCATCCCGACGACATCATCATTCATGGTGCATAACCCCCAATAATAGGCTATGGCTTCCCGTATCTGCTCCTCGCTTAGCTGATCCCAGAGCTGCCTTCTCATCCTTCTGTAGATTGCGGGCTTATCCTCCAGGGGGTCATAGTAATTCTCAGGAAGCGGAACATCTTCAGGATCATACATGCTTGCGTAGGGTTCAACGACGATGTATGGATCATGGATCTCAGTCAATCCGACATATATGATCCAAGGCTCAGACTTCTTAGAAAGCCTCCTAATCTCCTCCGCGGCTATTTTGCCTCTCTTAAAATCCATCATATCCTCAGGTTTACCGGGACGAGTACCATAAATAATATAATCAGGCCAACCATTCCGTCTTACAACAGCATATCTCTTTAGATCCTTCCGAGGCTCCCTATAGCGTCTCAATCTGCTCCCCGGCTTTGGAAATCCAAGTGGACCGCCATCCCAAGGGGTTTGGGCCTTCGGAATACTCCATCCATAATCAGCCGGGCCCTTCTCCCCGGAGACGTGCCACTTGCCAATGAAAGACAGGTTATAGCCAGCCTTCTTTAGGTTCTCCGAGAATAGTTTGACTCCTGGGAATAGGCCGCCATGGATCACAGGCATCGAATGGTAATTATTGTACATCCCGTGGACTGACGGATAGAGACCAGTGAAGAATGATGCTCTAGCGGGGGAGCAGAGAGCGGTCGGCGTATAACCAAGCTCAAATCTTAATCCTTCACCAGCAATTCTATCCTTAACGTTCGGCATGCGGCAGGGACAGTCAGGATCAACCGTTCTGCCCTGCTGATGCTCAGTCATCACTATCAGAATGTTGGGACGATCCTTACCTTTAATACCGGACATAATTTTCTCAACCTTCTATTAGGTGATAAATGATAATTAGAGACTTTCTAGATTATCTGTGTTTTCCTTTTTAAGGGAGTGTAATAAAGACTCTTTCGGTGAAGACGTTTTTAGATCAACTTTGTAATGCTTCAGGGCAATCAAATATCTTGCCGCCAAAATCCATCACGTTATCTTTCTTAACTATTTTAGCCACTTAAGGGTGAATAAATAATTAAAATCGCATATTTTCTGTCATAAATTTGTGATTAAGATTCTTGACGGTTGTTCTTTTAGATATATCTGTGACCGCAAATTTGAATCGTGTTTAAATGCCTTCTCTGTAAACGTTGGCTTTGTAGAATGCTCTAGGGGAATATTCCCAGCTCATCTAGTACTCGACGATATACTCTCGGCCCTATTCTGAATCCAACTTTCACAAGATCATCAAGTATCCGAAGCGTCTCCTTGCTACTGATCGAACCGTGTCTCCAAGCTTGAACTATGATGCCGCATGTGCCAACGGGCTTGATGTTCAATATTCTCGAAACTCTTCTTGCTTCTTTATCATCGACGATAAAGTATTCAGCTTTCAGCTGTTTACAGAGCTTTAGAGCTTCCTTCTCTCCTAAGCCTAACCTTGTATTTGCATCGAGGAAGCGGTACTCTGCATCTACTTCTGGTTTCACCTGCTTCTTAATGATCCAGACTCCAACAGCTTTCTCTATGATTGAAGCATCACTCATGTTAAGCGCCTTGCCTCTTGTCACTGTTTCATCGAAGACTGCTTTGGGAATAAAGATTCTTTTGAAGACCTCTCTGATGACGCTTAGCCTACCTATCTTGGCCAAATAGATAAGCGGCGTGGAGTCCGAGACGACCACTTTATTCTGTTTCTTCATGCATCAATGCCTTCAAATCTTCTTCAAGATCCTCAACATCGTATTGGGATTGAATCTTCCTCTGAGCCAGTATATCGATCATCTCCCAGACCGAGACCCCTGCGATCTCCGCCGCTCTTGAAAGCGTGACCATTCCCTCCCTGTAAGATTCTATAGCCTTCTTGAGCCTCCATTCTCGCATGTAGTGCTCCAACGCCCTGTCCAAGATCGTCGATTTATCCACCTTCTCCTCTTTAGCTATTTTTTCTAAGAGCCTCACTCTTTCCTTTGGAAGCCGGGCTGATACAACTTCTGTAGTCTTCATAATCATCACTTCTGTATACGATATAAAACAGTGTTTACATATTTAAACTCCACTCTCTGAAGTAAGTCCAAAAGAACACTTCATTCCCGTACGACATGAAGATGATAGCTATAGAACTATAACTTGCCGCCGAACATCCTCGAATAAAGATTAATTTAGTTTGCATCCAGAAACGATTTAACGTCTTTTAAGGCCTCTTGAGTGCCCTTACGTATCTTACGTGGCTTGGCTGTGTTTCGTCTTCGCCGCATAACACTGGATTTGAATTCAGTGGCGACGCGACGGGCTTCCCTCATGTCAAAGGTTTTAGTTCATGGCGTATAGGAGTCGGGTGGAGTGACTACTGCGCCGGGAGGTGGTGGAACGTATCCTTTCAGTAATGGATCAGCGGTTCTCCTCATCCAATTTTTCAGGATTGTCCTCATCCTTTCAAGTGTCTCAGTATAGTTCGGGTCATCAACGAGGTTCTTCCTTTCTATGGGATCTGCGTGGAGATCGAAGAGCATCTCGGAAGGCCGAGGCCTATTGAAGTATCCGAGTCTCCGTGCGACTTCTTTAGAGAGTCCTCCGTCTACATTCGGCGGAAACCAGAAGGGTCTCTTCTCGAAGCTTCTGATATATTTGAACCGTTCCGTTCTAACTCCTCGGAGGGGATCGTATGCCGCATGATAGGTCTGCTCAACAAAGATCCATTCATGTAATTTATCAACTTCCCCTCGGATCAATGGTAACATGCTTTTTCCCTGCATCTTCGTCGGTATCGGTATTCCGCAAAGATCGAGAATTGTCGGTGCGAAGTCGAGATTCGAAAGCAAGGCGTCGATCCTTTTGCCCCCTTCAAATCCGCCGGGGCCACGCATCAGCATAGAGATTTCAACGCCGGGATCATAGAGGGTGGCTTTGGCGCCGGGGAAAGCTACGCCATGATCCGTTGTGAATACGACGAGCGTATCATCCCTCAAGCCGGCATCCTCCACGGCTCTGAGTATCTCGCCTACCTTCTCGTCGACTCGTCTAACCAGTATGTTGAGAGACGCGATATCTCTACGGACATCCTCAATATCTGGGAGATAAGGGAATCCTTCAATATCATCCACGGGGCCGTCATACTCTGGAAAGGGGCGATGGGTCTCAGAGAAGCCAACCATCATGAAAAAGGGCTTCTTGGGTTTTTCAGCTAGAAAATCCAGAACAAGAGGGGTGACATGAAGACAAGAGTTGCTCTTGGCCTTGAAGACTTTTTGATATCCAAGGGAGTGAGGATTGGAGGATTCATGTTGAAATCCGAAGAGATAAGTTGAGTATCCAGCGTCCGCAAGTAAGGAGGGAAGAAGAGGCTCCTCTATGTTCAAATGGAATCCACGGTGAGCTAATCCGATAAGCCCATGATTATGCGGGTATCTGCCCGTAAGCAGGCTTGCGCGGCTTGGGCTGCATTGGGGAGCTGTGCAGAAGAGGTTTGTGAAGATTACTCCTTCGTCTGCCAGTCTGTTCAGATTTGGGGTTTCAACCTTTCGGCCATAGCATCCGAGATGTCGACCTGTGTCATGCGTAATAATGACGAGAATATTTGGTTTCTTCTCCTTTTCCATCTCGTGTCAAGCCTCAATTTTCTGAATCTAATAGCAACATAAAATAATAACAGATCCTCTAGTTATGAAAAATTGTTTATATACTTTTTATACTCTCTAAGACGCTGTGAATGTTTCTTTTTATGTTGAATCTTCTATTGAAGAACTTCAGTATATTTTTCACATCTCTTTTTAGAAGCATCTCAGCGTTCGGATGATCGGTTCTGACGAATTGAGGCCAATCGATAATGAGAATGTGGAAGTCCGGCTTCAAGACCACGTTGAACTCGCTTAGATCCGCGTGGATAACCCTTGCCTTCTGATATGCTATCTTTACGTTTTCAAGAACTTCATCTAAAACTTCCTCCGCGTTTGGAACTTCGGGGACGCGGTATAACTCAGCGCCCTCTATGAATCCCATAACAACTACGTGTCTGTTCTGCCCTATCGGTTCAGGGACAGAGACTCCATGGGGATAAACGATCTTTAAGGCTTCAAATTCCTTCTCGGCGGCTAGGCGAGACTGATAGAGCCATGAGATGTGTCTTCGATCGGCAACGTAGCTTCGAAGCCTCCTAGTCTGACGGAAGCTTATTCGCCCCAGACGGTGAAACTTTACGGCCACCCTTCTCCCTTCAGGCGTGAGGGCATCGTAGACGTCGGATTCTTTTCCGACGCCGAGTGGTTTTCCAAAAGCTTCGATCAGATCGGCCTTTACAAGAGTATTCATTGCTAAGCAGTCGTATCCAACGGTGCTTAAGATGTAACCAACGTATGGGCCGACCCAGCGGTAGACAAGTCCAAACTTGCTGAGCCTTTCCAGTCTATATTTGACTTGTTTCGGGGGGAGACCGCTGAGCTTCGAGATGTCATTTTCAGGCACATATCTATGCCGACTCATATCAAGCTCAATGACTGTGAGAACTCGGAAATCTTCAGACTCGAGATGTCTTAAAGTTTTCACAGCGATATCAGCAGATGACATATCCCTAAAGAAACAATATTCTCAGCATTTATAATAATCATTCAGGCATAAAGGAAGACTTTCTTTCATTGGCTTAACAAACCGTTATGTGTTTCATGCATACATAGTAATTAGGGGAGTTGAAAGGATGGCAATCCACAAGTTTCACCCAAAAATTTATTATAATGCCTTTGGGACTTACACGCCGGTTCTCCGAATCTCCGACGGCGACACAGTTATCACATCAACAGTCGACAACAATGGAAGAGACGCAGCGGATAATCAGGTAACGCGTCCTGGAAACCCTCTTACCGGCCCATTTTATATACACGGCGCGGAGCCAGGGGATACGTTGGCTGTTCATCTCGAAAAGCTGTGGCCAAACAGACGGATAGGAAGATCTTCAACAGTGATCTCTCCGAACGTCGTTGACCCTGAATATGTGAGGGAGATGCCCCCTCTGGAGCCGCGTATTACAGCGGAATGGGAGCTAGACCTTGAAAGGGGAACCGCGATGCTCATAAAGCCCGAAACGAATCTGGGACATTTCGTTCTTTCCTTGAATCCGATGCTTGGATGTTTAGGTGTGGCTCCTCCAAGGGAACAAGCTATTTCATCAGCTACCTCTGGAACTCACGGCGGCAACATGGATTATCGGGGCTTCGTATCCGGGGTGACTGTTTATTTCCCAGTATTCGTGGAGGGAGCGCTCTTCTTCATTGGAGACGGACATGCGGTTCAGGGAGACGGTGAGATCATCGGCACGGGTATCGAAGTCTCATTCGACGTAAAATTCACGGTGAAGCTGCTGAAAGATAAGAAAATAACGTGGCCACGTGCGGAAAACAAGGAGTACATCATGACTGTGGGGAACGCTCGGCCTCTTGATCAAGCTCTCCAGCATGCGACCACTGAGATGATACGTTGGCTTCAAGCAGATTATGGACTAAAGGACCGCGCGGCACACATACTCTTGGGGCAATGCGTCGAGTATGACGTTGGAAACGTCTTCGACCCAGCTTACACAGTCGTCTGCAAACTCAAGAAAAGATGGATGAAGGCTGCAGTGTGAGGGGCTTAACGTTAAAGTTTATCGATCGCAATTTCGCGATGACCCTTATAAAGGCACCTCTCTTTTGTGGCATGGCGTCTCGTATATTATTGATGTTGAGGAAACCGGTGCCTTCGGGAAAGGTTCAAAAATCAAGAAGCGACACTTAAATATTGCTCTGTGAATATCAATTTTTGGATTTCACATTCCTGGATGAGCCAGATTGCCATTAGATAGGATGATCGAAAAGGCATACGATCTCGTGCAGAAGAGAAGAGTAGAGCAAGTAGGCGAAGGAGTTTATAATGTCGTTGGCAACCATGGTACATACATAGTAGCCAAAAAGATCGACGGCACAATCAGCTGTTCATGTCCAGGCTTCATTAGAAGAGGAAGATGCTCCCATTCCTTAGCTGTCCTATTAACTCAAAAGCCTGACCTCTTAAGAAGCATAGAAAGACAGATAAATAAGCCTCCAGAACGTAAAAGATCAAGACGGGAAAGAGCCTAATTCAGCTAAAGGTTTAATTAGGCTTTCTCAGTCTATCTAAGAGCCAGCTCTTATTGGTTTATTGAAAGGTTCCCTTTGGAGATGGAACGTCGCAAATGACGCAAAAAAGAACCTCGCTTGAAAGATTTCGTCTAAAGAAGATACTGGAGAATCTAGCCTCGAAGGAGGGAAGAGGCACAGAGCTTATTTCGCTGTATATTCCCCCTGGGAGGCAGATAAGTGAAGTAGTCTCCATGCTGAAGGAGGAGTGGGGCACAGCTTCGAACATAAAGTCTAACACGACGCGGAAGAATGTTCAAGACGCAATCGTTAAGGTTATTCAACGATTAAAGCTCTTCAGGACTGTTCCGGATAATGGCCTCGTTCTTTTCTGTGGGGCTATCCCTCAAAATGGGCCTGGAAGTGAAAAGATTGAGGGGCCCTATGTGATAATACCGCCTGAGCCTATAAAGATCTACTTGTATAGATGCGACTCAAAGTTTCACCTTAATTATCTTATGGATATACTTAAGGAGACTGAGACGTATGGGATTCTCCTCTTGGATTCAAGCGAAGCGACATTCGCCACTCTTACTGGAAGACGCTTAGAAATCGTTCAAGAGATAACTTCTGGGATTCCGGGAAAACATCGTGCTGGAGGACAGTCAGCCAGAAGGTTTGAGCGGCTACGGGAGATGCAGCTCATCGAATTCTTTAAACGAGTAGGGCAACATGCAAACGAGATTTTTCTCTCAATTCCAGACTTGAAGGGGATAATACTTGGCGGTCCGGGGCCTACAAAGCTGGACTTCGAAAAGGGGCGATATTTGGATTACCGGTTGAAAGAGAAGATTCTGGCTGTGGTGGACACAGCTTACACGGGGGAGCATGGAGTCGAGGAGATAGTTGAGAGGGCGCCGGAAATCATAAAGAATGTCCGGTATGTTGAGGAGAAACGGATCATCCAAAAGTTCCTCTACGAGATTGGTCATGACACGGGGCTGGCGACATATGGAGAAAAAGATGTTAGAAGAGCCCTTGAAAGCGGACTGGTTGAAACGTTGCTTCTCTCTGAGGAATTAGATAAAACCCGAATCAAAATAGAATGCGCATCCTGCGGGTATACCTCTTATCAGACGCTGAAAGGCCCAGAGGTTCAGAATCTGGAGCAGTCAATCAACAATGCTTCATGCCCAAAATGCCAAAC
>PIYJ01000060.1 GCA_003601725.1 Candidatus Bathyarchaeota archaeon
TCCACAGCGAAGTCTTCAGACTTAACATCCCAGAGAAGTGGAAAGTAAAGATCATGGAGATAATAGGTGAAACGGACTATAGGCTTCTACAGGGATCAAATGAGGAGATCCAGCTGAGTGCCCTTCTAGCCAGATTCGTCGAAGCAGGAGCAGAGATCAAAAGGGGAAGCTAGATTGAACCTCCCTTGGACCCTAAAGTATAAGCCTAAAACGCTTTCTGAAGTCATAGGAAACGAGAATGCGAAAAAGAAGATTCTCCAATGGATCAAACAGTGGGATAGAAAACCACCTAAGAAGAGGGCTCTTCTGCTTTACGGCCCCCCCGGAACGGGGAAAACAGTTACTGTTGAGGCCTTAGCCAACGACTTAGATATGGAGCTCGTTCAAAGCAACGCAAGCGACTACAGAACCGCTGAGGCTGTTCAGAGATTTGCTGGAAGGTCAAGCCGGTATGGAACCCTCTTCGGCAAAAAGAGGCTGATACTCTTCGATGAGCTCGACGGGATCACTGGAAGCGCTGATCGGGGAGGGCTCCGTGTAATAACTAAGATAGTTAAAGAGACAAGTTCACCGATCATTCTCATCGCTAATGATGCGTATAACCCGCGGTTCTCAACTCTCAGAAAATCCTGTCAACTGATAGAATTCAAGAAGCCGACTAAGACGCAGATTACTAAGTTATTAGCTAAAATCTGCAGTCTAGAGGGAATTCAATCCGAGCCTGACGCGCTTAAGCTTATAGCGGAAAGAGCGAATGGGGATGTAAGAGCAGCCATTAATGATCTTCAAGCGTTGGCTCAAGGAAAAGAGATCTTAAGATTCGAAGACGTCGCATGGCTACGTAGCAGAGATCGAAAGGAAGTAATCTTCACCACGCTTAGAAGAATCTTCTATGCAGGAAGCATAACAGGCGCTTTGAGAGCAGCCCAAGAAACAGATGTGGATCTCGATATGCTTCTAGAATGGATATACGAGAACCTTCCATACCACGTGAAAGACCCGGAGGAATTAGCTGCAACGATGGAGATGCTTGCCCTTGCGGATGTTTACCGCGGGAGAATTGCAACGACTCAAGACTGGAGTCTCATGCGGTACTATATAGACTTCATGACGGCGGGAGTAGCGGCCTCTTGGAGCCGAAGATCGCATGGGTGGATACCGTTCAAGTTTCCATCCCGGATAATGACGATGTCGAGATCCAAGACGGAGCGGGACATGTTGAAGGCGATGGGTCTCAGAATAGGTAGAAAGTGCCATATGTCGGCTGATCGAGCTGCGAGGGATGTGATTCCCTTTCTACGCGTGATCTTCCAAAATGATCCGAAGATTAGGGAGAACCTCGCGAAGTGGCTTGGTTTAGACGAAGAGATGGTCGCTTTTCTATCAAGCAAGAAATAACAGTTCCAAAAAAGGATCAATTCAATCTTTACATTCTATTATTTTTCACGTGCATGCTTGACGATGTGCCCCGCCTCCGGGATTATAAGATTCTCAAGAGCTAAAGAGACGCTTTGAGGAGACCCGGGAAGACAGAAGACTGCCTTTCCTTTTGCCACACCCGCCAATGCACGGGTTAGAACAGCCGCAGACCCGATCTTTTCATAGCTCAGAATTCTGAAGATCTCGCCGAATCCAGGTATCTCCTTATCAAGCAGCGGTTGAACCGCCTCGATGGTCACGTCCCGTGGGCTTACGCCTGTTCCCCCCGAGAAGATTATCGCATCGGTCTTCCGTGACTTTAAGGCTCTCATTAAGATGCGCTGTATCTGCGTCTTATCATCTGAGACTATTCTACGCATGGTCACGCGGTGGCCGTTTTCTCGAAGGATCTTAACGATGAGGTCTCCTGAAGGGTCATTCAGCCGTCTAGTCTCGGAAAACTCCTTATATCGCGATGTACTGCAGATGATCACGGCGAAGCTTAATTGCCTGGGAGCCTCAGCCTTATGTTTCGCAGAGGTCTCGCTCATCGGGTTTACTCCTTAACTTTGCGGATGACTTGAATATCTCTGATGAGCGTGTGTGGATATTGCCCCTCAGAGTCCTTCTCATACTGCTTCGTCATATCCCAGATTGTCAGCAACGCAACGGCAGTTGCTACGAGGGCCTCCATCTCTACGCCTGTTTGAGCCTTCGTCTTGACAGTTGATTCTACCTCAACTATGTCCGAAGCAGATATTCTGATGTCGACTTTAACATTCGTTATTGGAATCGGATGGCAGAGAGGAATAATATTACTTGTGTTCTTCGCAGCTAAGATCCCCGCGATCCTCGCAGCATAGACGGGATCTCCCTTCTCTATTCTTCCCTCCTCGATCCGCTTAACAGTCTCAGCTCTCAGCTTAATTCGGCCCTTCGCTGTTGCCTCCCTATAGGATTCCGGCTTACCTGTTATATCAACCATTGACATTTATAGACCCCGAGGAATACTGTGTAAATCCGAATCTTCTTCTAGCAATAGAGGCCTACTCGGATTCTTCGTTCTTCCCAGCTGAAAAACTCGAGCTTCCCGGTTCTTCCTGGGTTTCTCCTTCAGAAAGCGGTCGGAATTTAGATAACTCAGCGGAAACCATGTCTAGGCCGTTCTTAAGGTCCTTCAAGGCCCGCTCCATATTTACGATGGATAATCTAAGGTTCTTAATCTCCTTTTTGAGGCCTTCAAATCTGACAAATGTTGCCTCAGGAATCGACACTGCTGAGAGATACTCCTTTGCATCATAGACTTCCTTAAGTCTAAAAAGGGTAGATATCATCTCAGATGGGTTATCTCGAATCTCCTTAGCCAAGTCTAGAAAGTTCGACCCCTCTATAGCTGCCCTTCTCAACTCGTCAAGCGCAACTCTAGAATCAGCTGGGGAACCTTCAGACTTCCGAAGCAGAATATCTTCAAAGTTGCTTAGAGGCTTCAATAATGCCTCGACGTGTCTCTTGATTGTCGGCGCTCTTTCAGGCTTTAAAAGCAACATGAAATCTTTAAGTTGCTTAGCTAAGTCTCTGAGTAAAGTCACATCTCTCTGGGATTGCCTCCAAACCTCGGAGGGAACCATCTTTTCTAAGACAACGCTGCTCGTCATATCCGTGGTGATCCTCTGCAGAAGATTCTCGAATTGGCTTATTTTTACTTCATAGTCTTGGATCACATTCATTACCCCAAGAGATAACTCAACAATCATATGAAAAGGCAGATACGCTAATTAAGCGTTTGCCATCCGGAATCTCCGTAAAGATGAAAGAATGGAAGGAAATAAATGAAGTGGATGATCATCTTTATTCCGCGGCATATGTCATTCTAGCTTTGAAATCTGTATCTGTCAATTTCAATGTTTTTCTTGACAAGGACTCTGGGGGATTATTCGAGCGCAGACGGCTCAGAAATCTTATCAATCACATTGAATTAGATTAAAAAGAGGATGCTTGGGCATTGAGTAGAAAAGTCGTTATCTGTACTGGGCAACCTGGAGCTGGAAGAGATAAGTATCTTCAAGCGTTAAGGTCTCAACAAGATTTCCATTATTATCATTTATTTGACTACATCGTGGAGGAGGCGGAAAAGCAAGGATTCACGCTGAACAAGCTGAACGTGTTAGACTTCTACGACAGTAAACCCGGTGCGTTAGAAGCGTTCAGAGCCTCCGCCTTAAAGAGAATCATTGATGAGATAAGAAAGAGGGACGGCGTTCACGTAATAAGCACTCCCTATCATTTTGAGTGGAAAGGAAAATCCTATAAGGGGCTGCGTCAAGAAGAGGTGAAATCGCTTGATCCCGATATGTTTCTGGTGATACTGGACGATCTCATCAGAGTTAGAGAAAGGCTGAAGAAAGACCCGCAATGGAGAGAATATGACTTTACTCTTGTTGAGCTTGCCCAATGGAGAAGAGCAGAGATCATGGGGGTCTATGATCTTTCCCGCTTCTTTACGCCGCATAAGGAGTTCTATTTAGTCGCAAGGGAGCATGGAGTGGAGCTACTGAAAGATCTGATCTTTAATCAGCATAAAAAGAAGGTATATTTAAGCCATCCGATAACCGGTGAAGATGAATCCTTCTTCAAGAAGGTCAGAAGATTCGCTGAGTCCCTTCAGCCTTACTATGCAGTCTTTGATCCCTACATGATTAAAGACTGGGATATGGTTGAGACTTGGAGGAGGATGCGGAACGAAGCCTTAACAAGGGGCAGAGACCTGCCGGAGAAGATCGACGTGACAATAGAGTATGCGGATGGCCCTCGGAGATACGAGCTTGAATCTTGGGATATCGAGACTGCGATAAAGAATATTCGCGCCCAAATCATCGACACAGACTATAAGATAATAGAGAGCTGCCATTACGTGGTCGTCTATCATCCCCGCGAGCAACTCTCCGCCGGAGTCATGAGCGAGATGATCCAAGCTAAGGGCATGGCTAAATTCGTGTATGTGTTCTACCCGTTTGAACCAAGCCCATTCTTCGAGTGGTACTCAACTAAAATATTCTCGAAAGAGGATGAAATGATTAAATTCTTGAGGAAGATCGCGGGAAAAGAGACCAGCCCATAAAATTATCTTTTTAATATCATCACTGAGATCATGATTAAAAGGCTGACTGCTCAACGAGTGGTGAGTGATAAATATTGAACCGTGATGCCCGGAGAAAGAACCTTCTAAGAGACCTCTCCAAAACATGGGTACTTCAAAGATTAAGACAGATAGAGCTCTCAGCAGTTCCCGGATGGATAGGATCAAAAGTCGCCACGGCGTCGAGATATCAGCATTCCCTAAACGTAGGAAAATTATCACTGCTTGTCTCAGGTGAGGATGAGGATGAACGGCTTCTTTTAACCGCCGCCGCGGTTCTTCACGACGTAGGCGTCGGCCCCTTCCCACATCTCTCGGATCAAGCTATGCGGGAGACTCTGGGGTTCAGCCATGAAGGAGCTGTTAAATTCGCATTTGAGAATAGTCCTCTGAAAGATTCACAGGTTTTAGAGAATTACGGATTGAATCTCAGCGAGGTGGCATCCATAATTGAAGGGAAGCATAAGCTTTCAAGATTTCTGCATGGGTTTCCTGATCTTGATAATGCCGATAACATTTACCGTTTCATCATAAGCATCCCAGGGAGGCTTCTAGGCGAGCCGTCATACTATCCGTCTGAGATAGCAGCCTCAATGTCGTTGGAGAAAGAAACAGCGCTCCCGGAGGATTTGAAGAAGAAATGGATGAGAGACTACAAGAGGATCTACTCCTATCTTTGGGATGATAAACTGAACATGATTGGATGGACAATGCTTGGAAGGGCACTTAGGCTTCTTAAGGAAGAATTGACCGCAGAATTTTTCAGATTAACGAATAGAGAAGCCTTCCAGATCATTAAGCTGAAGATTCCCAGATTAGCTGAAGGCCTTGAAAATAGAGAATTCCAGATCATATTTGACCGGAAATATGTTGAATTTAAAGGCGAAGCTCGAAAACTTTCCGACCCCACCAATATATGGAAGATTGAGAAGATGCTTTGTGGAGAATTCAATCTCG
Source organism: Candidatus Bathyarchaeota archaeon (assembly GCA_003601725.1). Lineage (GTDB taxonomy): Archaea > Thermoproteota > Bathyarchaeia > Bathyarchaeales > DTEX01 > B63. Next base: position 5,513 of record PIYJ01000060.1, read on the forward strand.
AAGAGTGGTCGCTGGGTCTAACAGTAGATCAACCCTTACTCAGCGAGAAACCTGATCACTGGAGAGTTTATCTCGTCTCCCACAGAAATAATGAAGAACCAAAAGTGCTGCTTGAGGAGATGCTTTCTAGCTCGGTGCCCTTCGAACCCTTCTCCTAGGGAAAAACCATAAAAATAAGCTCAAATTCTAAGATCTACGCGGCTGCTTATCTAATACGATTGGAATTAGATCCGATAAGCTCGAGATTATAAAGTTGGGCTTTTGCCTTCTGAGCTTCCAGCATGGTTGATACCCTCTTTCTCTGCAGATGGCGATTGTGATGACGCCTGCTTCTTTTCCAGCTATAATGTCTTCCTCCATGTCTCCGACGTATGCTGAAAAATTCGGCTCTGCATTAAGCTTCCGTAGAGTTACAAGAATCGGTTCGGGAGAAGGCTTTTGCTCTCGGCAGTCATATTGTCCGGTCACCGCCTGGAAGAATCTGTCTATTCCAAATCTCTGTAGATGCTCTCTCAGAAAATCGCTTGGGATATTAGAGGCGATAGCTAACTTTATTCTGTTCGCTCGAAGATTCTGCAGGACATCTTTCACTTCGGGGAAGATTCTAATGGTATGATCATACTTTCGATAGGCTCGACGGTACTCTGCTTCTATTTTCGGCATAATCTCCTCCGGTACACCCATAGATCTATGATATTCATGAATGGGAAGCTTGAATTTCATTCTGAACTCTTCGATGCTTTCTGTTTTTCCAAAGCCAAAGGCTTCATAGGCTTCAGAGTCAGCTTTCCAGACCGCATATAAATCGTCAAGTAGAACTCCGCTTACATCAAATATTACGGCTTCTATGCTTCTCATAAGGCTAAATACAAAAGTGACGCTTATCAACCTTTAGAATCGGCCGACTGAAAAAATTAAAGAGTAGGCTCTGCATAATAAGGCATTTAGAAAAGATGATGAAAGAATGAAGGAGATTCTTTGTTACGGAGATTCAAACACTTGGGGATATAATCCATCGACAAAAGAGAGATACGAGAGAGATGAGAGATGGACAGGCATCCTCCAAACCACGCTGGGAGATGAATACCACATAATCGAAGAGGGGCTTAACGGCAGAACAACAGTGTGGAATGACCCGATTGAAGGGGAATATAAAAATGGGAAGACATATCTGATTCCCTGCCTTGAGAGCCACAAACCTCTCGACCTAGTCATTATAATGCTTGGAACAAACGACCTTAAAAAGCGATTCTCCGTCACCCCCCAGGATATAGCGGAAGGAGCAGGGGTCCTCGTCGATATGGTGAAACAAAGCGGCTGCGGAAGAAACGGCCATCCGCCTAAAGTACTCTTGTTAGCTCCGCCTCCGCTGGGAAGATTAACGGAGTTTTCTGAAATCTTTGAGGGGGGACCTGAGAAATCGAAGAAATTCCCTGCGTATTATAAAAGAATAGCGGAGGAGCATGGATGCGAATTCTTCGATACCTCACGTGTCGTTCGATCAAGCGATATCGACGGGGTGCACTTTGATAAGAAGTCTCATAGAGCACTTGGAAGAGCAATTGCAGAATTAGTTAAGAAAATCCTTTAATCCCCCGCGAATCAGATCCCTGACAAAGATTAGAAAAGAGGGTCAATTAATCAATTACCTGCGTCTTCAGCGTTTGTCGAGGTTCAGATCCATAAAAAGGAGTTAAATAGAAATCAAGGGAACTCATAAGTTGATTGATTAAAAGATTCAAGGAAGTTTAAGAGGTGTTGTAATGGAGCCTCGTGAAAGAGTGAAAAGAGCTTTAGACCACCGTGAAGCCGATCGAATCCCCATACATGACAGCCCATGGCAGGCAACCGTTGACAGATGGAGGACAGAAGGGCTTCCTTCAGGAGTCTCTCCGGCCGATTACTTCGGCTATGAGCTCTGCGGGTTTGGAGCTGATACTTCCCCAAGTTTTCCCATAGAGGTTCTATCGGAAGATGACGAGTACATTGTGGAAAGAACGATCTACGGAGGGATCAGAAAGAACCATCGTGATTATTCAACGACGCCGATGATTATTGATTATCCATGCAAGAGCCGAGAAGACTGGGAAAGGATAAAGCCCAGATTGAAGCCAAGCGATTACAGGGTTGATTGGGTCTCAGGCTTACGAAACTTCCACCGTGAATATAGCCGAGGACGCTTCATAACGTATAATGCACCCGTCGGATACGATAAAATCCAGAATTATGTGGCTTCACCTCGCCTGCTAAAGGCAGTCCTCAAAGAGCCAGAATGGGTCACGGATATGTACTGGACAGATGCGAAGTTGGTTATGGAGATGTGTGACCGAATGATCAAGGGAGGATTCAAATTTGACGGCGCCTTCCTTTACTGCGATTTAGGCTATAGAGGCGGACTATTCTTCTCCCCGAAGCATTACGAGGAACAGTTACATCCAGTCTTTAAGGAGCTATGCAGATTCTTCCATAATCGCGGCATGTACGTCATCCTTCACTGCTGTGGGAAAGTCAAAGATTTGATACCGTACTTCATCGAGGAGGGAATAGACTGTCTACAGCCATTAGAGGTTAAGGCGGGGATGGATCTGATTGAACTCAAAGAGAAATATGGGGACAAGATATCATTCATGGGGGGAATAGACGTCCGATTGATGGCTCTGGATGATCCTAGACCTATCGAAGAAGAGATCAAAAGGAAGATCACGGTTGCAAAGGAGGGAGGCGGATACATCTATCATTCAGACCATTCAGTGCCCAAGAATGTCAGCTTCAAACAATACAGGAGAGTCATAGAACTCG
>PIYJ01000061.1 GCA_003601725.1 Candidatus Bathyarchaeota archaeon
AAATGAGTAAACCTCGCCTTTACCTTCTACATAGGTTTGTGTTTAAATCGAACTAAAGTAGAATTGAAAGCAGGCCTCGGGAAATTTTTTCTTTATATACTTGACGAAGATGCGGTGAATGTTTATTCATTGTGGATCTGGCATTTCTGAACATGTTCCGATCCGTACTAGAGTGGAATTGAAAGTCGTCCGGGTTGTTGCGAAGATCTTAATCGGGTAGTGTTCCAGCCAGTCTCTAATGTAGAATTGAAGATGGATATGTGTGAATCTAGGCTAGATGTTTTAGGTTACATTCTGAAAGAAAAGGTGAAAATATTGTTCTTTTCAGTAATTCTTAATTTACTCATTTTTCCATGTTTTATTTAATAATCAGGAGAGGGATGATTGATGGCGGAGATTCGAGAGGTCCCTACACGTGTCACTCGATTTGAAAGGATAGGAGCTCACACCCACATAAAGGGACTGGGCTTAGATGAAAACATGAAAGCCGTCAAAGTTAAGGATGGAATGGTCGGTCAAGAGAAAGCCCGCGAAGCAGCAGGATTGGTAGTTCAAATGATAAAGGAGGGGAAGATGAGTGGAAAGACGGTCATCTTGGCGGGTCCCCCCGGAACTGGCAAGACGGCAATAGCAGTCGCGATCTCACGTGAGTTAGGCCCCAACGTTCCATTCATTCAGATGAGCGGAAGCGAAATCTACAGCAGCGAGAAGAAGAAGACTGAGATCTTGATCGAAGCGATCAGAAAATGCATCGGTGTGGAGATCCATGAGATGCGAAAGGTCTACGAGGGCGAGGTGACGGGAATCGATATACGCACCGCTCCCCACCCATACAATCCATACCAGAAAGTCCCCGAAAGCGTACGTTTAACCCTTAAGACGACAAAGCAGGAGAAGACGATAGAAGCTGGAGCCTCCATTGCTCAACAGATAATACAGCAGGGAATAACCGAAGGAAGCGTAATTCAGATCGACGCGGAGACTGGGAGAGTCGCGAACCTCGGTCTTAGCCTCGAAAGCGTGAAAGGCAAGACTTACGATGTGGACACCCGTCAGAAGGTGCCGAGACCCGACGGCGACGTGCTGAAAGAGAAGGAATTCGTGTATACGTTAACCTTGAACGATATGGATGAGATTAACGCTCAACGCCGCATGGGGGGAGGTCTCTTCTCGCTCTTGCTTGGAGGATCGAGATTGACCCTGAGATAAGGGCTGCCGTGGATGATTCCGTTAAGAAGCTCGTCGACGAGGGAAAAGCCTTCATCCATCCGGGCGTACTATTCATTGATGACAGTCACCTCTTGGATCTAGAAGCCTTCAGCTTTCTCGGCCGAGCGTTGGAGAGCGAACTTGTGCCTATAATAATTCTCGCTACGAATCGAGGCATCACTACTATTCGAGGAACCGATGTGAAGAGCCCGATGGGATTCCCCTTGGACTTGATAGACAGGTCAGTAATCATAGCGACTCATGAGTACGACGCAGAGAGCATAAAAGAAATTTTGAGGATTAGAGCGAGAGAAGAGAAGGTTACAATCGAGAATGATGCCTTGGATAGGCTTACCAAGATTGGGTCGGAGACTTCCTTGAGATATGCTGTGCAGCTTCTCAGCTTGGCATCTCAAAACGCGAAGATTCAGAAGCATGATTCTGTGACGATCGAGGACGTAGAGAGGGTTGACTCGCTCTTCATGGATACTCAAAAAGCAACTGAGCATCTAAGAAAGTACGAAGAGAAACTTTTGTATCACTAAAGAGCCAAAAAACAGCACGTTTTCTTTATTTTTTCCATTATAGAGAAAGGGCGATTCTCTCTCGCTTAGAGGTTATTGGCTATCTTCTTTTTCTTCCTAGGATAAGCCCTACGGCAAGTGCTGATGCGATGATGCCGATGATATTGTCGTATTCCGTTTCATAGGTAAGACCGAAGGAAAGCGCAACTATCGCGATTATCAGAATCAAAATAACCGCATCGTCTATCTTGATCATTCTCATCTTTCTTTGGTAAAGGAAATTTCACATAAAAAACTTAGCTAAGACCCGAAAAGAATCCCATAGGTAAATATGCATCCGCACTTCGTCTTTGTTTAGCTTACACCTGCATATAGAAAAAGTTACATATTCCATACTGATCTCTTATTATTATGCCGACTTGCGGAGAATGCGTTTTCGCGGAGGATCCATCGCCAACAGTGATAAGGTGCAGATTGAAAGGCGTATTCCATTATTTAGATGATCCTGCATGCGAAGATTTCAAGCCCTTCAAGAAAAAAGAAAAAGCCTAGTCAACAGTGCATTGCTGAAAAAAGGAAAGAACGGCGGTTTCTTGGAAGATTGGAAAATATTAAATCGAGCGGTCATCAATACTCATTGATTCCCCTCGTAAAGGTTAGAAAGCTGGTGCTTGATCTCAATTGAAGACATGCATAACTTATCATGAAAAGTTCAAACAGTACGATTTGGGCGTCAATCATCCCTTCAGGGGAGACAGATTTGTCAAGGCAAAGATCTTCTTCGATAAGAAAAGCCTCTCCAGCCTGCCGAACGTTTTCTTCATCGAACCGAAGGCAGCCACAAAAGAAGATGTTCTGAAGGTCCATTCAAAAAGGTATGTAGATCACATCTTCAAGCTGGCTGAGAAAGGCGGGAGCTACGACATTGACACCCCTGTCTCTAAACGGATTCTTGAAGGCGCAATGTTCATCATAGGCGGCGTCCTCGAAGCTGGAAGATACGTCATCGAAGGGAAGGCGGATAGAGGCGTAGCGTTAGGCGGCGGATTTCATCACGCCGGATTAGATTACGGCGGCGGATTCTGTCTCTTCAATGATATCGCCATCCTGGTAAGTGAGCTACGCGAGAAGCACGATGTGAAGCGTGTTCTAATCTTAGACTACGACGTCCACTTTGGGAATGGAACAAGCGACATATACTATTCAGATGGAGATGTACTCTTCATTTCTCTTCATCAAGATCCCAGAACAATCTATCCGGGAAGAGGATTCATCCATGAAGTTGGCTCAGGAAGAGGAGAAGGCCTTAACATCAATATTCCGCTTCCTATGAGAACCGGTGAAAGATCCTATCTATACGCATTAAATGAGATCTTTCCGCCACTAGCTGAAGATTTCAAGCCCGACATAATCATAGCCAATGGAGGCAGCGACGCTCACTTCGCGGATCATCTGGGAAGCCTCGGCTTGACCGCGCGGGGATTCTTCGAGATATCGCGGATCATAGGCTCCGTTTCCGAGGAAGTCTGCGGTGGAAAAGTGATCCTACTCGTCGGAAGCGGATATAACATCAATGTTCTGCCTTACTGCTGGTATGCTTTAGCTTTAGGGCTCATCAAGCCGGATGCTTCCCTTGAGAAGATAGAGGACTTCTTTCCTCAGCCTCATGATCCATGGCAGAACTTGGAGAAAGTCAAAAAAATAGTATGCAGCCTAAAGGATATCCTAAGCAAGTATTGGAGTTGCTTCTGACCCTTATTTTACGAGCTCAAGGATCTTCTTGAATTCCGGGGTTCCAGCTTTACGGAGAATCTCGTACATCAGCATCTCGCTTGTGACTATTGTGACTCCATGCTGTCGCATTCTTTCAACGGCCACGGTCTTGTCTTCTAGGCGACGTGAAGATATGGCATCGTGCACTACGTAGACTCTGTAACCATACATTAAAGCTTCAATAGCTGTTTGAGCGACGCATATGTGAGCTTCTATCCCGGTTAACACAAGATTCTTCGCATGAATCTCAGCTAATCTTTCCCTAAAGGCTGAGGAGGCTAGGCAGCTGAACTCCAATTTTTCGATCGGCTTGATCGTTGAGGTAAGCTCTCTTATTTCAGAAATCGTCGGCCCTAAGCCCTTCGGATACTGTTCAGTTATGACTATGGGAATCCCCAGAATATCAGCAAACCGAATCAGCTTGCAAATATTCTCAGCGACCCGCTCCTTCTCCTCCATCTTCGCGAAGAGTTTTTCTTGAACATCAATCACAACCAGAACTGTTCCGTCTCTGGTTAACAGATAATCCTTCGACATTCGATTCAACCATGTTAAGGGCTAATCCGCTTCTTTCATCCATCTCCGAAGAGTCTCTTCCTTAGCTCCCAAGGACCTTAAGAATCCTATCATCCTCGAGCGAAGATCATCAGCAACTTCAGGCTGTTCATCGATAAGATTCACGGTTTCCCCCGGATCCTTTGACAGGTCATAAAGCTCCGATTTCACCTCGGATCCAACTTGAGACGCCAGAAGAGCCCATCTCTTAGAGGTGACCGTTATCCAGTTCGGAAGCCTCGGCCCCACCAGGCTGGCTGAGCTCACAGCGATCTCCCTTTCCTCCTCAGATTCGCCGCGTATCACTGATAGCAACGATCGGCCCTGAACTGTCGGCGGAACATTTACTCCTGCCAATTCAAGAATCGTCGGCATGATATCCGGAGATTGAACAATCTCATCCCGTCTGCCACGAGGTGCACCTTCAGAATCAGGCAGACGAACAATCAACGGTATATGCGCCACCTCTTCATACAATTGATCTCTCTTCCCCACATAATTATGCTCGCCAATGTATGTTCCATGATCGCTTGTGAAGATGATCGCCGTGTCTTCAAGAAGCCCAAGATCACTAATCTTCTCAAGCAGCCTTCCAATCCACCTATCAACCAACGTGACTTCTCCAGCATATAGCACTTTCAGACGGTTCAGCTGTTCCTCAGTTAGGTCGGATGCAGCTGGACGTGGAACGCCTGGAAAATAGGCTCCTCCGGGGACTTCTCCTCCCTTCCATTCGGGATCATACATGTCCGCATACCATCTCGGAGGATCCCAAGGCTCATGCGGGTCAAATGTGTCGACATACAGGAAGAACTTTTCATGCTGATCATAATTCAGTTCAAGCCATTTTTCAGCCGCCGTCATGGTCTGAGCGACGAAGTAGTCCTCTTCAAATCGACGTAGAGAGACGTTCTGTAAATATTGACGACTTATAACCTTCTGTCTCTCCTCGGGGTCTTTAGGCGGGTTAGTCATGTATCGGTCATTTTCCTGTCCTCTTATCCACCACCAACCGTCGAAGCCCCTGTCGAAGCCATGGCAGTCTCTAATCAAATGGTAGGTATCCGCGATAAGCATCGTCGTGTATCCTGCTTGACGGAGAAGCTGAGAGAGTATAATCTCAGTTCTCGGAAGGTTAGGTTCGCTTCCATCGAAGACCCATCTGGAATACGTGAAGGTATAACGACCAGTAAAAATGTCGCGTCGATACGGAATCGTAGGGAACGAAGCTATATAGGCCTTGTCAAAGACCACTGAATCCTCCGCGAATCTATCAAGATGCTCAGTGTGAATCCAGCTGTTCCCATAGCACCTGAGAAAGTCCCATCTAAAAGTGTCAGAGACGATCTGGATGATGTTCAACTAGAATCGATCCCTCCTTTAGCCATTAAGTTAAGACCGCAAGGTTTTTAGTCTTTTCCTAAAGATTCAGCGATCAATCTGATTTTCTAGAATCCCGATGACGCCGGGTCTTCTGGTTTCATGAATTCTCTGAGAACGACGGTTGCGTATGAACCCTTATGAAGCATGAATCTGAATTCAGCTGCGGTTTCACCATTCGATGATGTCGTCTTAAAGCTTAAATTCATAACTGAAGCCAGTGCCTTCCTTAAACCGCCACGCATGCTAGACTCAGGCATCTTTTCTATCTGAAAGTCTCGAGGCTGAATGCCTTCTTGCTCGATGATTTCCCTCTCTATTTCGCCTTGAACCCCGCTGGAAAGCTGCTGATCGAACCCGACGACCGGTAAGGCCAGAGCCATGCTTCTCTCTTCGACTTTAGATGAGACTGAACGTAGATTTTCCCCGTCTACTTTGGTGAAGCCGTCGATCGGCAGCCCTTTCGCTCCTATTTTCACTGCGTAATCGCCTCTCTGAAGATGGATCAGAGAGATCCTTCTCTTCATTCTTTCGCTGAGAAACCTGTTGAAGAGATAGGACTGGTAAGCTTGAATGAAGAGCCTTCGTAGCTTGATGGGAAGCCTACGGAAAGCACCGAGAAAATCTCTTGGATACCTCGAGAGGTATCTCAACATAAGCCTTTCATAGAACAAACCCTTCGGGAATCTTTTCAAGGCTGAACGGAAATCCATTGTTTCCCGAAGATATTCACGGGCGTTCCTAGCTTGAGGAGACTCATGTTCGCTTGGTTCTGAAAGGAAAAGCATGGCTGCTTCTTCGAATCTCTCTTTGAGTATGAATCTTCCGACCATGTGAGTTATCGGCCGAAACGTCCCGAAGCGTTGATGACCAAAGAAGTTGGGAACCCCGCCGAGACTTGAGATTTCCCGCCACGTATCGATGATCATCTGATAGGTTTCTAAGGAACCATAAAGTATCGATCTCACCGTTATGTTGAACTGATTCCCCATGAGGATTCGCGTTGAAATCTTCTCTTCTGAAAACCGCATTGGAATTAAATAGACCCCTCTAAGATTTGTTTTAATCTTTTCCGGGCGGATAGCTCCTATACTTAGATGCTGAGCGGTTAAGGCCTGAGCATCCTTTATTCCTGCTACGCCGATCATCTCTGGGCTTACGCCGATCTGTCTTGCGATCTTTTCTATCACGCTGAGGGTGTCCCATCCCCTTTTAATTAAGATGCAGATGAGATATCGTCCGCGGCCAGAGATTCGGCATTTATCTCCGCGGAGATTAATGGAAGCCTTCGATCCGTCAAGCAGGACTTCTTCAACTATGAAATCCTCTAGTTTGGAACGTATTTTACCGCCGATTCCGGGTGTGCTCGAAGCATAGACCTCCATGCCGAGCTTGACATCAAGAGGGGACGCTTGAACCGTCACTGTTTAGCCTCCGGAAATTCAATAGAGAGGAAGGCTGCCTGTAATCTTGTCTATCACTCTTTCTGGAGCTGGGCCTATTCCTAATGCTGTTATTGTTTCAGGTGGGAGCTCAGTTAAACCCATGTCGGAGATTAATGCGGAGGGGATTCCAGCTTCCTTGGCTTCCCTTTCTTTTTTTAAGATTTCACGTTCGGAGCTTACTTTTAGAACGATCTTCCTCTGGCCCTCCTTCATCCATGCTCTCCACCAGGAAGGTTGGGTTCTTCTCGCTTCTTCGGAAGCCATAAGAGAGGCATGGCATGCTTGAGCCGCAGCTTTTCCGCAGCTCATGTTCAGATCTGATCTTAATAGTATCACCTGTTTGTAGCGGGATATCGATTCTGACCCTTCTTTGACAGACTGCTTATTTATGATCCGCATCTCCATTTCCCATGTAATGGTTAGGGCAATCTAAGTTTTCTAGGATTTCATACCTTTTAAACAGACCGATTTGAAGAGAACCTCGACGGAAAATACTCTTTGAGGCATCAGCCTCATATATATGAGCGTGTTAGAAATAGATATTTGTCCTGAGGGTAAAATATGATTCTACCTCGAAAGAAAGATGGGGCTAATGCCTTAATGGTCAATCTCTATGTTAGGCGAGAAATGGTTAATCGAATCTGTGCATCTTCATATCGGCGTTCTAGTGATACTGATGCAGCTGGAGAAAGTCTTAAGGGATGTGCATGAAACTGAACTACTATGCCTTATGGAAGTTGATGGCTGATCTGATTGGAGATCTTAAAAGAAGGGGAATATCGATCCCCCCTCAAATAATGAATGATCTACGTTCCGCGAAGACGATGGTGGAGATCGCTAAATTCGATAGATCTAACCCCGACGTGATAAGAAGAATTGAAGAATACATGAATAATCTTGAGTCTTACCTTTTACCCATGGTGAGAGAAAGGCTTGGAAAAGAATATGCGGATATGTTGATGAATAAAATCGCTGAAGCCCAGAAAAATATGACGGTGACTGAGCAAAAACCAGAGAAAAGATTCCCCGTTGGAGCTCCGCGGGACAAACACTGGATCAGAATTAAACCGACAGAGGAGACTCCTTTAGACTTAATCAGAGAGATATCCGAGGAGTCTGGGCTTAAACATGAGGTTCAAAAAGACGGTTACGTCCTCATCTATGGAGATAAAGATCAAATTAAAAAGTTCATAAAGAGAATGGCAAGGCGGCTGATAAATGACGCTTCATCAGTTAAATAGATCTAGACGCTTACGTCAAAAGTTACGCCTCAAGCTGAGGATTGAATGAGGGTTGGATAGATATGCCCTTCATAAAAAAGATTGAAGTTAACGGTTTCAAAACATTCGGCAAAAAGACTATGTTAATATTCGATAAAGGCTTCACGGCGATAACCGGGCCGAATGGAAGCGGAAAGACGAACATAATAGACGCCGTTCTCTTTGCGCTTGGAGAGATGAGCGCGAGGAAGCTTAGAGCCACCAATTTTTCAAGCCTCATCTTTCATGGAGGTCTAAACTCTAATCCTCGAAAGAAGAAGGCGAAGGTTGTAATACAGTTTGATAATTCAGATGGCCGTCTTCCCATAGACACAGCTACCGTTACGGTGTCACGGGAGATCGATCAAGAAGGGCACAGCGTCTATCGGATAAACGGCAGAAAAGTCTCAAGATCTTACGCGATGGAGATTCTCTCTATGGCGGGGATAACTCCGAATGGACATAACGTGATCTTGCAAGGCACGCTTACGAGGCTCGCGGAGATATCCTCTCAAGAGCGAAGGAGAATCATTGAAGATGCAATAGGTATAGCTCAATATGATTATGAGAAGGCTGAGGCTCAAAAGAAGCTAGACGCTGCGAATATCGCCATCAAAACGGCGATGGGGCAGGTAGGAGAAGTTCAGAAAAGAATTGAGGCTCTAGAACGAGAAAGGAATGATCTTCTACGTTATAATTTCATTCAGGAAGAGATAAGGCAGCTGGAAGCGGTTAAGCTTTCCAGAAAAATAAATGATAACCAGAAAGAGATTGACGAATTATCCGGAAAGATCTCAGATCTGAAAGGAAAACTGGAGGAATTAAGACAGAGAAGAGAGGAGCTTAGATCAAAGCGACGTCAAATCGAATCGGATCTCAGAAGATACAGTCTTGAACAATCCAAGGAGAAACAGAATCAAATCCTTCAGATACAGATAAAAATAGGGGAGCTACGGTCAAGATTAGGTGAGCTAAACAGCAAAATAAGCAGTGGAAAGTCGATTCTGGATGATCTTAGAAGGTCGAAGGTTGAATCTGAGCGTCAAATCGTAGATCTCAAAGATGAGATAAAAGAATGCGAGAGAAAAATCG
>PIYJ01000062.1 GCA_003601725.1 Candidatus Bathyarchaeota archaeon
ACCCCTAACTTGGAGTAAAGAGTCTCGAGAATTAAATCCTCAATTATTACAGCTCCGGACCCCAAGATTTTAGGTAGGGAATCTTCAAAAATCTTCAATTTTTCATCAATGGTCAGGAAGCTATTTTCATCGAAAAAACCAAGAAGCGTTCTGGCTATATCATCATCAAATATGTTTCTAATCACCTCGTTTATGGTGTCCACGATTAAATTCTCAAGTTTCAGCATTACAGTCCGCCATGCTTAAGTTTTCGAACGCGGGTTTCTATCCATTCCTTTACTTTTTCTTCAGTCATCTCCTCTACACTTTTTTGTTCAGCTAACTTTTGTTTCACAACGTCCAAAAGTCTTTGCACGCTAACAGGCTTAATGAGGTACGCGTCGGCTCCTGAGTTTAGAGAGGCAATAGCATTTTCTAAGTCAGGATAGCCTGTCACCATTATCTTTACCATCTTCGGAAAAGTTTCATGCATTCTTTTTAGCAGTTCTGTACCTTCCATATCAGGCAATTTAATGTCTAACAATGCAAGATTGTAAAAGTTCGTCTTGGTCTTCTCTATTGCTTCGAAGCCAGTTCTTGCGATATCTGTTTCATACCCTTCTAGTCGGAGTATTTTTTCAAGATTTCTGAGAATGGCTTCGTCGTCATCTACTATCAATAATCGATCCTTACTCAATGGATCGCCATCCCCTTAAGATATATCCTCGATTAGGACTGGATGATTCGGTATTAAAACTAAAAATAATATAGGAGTTATGAACCACACATACATATTGAAAGATTACATATTTAGAAAACTATAAAGTGAGTCATTCGTTGTTATTTTTTAATCGTTTCTTGAAAAGGCCCAAAAGAACTTTTAGAATTATTGCATATTGTCATTAATCTCTAAAAACTTTTTATTCCTGCCTATTCTGATTTAGAAGGTTAATCTCCACTCCTCTTTCCCATAATTCCTTAAAAGACTCTGACAGTCTTTCAGATAATCTCTTATTATGAAAAGTAAATGCCAAGGAAAAGGTTTTTCCTAAAGGCTTAGACACTTCGACCATAGAATATTCTTTGTCAATTACCAAGAACGAGTAGGGCAGACTTGCATATTTTATCTTAAACAGAGAAGACTTCAAAAAGTTAAAGAAGTCATTCAGTACATCATCGTGGTTAGTAAACAAGGATCTTAAAAATATTTGAGCTACGCTGGAAACTTTTAATTCTTTGTCAACTAAGTAATATGTTTCAACATGCCTTTGAGCCGCTATTAGGCAAGCTTCCATTATGCGTGTGTCGTAATATCTGCTTGCGAATAAAATTTCTTCTTCGGCTTTGTTTATGTATTCTATTACTTCTTGAACAACTTTTTCCCATGTCTCTACTATCCTTACCGGTCCTAAGATATCTGTTATTTGTCCGCCCGGAATTAAACTTACATCTTTAAGTAGGGCTTTCATGATTTCTTCGGTTTCTTCTACGGATAGATTCTTTGTCTTTAATAGTCTGTCGATTAAATCCAACTTATCTTTCTTGTCTACTGCGTTTTTGAATGCTTCTAGAAGTTTATAAGATATCTTTCCGAATGTCGTGTGAACATATTTGCCGTCCACTTTTTCAACCAGTCCAGCATCAATAAGCCTTTTAAGATTCGTATAGTATCTTTTCTGTGTTAGATTTAATTTTTTTATCGTCTGTGTAGAGCTTTCTATTCCATCTTTTGCTGTATAAAAAATCTTTAAAGCATCTATACTTGAAGCAGCAGAAAAGATTCTTTCAAGATGCTTGAAGAGATCATCCTGAGTTTTTTCCTTTTCAACTTGAATGAAATGGACTGATGGACTCATAGAAGTTTTCTTTCCGATCACCCGTTTCATATAGACATCCGCCTTTCATCTTTTACGTGTGATATGTTCAAGGCTGTCTCTTCTGAGCTAGGAAATGCAAGTCTCTCATAATTGAGGGAAAGGGCTTTTCTTACATTCATGAAGGAGCATGTTTTTGTTTTTCCATATTTCCAACTTAATATGGACAACCCTCTTCCCTCAATACAGTGCATCGCCTCATTAAATGCTTCATTTGACTGAAGGTTTAGATGTAAGATATAAAAAAGGGGTTTGAAGGGAAACTAAATATCTGCAGTATGTATGTGAAATACTTCTTGAATCTTCACTCTCAGAAATGAGACGGTAAACTTGAATAATAGAAAGATACAATACGTTAGATCAAGTTTCACTCTTTGATTCTGTCTTTTCCTCGGATTTTCGACCCTTTCTGGAAGGTTTTTCAATGATCTTCATGTTGATCTGAGCAGTATCCTCCGTGATCGTGTTTCCCCTGACTGTTCTCCTCCGCCTATCCCCTTTTCCCTTAGCCCTGTAACCTATGCCTCTGCCAATTAGCACTCTGGCTTTGATTCCGCCGTGAATGTCAGGTCGCATCGGAAAGCCTGAGCTGTCAGTTCCGCCTGTTATGAGCACTTTATATCCTGAAAGCCCGACTACGGTGCCATCCAAGACATCGCCGATTTTTCTCCCTATCAAAGGAACTGCACGGGCATCCTCAAGCTCCACAACGTTTGACTTTCCAGTTTCAGGATCAGAGATTACCACCTTGAATTTAGCCATGACGGACATCCTCTCATGCAGACTGTGGAGATATGAAATAAATACCATTTTATAAGCATTCGCTATTTTACCGATTGACGATTATAGCTTATGAATCAGATCTTCACGGATACAAGTCGCCCCTATGATGTTCGATGAAGAAACAGATAGACAAATAAATGTATAGAAAGGAGGAAGCCTAAAAGTATCCCCTTCTGGGCGTTTCTCGTCCTCTTCAAACAAAGCGTCATGCTCATAGATTTTAAACCCATTAGACAGCAAGAACTCCCGATAGCTCCGCGACGAGGCAACATAATCAGTCTCAGTGACATTTGCATATTGAACCGTAGCATAAGCGATTATGGCAGCCTCTCTTATAGCATTCAACGGGTCTGAAAGGATTCCCGGAACATAAGTCAGATCAACCGGAATCCATCCCCAAGGAGGAACATAAACCACCGCCCAACCATGCCAACCTATTCTCGTAAGCCTCAACATCCAATGGCCTTCCCAGTAGGCTCTCTCAGACTCGCGTTGAGGAAGATAAATACAGCCAATTTGCAGGTACGCAGGTATGCCGATTATGCGACATAAAGTGATGAGAAGATTCGCCTGATCATCACAGTCGCCCGATTTATCCCTTAATGTTTCAGTCGGATACTTGGGGAGATCCCGGGACTCATAACTTATGTTTCCTTTGATCCATAGGATAAACCTTTTGAGCAATACGAGAACATTCGTTTCATTACCCGCGATCTTGAAGGCTAAATCTCGAAGATCCTCCTGCTCCACCTGCCAAGGACCGCTTGCTCTGCAATATTTTTCCTTCAGCTCATCATTAATCTCATTCAAGGTTCCTGATTGGCTTTCAGATATCTCTGGCAGAGAACGAGGTTTAAGGATAATCTTATAGGCAATCTGATAAGTGATGTTTTCACCGTAGAGAATCTTAGATTTAGGAAAAGATATGGAGGCAATTGGATTTCCATCAGTATCCGTCTGAATCTCCTCGACAGGGTATGAAGCATTCAACAGATAGACAGTTTGCCAGGTGTCATTTATGAATAAACCGATCGTCTTCTCTATCTCGGAAAGATTCCATATCTTTCCTTGAGGACTTCTGTTTTCTAATGTTGACGTGACGCTTAGGATGAAAGATCGATTTGACGGGACACCTTCTGAAGAGATTGAAGGATATCGATAGAGCAGGCAATACGCAGAGGCTGAGAGAAGAAGAATACTTATCACTGCGACTTCAAACAAAGAGCGGATAGACCTATTCTCCCCCTCTGAACGTCCACTTAGCTTTCCAGCCATGAATCTATCCTCAAACAAGCCCTATTCAATTAGGGATCGATTGAATTAATTATACTTACACAATATATATCCAACCTCACGGATATTTTTTAATAATAACCTAAAAGCCAACTCGAATAGAAAAATCGTGGGCTCTTTACGAATTTAAAGAAAAAGGCAGATGCGAACGATAGAATAAAGAAGAGGAAATTCAAAGATGAATTCTTGATTCTACAAAGGAATCCTCAGCCTTTCTTGATGCTTGAAGCTTCTCTCCTCGTCATAGAAATTTTGCTTCTTCTTCTAGTTCCAGCTCCTTGATTTTCTCTTTGCTAGGTATACCCAGCTCATTCCATCCTCTGTAACGATAGTATCTCGAAAGCATCTCGCCGAGAGGAGGCAGAGAATCAGCAGATCCCCCTTTCCCTCTTTTATGAACAAGGATCCGCGGAGGTAAAACATCATCTTTCCGACTTATTCCTTCACGTACATTATAGAGCCTCTTCAAATTGAATATCCGTTCACCGATCCGCATGAATTCTTCCAAAGTCACATCCCAGCCGGTAACCATATTCAGCCATTCTACAAGGGTGCTAGGCTTGACTCCGCCGAACATGATGAACTTGCAAACCTTTAAGGAATCAAACATGCACATGAGGTTCTGAGCCTTAGTGACCAACTCGTCTTTTCGGTTGAGGCTAAGTCTCTCTTGAACCTCAGGAAAGCCGAGATCAGGCAACGTGACGCTTCTTTCGAAGATGTGGCTGAGGCTTTGAAGGTGGCATGCCCCTCGATTCGAAGTAGCATAGGAAAGACCCTGACTGTAATAGGCTCTTGGATCATGAGCTGGCAGCTCCAGTCCCTTAACGTGAATTGCGAATTCGGCTGAGACTCCTCCAATCTTCTCAGAGGCTCTTTTAACACCTTCGCCTAAAAGCCATCCCAAGCCCTCTTCGCGTTTCCCAATCTTCTCAATCATGCTCAACAAGGCGTCAACGTTTCCCCAAGTAAGACGGATCTCCCCAGCTTCCTCATAGCTGATTAAGCCATACTCATAGGCTTCCATAGCGAAGGCTATCACTGCACCTGTGGAGATCGTGTCTAAGCCGTATCGATTACAGAGCTCATTAGCCTTAGCTACAGCCTTTAAATCATCAACTAGACAGTTTGCTCCTAGCATCGCCAAAGTCTCATACTCTGGACCGGCGCCTTCAACCCTTCCGTATCTTTCATCCTCGAATGAGACTTCTCTTCCACATCCAATTATGCATCCGCTGCAATAGTATCTCCCGCTGAGAATAGTCTTAGCCATGGTCTGCCCCGATAATTTCTCAGCGCCTTCCTCCCAAGATCCCAAAAGCCAATTTCTAATCGGGAGGTCTCCCAAATATTCTATTGTAGTCATTCCCCCGCTTGTTCCGTAATCATGCATGTTTCTAGCATTCTTGATGATTGATGGAGCTAGCTCTTTCACGGAATCTTCAAGAGCCTCCGGGTCAGCTACTTCAATTCGGCCGGCGCCTCGGACGGCTATCGCCTTGAGACGTTTTGAACCCATGACTGCGCCTAACCCGCATCTCGCCGCTGCTCTTCCATGCTTTCCGTCATTGATTATCCCAGCGATTCTCGCAAGCTTCTCCCCCGCCGGTCCTATACATGAAACTACAGCGTTCTCGTCAGTCTCATCCTTCACTGCTTGATCCGTCTCGTAGGTATCCATTCCCCACAGGTGATCAGCATCTTTCAACTCCGTATGTCCATCAGAAATCCAAAGATAGACTGGCTTAGATGCCCGTCCACTGATGACTATTCCGTCAAACCCAGCCTTCTTTAGCTCGGGTCCCCAGCTTCCCCCGGAATCGCTTTCACCATAGATTCCAGTTAGAGGCGACTTTGAAACTACTTGATATCGACCGGAGAGGGGAACCCTAGTCGCTGTTACCGGCCCGGTCATGAAGATGAGAAGGTTTTCAGGATCGAATGGGTCAACGCTAGGGCCGGTCTCGTCGAAAAGTATCTTTGCTGCAAGTCCGCTTCCGCCTATGAACTTTCTCAGCAGAGACTCATCAGCTCTCCATTGATGAATCTTCCTTTTGCTCAAGTCTATTCTTAAAATCTCACCTGCATATCCACCGGTCAAATCTGTCGTCACCCTTAAGCATTTTATATCCTTTCGGAAATTTATCTTATTAACTGAATTTAAATCACATATGAGAATAATATTTTCCAGAATGACTGAGGAATGGTGATTAAATTGAGCTCCAAATCCCAGCCTATAGCAAGATTTTACACGCGATTAAATGACCGAGACTTCTTAGGCATCACGATATGGCAAGGTAAAACAGACCCTACAGCTGAGATCATAGTTGCACAAGTCAGACGTAGAAAAGACGACGATTGGGAGACCATTGGAAGATTAGCCTTATATCGAACCCGGGATGGAACCTACTCGAAGCTCCCTGATAGAAGATAAAAGGGCATAAAAAAGGGAGGAATCCTCTCGAATTCGTTTTTTACATATGAAACGTTTAGATGCTTAACCCGAAAAAATCAATAGTCTTTTTAGATCTAATGTATAAAGTCACGGATAACAGGAGCGAATAATGATGAAAAAGTTTAAAATAGGAATTATAGGCGTCGGCGTAATAGGCCACGCTCATATAAAAGCTTTTTCAGCAAACAAAAAAGCAGAAGTAACAGCGATCGCGGATATAAATCCGAAAACATTAGAGTCAACCTCAAAGGAATTCAAAATCAAGAATGCCTTCACAGACTACCAAGACCTCTTAGCACTGGACAGCCTAGATGGAGTTGCCGTTTGCACCCCGCCTTTTGCTCATGCAAAAATCACATGCGATGCAGCTTCAGCAGGCAAACATGTTCTATGTGAGAAACCAATGGCCATGAATTCTGAAGAGGCAAGAAATATGGTTGAAGCATGCAATAAAGCGGGAGTAAAGCTCGGAATCTGCAGTGCAAGATACAGATTTACCCCTCAAGTTGAATTGGCGAAAAAATACATAGACGAGGGGAAGCTTGGACGAATCTATTATTATAGAGCTACTACTCTGAGAAGGAAAGGCAGACCCGGCATAGATATTCTGAAAGAGTCTAAGTGGTTCCTTGACTCTTCCAAGGCTGGAGGAGGGGCTTTAACAGACATCGGATGCTACGATATTGACGTATCATTGTATCTGCTTGGAGAGGTTCAACCAGTATCCGTAAGCGCAATGAGGTTCAAGGGAATAGAACCTCCTGTAAAGCTAGGCGTAGTTTATGACGTCGAAGAACATTCATCAGTATTCGTCAGATTCAAAGAAGGAGTAACCGCCACCTTCGAGACCTCTTGGGCTTCACATATAGGTCCCCACACAGAAACATTGATCTTCGGATCCGCAGGAGGATTAAAGCTAAACCCCTTCACTTATTATACTGAAGAAAAGGGATTAGGCGTATCAAAATCCTACGAAACCCCCCTCAGACATACGGAAATATGGACTCAATTAATCGACGACTTCATCACAGCGTGCCAAGAAAACCTCAACCCCAAAACCCCCGGAGAAGAAGGCCTAAAAATCATGGAAATCACAGACATGGCATACCGATCAGCAGAACTCAAAAGAGAAGTCAACATCCAAGAACTCCGATCACAACATTAAACAGCTAAAAACCAAAAAAGAGACAACCAAAAACCAGCAAAAAAGAGACAAGTTAAATTTATTAGGAAGACAATTACTAGATATGAATAGGCTTCAACCATTCGAAGCCTAAATACCCGCGATCTGGCGGCGTCTCCCTGACAAAAAAGGCGAAACGCCTCTGAATGAAGGGGTGACCTCCAGTTGCGGAAACACAAAATGCGGACCTAAGCAACTAAACTTAGGTCTAAGATGGGCTTGACGTGGTGAAAATCGCCAATAACAAATGCGACCGTCCAACTCCGGTTGATCCTGCCGGACCCCACTGCTATCGGGGTGGGACTAAGGCATGCTAGTCCGTGTCTTCAAGCCACGGTGAAGACACGGCGAACAGCTCCGTAACACGTAGCTAACCTGCCCTCAGGACGGGGATAACCCCGGGAAACTGGGGCTAATACCCGATAGGCGAGAAGGCCTGGAACGGTTTCTCGCCTAAAGGATGCGGAAACCATGCTTTCCGCATCGCCTGAGGATGGGGCTGCGGCCGATCAGGTAGTTGGTGAGGTAACGGCTCACCAAGCCTATAACCGGTACGGGCCGTGAGAGCGGG
>PIYJ01000003.1 GCA_003601725.1 Candidatus Bathyarchaeota archaeon
GCTCTCCTGCAAATTTTCTGAACAGTAACTGTTCTCGGGCAGCCTTTCTCATGAAGCTTCTGGTTGAAGTCGCTTGCCCTTAAGAGCTGAAACCTCATCCTAGCAGCGTATTGTGCCAAGCTTATTCTGGACTCATCCTTCAGCTGGACCGTCTCTCTTGGGTTGAAGGCGCTTGCAGCAAATACGCCTACAACTCCCTGTTTAATCTCCCTTCCATCCGGAGTGTCGACGCCGAACTCCTTGCTCCACCTCAGGACTTCCAGAAAGTCATCCACATGCTTCTTAGTAACAAGGCCCCATTTACAGGATAGCACGTAGGTTATTGGTGGGGCGAATATGCCGGGTGTTACTTCCCAGACCCTATCAACCTCAGCGCTGTTTCTCCTTCCACCCACACCCTTGATTAAGTGCAACGTTATGCGTCTTGGATCTATTCCTCCAGCTCGGTGATTCTGAGTCCAGAACTTAGCGCCAGTCGTGAATTTGTCTATGAACCGTTCGGCTACTGCCTCCCAGTTATGCCCAATCCGGTAGCCCTAGCGATCTCACGTGCACTTTTAGGCTTAAAGTCGCTCAGAACGCCCAGCACGAGGCTTCTGGAACGGTCCAGATTAACCATTATCGGCACTCAACCAAAATAGAAGGCAAACGACAAATATAAACCTTAAAGTAAAATAGAAAACCCAAGCAAAAAATAAGCCAAAAAATTGCCTAAAAAAGCATTTTAATATGGCGCCGGGGGTGGGATTCGAACCCACGCGGCCCGAGGGGGCCACAGGCTGTTTGTCTATCTGGTCTCCAGGCTTAAGCTCCGCTTCTCAGCGGGATCTGCTCCCTACCTGGTTTCCCGCCTTTTCTATGAGGCTCTAGGAGACCCCGGCTTTCCTTTTTTCTATTCGAATCTTTTAGATTCTGGTTCCTTTTTAATCTTTCACCAACTGACTGAATAATCCTTCATGCGGAGCTGGTTTTTGAACGCCACATTCTGGGATAGGTTCCCCTCGGCATCAGAACTCGGTTGTTTCTTGCTACTATGCCGTGATTCATCTCTAGGATCTCTTTTGTGCTTGCCGTCGCGGTCGCTAGGGAGATGGCTTCGCCTTTAAGCGTGAATAGGGCGACTGTAGATCCGTTTGTTATTCCAGCCTCTAGTGAGACGACTCCGGGGGCGGTGAGGTGAGCCCCGTGGCATAGAGCGTCAACG
This sequence comes from Candidatus Bathyarchaeota archaeon, assembly GCA_003601725.1. Lineage (GTDB taxonomy): Archaea > Thermoproteota > Bathyarchaeia > Bathyarchaeales > DTEX01 > B63. The sequence goes on from PIYJ01000003.1 coordinate 1,205, forward strand.
GCTGAATCCCGCACGTAGATTTTAGGCGTGATCTCCAAGGTCTTCTCCATGGGAAGGATGAATCTTCGGAGATATTCCAATTCTCCGGTCTCTTGCCATTTGCTGTGAAGATAAACAACGTCATGCAGGGTGACGCTTTTTTCATCCTCAGTGAAGGGACCGGATCGGGTGCGGCGGAGCTCCTGCATGTGTGCGCCGCATCCTAAGACTTCTCCAACATCGTGGCATATCTTCCTTATATAAGTGCCTGCTTGGCATCCTATTCTGAAAAGGACGTTTCTGCCCTCGATTTCAAGCACATCTAAGTAGTAGACCTTGCGAATCCTAACTCTTCTCTTTACGGATGCCCTTGCAGGAGGCCGTTGATAGATCTTCCCTTGAAACTCGGCTAAAACCTCTCTTACACGGTCTTCAGGCACATCGGAATGGAGCTTCATCAAACAGACGTATTCCTTCCCAGCTTCAAGCAAGACTTGAATCGTCTTGGTGGCGTCTTCTAAGGCGACGGGTAGAACACCGGTCACTTTGGGATATCCCTGGCTTTTATGCCTCTAGGGTCCCGCCGTGCCCGGCATGTTTAACGCCTAAAATGCGTCTCACCCAGGCGGCTACCTCATGGCTTGAAGGCCCAGGAGGCTTATCTAGGTTTATCACGCCGAATCTGACAAGATCGGGGTACGGTCTTTCCTCAGGTTTATATCCGAAGCTGGGGTCGGTCTCCGATTCGGATTTGACCAGAATCTTTCTTTTCACGGTCCAAGGGGCGGGTATTCTCGGCATCTAGTATTCCTCTTAGGAGAAGAGTTAGATTGAAAAGTTAAAAGCCTGTCTGTTTCCGGCTATGCTGCCTCTTTTGTCTCTGCGCTTTCTTTGCTTTTCTTTCCTTTCTCAGCTAACCCCAAGGCTTGAAGCACCTCTTCGTCGGATGCTCCTCGCTTTATGTTGATCTTCTCTTCTGTTGGGCTTAGATGATTGATGTTTGCTCGTCGCCGCCTAACCCCCGTAACGGACTTTGGTCCTGTTACCAAGACGAAGTTTTTGTCAATCAAATCGACGATGACGCATCGTTTTCCAGCTTCACGTCCACAAGTCTTGATGCAGATTCTACCGACCTCAATAGCAGGCATAACTTGACCTCCATATTCTTCTTTAGGAAAGAAAAACTTCTAGATAAATGTTGAGGAGCTCACCCTCTTTTTGTGAGCTGATATCTAACGCTTAGATTGATTTGAAGGTTCTCTGTTAACCAAAAGGTTTTATATTTCATGCCTTGATGAATGTGCATCTGATAAAAAAGATGAGACGCGATTCGATCTGCATGAGTAGGTGAAGTTTATGAAACCAAAAGTTTTGCTACTTCCGAAATGGAAAGATCCCGTAATCTTTGGGAAAGCTATAGAGATGTTAAGGTCCGTAGCGGAAGTGGAATTTATCTCGGAGGAAAGATTTAATGAGCAACTTGCAGAAGCCGAAGGAATGGTGGGCTACGGGGTCGGCGAGGATCTCCTTCAAAAGGCTCCCAAGCTGAAGGTTGTCGCTCGATACGGCGTTGGATATGACGACTGCGACGTAGAAGCATTGACGAGACATAAAGTTTATCTCGTCCATACTCCAGGTGTCCTCTCAGATGCCGTTGCGGATATGACGTTGGCTCTGATTTTGGCCTGTAATAGGAAGATAGTTCAAGCTGACAGGTATGTAAGGGAAGGCTGGGCGAAGGGAGCTTCTGGTTATCCTGGTTACGGCGTAGATCTCAAAGGGAAGACTGTTGGGATCATCGGGTTAGGACGAATTGGATATGAAGTGGCTAAGAGATGCGTGAAAGGGTTCGGTATGAAAGTTATCTATCATGATATCCGTCGTAATGAAAGAGCGGAGAAGGAGCTAGGGGCAGAGCGTAAAAGCTTAGAGGAGGTTATGAAGGAATCTGATTTCGTCTCAATAAATCTTTCTTTAACTCCGCAGACTCGTGGATTGATTAAAGAAAAACATCTTCGGCTGATGAAGAAGACGGCATATCTTATAAACACTGCGAGGGGAGCGGTCATTGATCAGAAAGCCCTGACTAAGGTCTTGACGGAGAAGGCTATAGCCGGAGCGGGACTGGACGTCTTTGAAAAGGAACCGGTTCCGCTTGATGATCCATTGCTTAGTCTTGATAATGTGATCTTAACTCCCCATATCGCTTCTTTAACGAAAGAGGCGAGGATCTCTATGGCTCTCTGCAATGCGAGGAACATAATCGCCGTTCTGAAGGGGGAGATTCCGCCGCCGAATGTGGTTCCAGAACAAAGAGGATTGGTGTTTAAGAAATAGATCTGTTTTTCTCTCTAATCGCCGGGTTGACTGAGATGTTGTTTGCTAGAAATGCCGCATAAAAGTGACGTTGAGTTTACCATGTTGGAATAGCCAACGGGAAGCGGCACATTTATATTATTTTTCGCGATTTATTTTGAGATATGTCTTCAATGTATGTCATTGCAGAACTTAGGCAGCAACAGAAAAGAATTGAAAAATCATTAGATGAGCTCAGAGAGCAAAAAAAGAAGATCGACGAGAAATATTCTTCCATCATGGAAGAGGAAAACAAGATCTACGATGAGATTCGACGATGCCGAGACATGTATAAATACGATAGGCTTCAGATGAGATTAAACGTTGTCTCCAATCAAAGGAAAGCCGTAGAACAAAAGAGGCAGGAAGTTGAAAAGAAGATAAGAGGATACGAAGCGGAACTTGAAAAGATAAAACGAAAAATGGAATACCTGAAGCCGAAGAGATAAACCACTTAAGTCAACAGTTAGCTCATTTTTAATCACTTCTATAAACTGGTTTCTTAGCAAAAAAGAGAAAAATAATTGAAAGCCTACTTTAACAGTAAAGACGAATGTGGCTGTGAATGAGGAGAGACAGGGTAAAGTGAACGTAATCGTCATCATGCTTGACAGTTTGAGAAAGGACCACGTAGGATGCTATGGAAACGATTGGATTCACACGCCGAACTTGGATGAATTCGCAAAGGAAAGCGTGGTCTTCACCAGAGCCTTTCCAGAAGCCCTTCCCACAATTCCCGTTAGAAGAGCAATGTATACAGGTATGCGAACATTTCCAAACAAGGGATACATTCCAAGAAAAGGAGATAATGTAAAGATTCCGGGATGGGAACCGATCCCCGAAGATCAAGTAACAATGTCTGAGATATTTAGGCATGAAAAGTATCTAACCGCCCTTTTCTGCTCAACCTATCACATGTTCAAGCCTTCAATGAATTTTCACCGTGGCTTCACGCATTGGGAATGGATACGGGGACAAGAGCATGATCGTTATAGAACTCCCATCAAGGGAGACATAGAGGACCCTAAGAACCTGCCGTGCGACCTCGCCTATGGCTGCGTGGGGCACGGTCTTGAGAGCTGCTTAGCGAATATGCAAGACTGGAGAGGGGAGGAAGACTGGTTCCCAGCTAGAACCTTTGGAAAAGCAGTCGACTGGCTTGAGAGGAACAGGGACGCTGAGAATTTTCTGCTGGTCGTAGATGAATTTGACCCTCATGAGCCGTGGTGCGCTCCGAAGCCTATACTTGACATGTATTTCGATACTGAAAATTACGAGGGAAGACGGATTATAAATACTCACGGCGGCCCCTACAAGTTCCGAGAGGGAGAACTAGAGTACACCAGAGCTCAATACGCCGGTGAGGTTACCCTCGTCGACAAGTATGTAGGGAAGCTCTTGGACAAAGTTAAGGAGCTCGGTTTCTGGGAGAACAGCATAATAATGATCATGTCGGATCACGGGCATCCCATAATGGATCACGGCATTCTGCATAAGGTTCCTCCTTTATGTCTGTACCCTGAATTAACGGATTTGGTGTACATGATTTATCATCCAGACAAGGAATATGCGGGAACAACATGTGATGCCTATGTAAGCACGCATGATGTTGCTCCGACGTTGTTGGCTCTCGCCGGGCTTCAATCTCCAGTTAAGATGGAGGGGAGGAACGTTTGGGAATGGGTGACGGGAGAAAGGGAAGAGAGAAGGGAGTACATCACCTCGATTTACGGCGGGTATGTTTGGTGCCGCGATGAGGAGTATGCCTACATAGCTAATCTGGAAGGCGGCGATGCTAGACTGCATGATCTGAGGGAAGATCCAGAGCAGCGTGAAAATATAGCTCAAGAGAAGCCGGAGATATGCGAGAAGATGTACAAGCGTATCTTGTCAGATGCTGGAGGGGTTCTTCCGCGATACCGGATTCGTCGACCAGATCTGCCTTGGTATGATTCAGCTTGGATATGACGCCCTTTCTAAATTAGAAAAGGAAGGGTTACTCAAGCAGTTCACTATATTTTTATCCAATACTTTAGGTGTTGTTCCTCCGTTCCCACTTCGCGGAGAAAATCTACAAGTTTTCTGTGCAATTCTTCGGCTACTTCTCTCTCTTCTTCGAAGACATTCTTTTCTTCTCTGGGATCCTTACGTAGATTATACAGCTCATTCTTGATCTTTCCAGCAACCTTTTCAAGCCTCTCGAAATTAGCCTTTCTTCCAGGGTTATCCCTTAACGCATCCTCCACTTGACCTGCATATATAAAGGCCCAATCATGGGTTGTCACGGTTATTCTTTGACCTGCAACGGGCCCGTGAATTATGCTGGGAGAAGTAACCGCAAAGTCGCGCCATGGAACTTCCTCCCCTCGTAGAAGCGGAAGTAATGATCTTCCATGCATCACCACTGGAGTTTTCGCCTCTAATATTTCGAGAATCGTAGCTGTTATATCTTGGGGTTGAACAAGAGCTCCGCAGCGTCTGCCTCCTTTCATGTCAGGATGATAGATGATTAACGGAATGTGAGCTACCTCCTCATACAGTGCGGAGCTTCCAGCAGCCATGGGTTGTATAATCGATTTTCCAATAAGCCCATGCTCCCCGTGGTAAAATCCATGATCGCTTGTGAAGATGATCGCTGTGTCTTCAAGAAGCCCCAGATCTTCTATCTTTTCAAGAAGCATGCCGATCCACCGGTCGACGAGGGTAACCTCACCGGCGTATAGAGCTCGACAGTGATTCAGCTCCTCCTCAGATAGGTAGTCGCATGGTCCATAGACGGGATATGTGACTTCTTCGCCTTCATATTCCGGGTCATACATGTCTACGTACCATCTTGGGGGGTCCCAAGGCTCATGAGGGTCGAATGTATCGACATGTAGGAAGAACTTTTCATGTTGGTCATAATTCAGTTCGAGCCATTTAATCGCTGCTGTCATAGTTTGAGCGACGAAATAGTCGCTTTCCCGCTGGCGCAGCGAAACGTTTCGTAGATATTGGGTTACCGTTCTCGCTCCGTATCTAAGTTTGCTTGGGTTGCATGGCAGTTTAACCTCCCGTGGGGAGGTCATGTATCTGTCTCCTTCTTGTCCCCTTATCCATAACCATCCGTCGAACCCTCGGTCATAATTGTATCCGTCCTTCAGTATATGCGGAGTGTCGACGATTAGCTGCGTTACGCATCCGGATTGACGGAGAATCTGAGCTAGGACTAGCTCGTTTCTCGGCAGAGGCGCCCATTCTGAATATACGAATGTGTATCTTCCCGTGTAGAGGTCGTGGCGATGTGGAACAGTTGGGAATGAAGCTGTATAGGCTCGGTCGAAAACGATTGCCTTCTCTGCGAAGGAATCCAAGTTCGGAGTTCTTATCCATTCATTCCCATAGCATCCTAGATGATCATATCTGAAGGTATCCGAGACTATGAGAATCACATTCACAGCGAAGATTCCTCCTATAAGCAACGTTTAACTGTTTTTTATCGTTACACTATTGCGAATATAAAGATTAAAGATTTAAAGAAGTAACCTAACTCCTTCTCCATTGGAAAAGTAGCTAACAGAATCCTTCAAAATATTAAAATGCCGAAAAGGTGAGAAGACTCCCCTTAAAGTCTTTTCTGAAACTTGCTGTATGCAGCTTCGATTCTTTTCGCAGGTGCCCAAGACCTACGAACGAAATCTGGATAATTCTTATGCGTCTTCATCCATTCCTCAAGAAATTTTATGGTTCGGCCGTCCGACGCATAGCCTGAACCGAATTCGCCGTATTCCCTGCGGAGATCACTGATCGCTCGGTCACGTTCCACCTTAGCTATGATTGAAGCCGCAGAGACCACCGGGTAAGTCTTGTCGGCTTTGTGTTCAGAGACGATCTTCACCTTGAAGGGTAACTCTTCAATGATGTGGCGGCTGAACCTCTCCGGCAAGACGTCCGAGGCGTCAATATAAGCTATATCCGGCTTGAGATGCGATATGACCTGAGCCATAGCTTTAGCTTCAAGCCTATTCAGACGGTGAAGTTTTTTCCCGGTTTCAACGACATGATCGATCTCTCTTGGTGACAGCTTCACTATATGATGGCCCTTGACTAACTTGAGAATCTCAGCGGCTAGGTATTCTCTTCTTTTAGGCGCGATTGTCTTTGAGTCTCTAACCCCAAGGGTCTCAATCTTTTTCAAGCCTTTCTCGTCGACCAGAATTCCCGCTATTACGAGGGGTCCTATAACGGCGCCTCTTCCCGCGTCATCAACTCCGGCTATAAGCACCTAGACATCTCTCCGATCTTGGAACTCAAGGTTGAATGCATGCTTAATAGGGTTTCGCCGGGTCTATTCCTGAAGATTTCTCTGGATAGACCGATTCTTTACGGAATGCTGATTGTTGGAGGGGAGGCCATTGGCAGAATCGAAGAATCATTCTCTTTTCTTTATTTTTATTCTTCGACTCGTTTCTTATGGAGTCTTAGGATTTCACGTGTAATATCTTCTGGGAGATCCTCTCTGTTTTCTCGTGTTACTTCGATTATCGCAACGTCTTCTCTTTCTTTAATCTCAGCGATGAACGAAGTCTTAATCCTATAGTGAATAGTTCCGAGAATCATCTTTCCGCTGTTCAACGCCTCGACAACTGCTTTTTTGAAGAGCTTAGAGAAAAGCTCCATTGGCCCTATCTCATCTATCACAACTATATCGGCTTCTCTGAGCGCTCTTAGGATTGCATCAACACCGATCGATTCCAAATCTTTCATGCATACTCTATATTTGCCGACCTTTGGGCCGACGGGCTGTCTCACGTGGGCAAGCCATCCTTCTCTTCCACTGTCTAAATCGATTATTTTAAATCCTACGCGGGTCCCATCCCTTCTGATTTCCTGACTGATTAAGCCGCCGATCTTGAGGTCTCGCTTCTTTAATTCTTCAACGATTCTTAGCAGAACTGTTGTTTTGCCGATTCCCGGCCGCCCCGTTAAAAAGAAAGCTCTCTTCAACTTGAATCACGGAAGCCTATTTTGGGAATCGCTGATTATTCAATTAAAGTCTCGAGGAGGATCTTTCTTTTTCTGTTTGGGTATCGGATGATTCTTCACGTCGCTAAAACTGTTTCAGTACGTCTTCTTCTTCCATTATGCTGTTGCAGTAATGGCATCTCAATCTTAAGGGGTCTTCCTGCTCAACGTAGAATGTCGGTTTAACCGGTTCGCCTTTGCTGTTCGAGATACAGGAGGGCTTTATGCATCTGACGATTCCTTGAACCATCGGGGGAAGCTTAACCTTTTGCTTCTCCACAACCTTATAGTTCCGGATTATGTTTATCGTGGCTCGAGGCGATATCAAAGCGATTCTGTCAACCTCTTCGGGGTTTAACTCGCGTCCCTCGATCTTAACCATGTCTTTCGTTCCCAGCTTCTTGCTCGGCACATTCATAGCGATCGTTACAACTCCTCCTGAACGGCCATTTATGCCTAGAATCTTGATCACATCTAATGCTCGTCCTCTCGCAATATGGTCTATGACCGTTCCATTTCTAATCTTCGAAACCCTAAGTGTCCTCTTAGACATGCAGATCAACCATTCCATACGTATTTAAAGAATCAAATAAAAGGTTATTCTCATAAAAAGAAGAACAGAGCTAAACATATTCTGAAGATTTAACATCTCCTACGAGGAGGAAATTATAAGGCTTAAATCTTATATTCATATATTTGCTCTCAAGGTGGATCAATCATATGAGAAACAGCTATAACTTTACTAACCGGGACATAGTCTCCATAAGAAGCTTCACCCGCGAAGAGATCGATTACATTCTTGAAGTCTCACGTTCAATTGAGCCCCTTGTCGAGAAAGGATCAAACATGCTCCGCGGAAAGGTCTTGGCGGAGCTCTTCTTTGAACCAAGCACAAGAACCATGCTCAGCTTCCAGACAGCCATGTACAAGCTAGGTGGAAACGTGATCGGATTTGCTGAGCCAGGGGTCTCATCCGTCTGGAAAGGCGAGTCCTTAGCCGACACCGTGAGGGTTGTTGAGAGCTACTCCGACGTGATTGTTCTGCGGCATCCACTTGAAGGAGCAGCAAGATTCGCAGCTGAATACGCAAGGGTCCCCGTCATAAACGCAGGTTCAGGAGCCGAGGAACACCCAACTCAGGCCCTTCTGGATCTCTACACGATCCTCAAGTCTAAGGGCAAGATAGATGGGTTGAACATAATCTTGATGGGTGATCTCCGTTATGGAAGAACCGTTCATTCCCTCGCCTATGCCCTTTCACTTTATGACGTGAATCTAAATCTTATCTCGCCGGATCTCCTCAAAATGAGGCCGGAGGTCATCGAGGACATTAAAGATCGCATAGAAGTCTCAGAGCATACTGATCTCATGGAGGTGCTTCCCGACGCGGATGTGCTTTATGTAACGCGTATACAGAAGGAGAGGTTCCCAGATCTCGGGGAATATGAGAAGGTGAAAGGAAGCTATGTGATCGACTTGAACGTTCTGAAAAAGGCAAAGGAAGACTTAATCGTCTTACATCCGCTTCCAAGGATTGATGAAATAGCAGTTGAGGTGGATTCAACCCCCTTCGCAAAATACTTCGAGCAAGCTAGAAACGGAGTCGTCGTCCGCATGGCTCTGCTTGCGCTGGTTCTAGGCGCAATTAAATAATTCTCTAAATCTTAAGGGGCCACAGGAGTCTTTTCATCCCAGTACTGACGGGTCCTCAAAAAGCGAATCTTAGCCTTTAAGAGATCTAGATAAAACTCTTTCTCATCAAAATGCATCTTGCCCAGTATCCTAAAGGCCGTTTCAGGCCCCACGCCTTTAACCTGCAGAGCGACAATGGCCCTTTTCCCATAGCTCAGAACTAGATCAGCCGTTCTCCTAGCTATGCTTAGCTCCTTCAATTCCTCCTCGTTCAGCTCCTCTCCCCTCAGCCTTCTTCTCAGCATCTCTCTCAATCTATCAGCGTTCTCCCTTCTTCTCAAAACGGCCAACAATCCGAGGCCGCATTTCCCGCATGCTGGTCTTTCAGGTAGACTTAGGATTCTAGATTCACCCAGCCAATCTCCACAGGAAAGGCAGAGAAGCCTGACTTTCCTCGATTCGATTGATCTTTTCATCCTTTCTATATTGCTTATTATGATGCGTCTCGGAGCCATAAGCTCTGGGATGTCCGCGTACTTCTCAAGTATATGATATGCGATTGGTGACGGCTTCTCTTTAGATAGAAGAGTCTTCACTTGAATCTGCCCCGATCTTATGGATGCCATCATCCTCTTCACGGCTTCCAAGTCGATTCTTTCAGTCATGACTTCTCTGAGGGTCTCCTCAAAGACCGGCGTCTTTTTGAATCTGCCTAAAATCTGAGAGAGCAGTCTTGGACTTGCGAGTCTCCCTCTTGGGAGGGCGCCGAACCTTTCAGCGATGAATTTCAGCCTCTCGGCGAAGGGGAAGCGAGACTTCAAGTATTCGTTGAACGCCTTGTCTACTTCTTCGTCGCTTAGATTGAAGAGGATGGAGGGAAGCCTTTCCAGCTCGTTTTTCTCGATTTTCCGAGGCATCTCAATCAATATTCGGTATCCATCGTTCCACCAGCCTGTTATGAGCTCGCGGTCCGAAAGAACCGCGTCGAAGATACATCCTAAAGTTACATTAACGATCTCGCCGAAGCATAGATGAACAATGAGATACTTGCCGTACCCCTCAATTAGAATCAGCCTATCCGTGGGAACAGGAAGTTTACGCTTGAAGTGCTCATAGATCTCCCCTACAGCCTCATGAAGCACCTTCGGATCCACATGATATTCTCGGACAATCTTCTCTGCAACTGCGTCTATGTCGCCAAGCCGTCTTATCTCCTCAGCTATTTCATGCCTTATCTTTCCAACTTCCTCTGCGACGGCTTGCGGTATGGAGATCATCTCGCCGTCCCATCCCGGAGCCGCTGCTAATGGATCTTCTGAGGGGATGACATATACTCTTCCCGTTTCATCTTCGACTTGGACGATCCGCCAGACCTTTCCCTTGCAGAGAAAGTTAAGCCCGATTCTCGCTCTGAGAGCCATGAATTCTTCGCCGACTGTTCCTATTTTTCGGTCGGATATGATGTCTATCACGGGATATCTTCTCTCATCTGGGATTATTGAAAGATTCTCATAGTAGTATCTTCGGGTCCGCTTGTTTCTCCCCAAAATCTCCCCGTCCATCCAGAGAAGTCTAAGCTCATTTAGGTACTTAACAACTTCGAGCATCTTCTCCCTTGAAAGATTCCTATAGGGATAAGCCCGCTTCACGATGCTGAATGCTTCATCGATGGAGATCCTTCTCTTGTCCATCAATATTCCCGCAATCTGATGAGCCAGAACATCCAAGGCGTTCTCATGAATCCGAGTTGGCTCTACGAGATTCTTGTATGCCCTTCGAACCGTTGCCATCGCCTCTAAGAGATCATCGGGGAAAGCCGTGATTATGACGCCCTTAGACGCTGTGTCCAGTCTATGTCCACTTCTGCCTACTCGTTGTATGAGGGCGGAGACCTGTCTCGGCGAGAGATACTGGATTGTGAAGTCCACGTTTCCTATGTCGATCCCCAATTCTAAAGTGCTTGTGCAGATAAGCGCCTTCAACAATCCCTCCTTGAACTCATCCTCTATTGTATGCCTCTCTTCTTTGGATAAGGAGCCGTGATGAACCGCGATCTCCTTAGAGACCGAGCCGAGTTTATGACCAAGCATCTCAGCGTTTGTGCGGCTGTTAACGAAGACAAGGGTTGAAACGTGACTCTTTATCAGATCCAAGATTCTACGTATTCGAGCTGCCGCCTCAGGGCTTGTTAAAAGATCAGCTGCAAGGTCATAATCTTCACTGTTTGGAAACGGATACTCAATAGAGTACTCGTAACGCTTCGTCGGAAATGCTTGAACAATCCTAACCGGACGGTTCGCTCCGCCTATAAGACCAGCCGCCTTCTCTGGGCTGCCAATAGTCGCCGAGAGCCCTATCCTCTGAAACTCTTTCTCGGTGACTTCTCTCAACCGCTCAAGCGCAACGGCAAGTTGAACTCCACGTTTGGACTCTGCGATCTCGTGGACCTCGTCGATGATGACGAACCTGACGTTGCCGAGGTTTCTTCTCATCAACCGTCCAGGCAGGATTGCTTGAAGAGTCTCCGGAGTCGTGATCAGCATGTCTGGAGGTTTAACTGCCTGTCTTCTACGGATCTTCACAGTCGTGTCTCCATGTCTAACTTCAACTGAGAATCCAAGCCAATTGGACCATTCTGAAACTCTCCTCAGCATGTCGCGGTTTAGAGCTCTAAGCGGCGTTATGTACAGAACCGATATTTCCTCTTCCTTTGAAGAGCTTAGGAGATTCGAGAAGACTGGAAGCAAAGCGGCTTCTGTCTTCCCGCTTCCCGTCGGAGCGATCAGGAGGACATTTTCCCCTCTGAGGATCGGAGGAATCGCCTTTTTCTGCGGCTCAGTTGGCTCGGAGAATCCTAGATCAGCTAGTGCGGAACGGATCTGCCTTGCGAGAAGTGAGAATGCTGCTTTCCCCAATAGAAATCTACCGTATTTTTTCGGATCCAATAATTACTGAGGAGGCTTTCATTTATCTTTTTTGAGGATATCTTGGAAATGCCTTGAAAATTCTTTAAAGGCAACCTTGAAGCCGTAGGCGAACTTCTTCTCTCCCGTTCTGAGGCTTCTCTGGATGTCCTCTATGCTCATGAAGATGCCTTCAGTTATCTCTTTCCTGTCGAAACTGATTGGTCCGTCGTATCTGCAGATGTAAAGCATCGAGATTTCCCGCTCGGTCTCTGAGAAACTCTTCACTTTGCCCAGTCTATGTAAAGGCGCGTCTATGCCGAGTTCTTCTCTCAATTCTCTTCTGGCAGCTTCGTCATAATCCTCGCCGTAATCAACGTGCCCCGTCGCCGAGGCTGTGTAAAAGCCGGGGTAAAGATCCTTCTTCAAGGATCGTTTCTGAATGAAGATTTCGCCTTTGCTGTTCACTAGGAAGACGTAGACCGATCGATGTATCAGATTAGGATTAGAATGGCACTCTTCCCTCGTGGCTTTCCCTATAACGTTATCGTCTTCGTCGACAACATAGAAATATTCGCTCATAGTTTTCCCCAAAAAAGAGACCGCTACCCTGACGTTTTATTCTTCTTAAAATTTCGGTCCGCACCCCTCCTCTTCCAAGGCTTGACACAGCGCTTCTACGTTCTCTATAGGAGTCGGCGGATAAATGCCAACTGTGATCATGAATCCGCCTTCTGGAGAGTTGAGTTCGGAAATCACGTGGCTGACGTGCTTCTTAATGTCCTTAGGCTTTCCGAAGGGGACTATTTTTTGGCGGTCTATGTCTATATCGATGCAGACTTTTCCCTTAAGGGTCTTCTTGATCTTTTCTATTCCATTGACTAAGTCTTGAAGATTAAGTATCGTCACGCCGGTTTCCACCAGGTCCTCCGCGATCTCCATTATATGTCCATCGCTGTGGAAATGAATGTGGATTCCTCTCTCCCTCACTGGCTGAAACATCTTTTTGTAGGCTGGAACAAGATATTTCCTGAAGATTTTCGGATGGATTGGAAGTCTATCCTGCATTCCAAGATCGTCTCCGCAGGCCAGCAGGTCGATTCCGATCTCGAGCCATCGATGAATCAATTTCAAGTTGAAATCGACAACCATATCAATCAGAATCTGAAGCTCAGGCGGCTCCGTGACGAAATCTCTCATCAAATTTTTGAATCCTCGAAGATAGTAGAGGCGCTGAAACATGAATCCATGCGGGCAGCTACCAACGGCCAGTCTTCCTTCCTTCTTAGCCTTTTGAATCCTCTTTAAAGCCTTTTGGAAATCTCCCTTTGAGGGGGGAAGCCCTTCTTGAGGAATATTATCCAGCGATAAAGGATCCGGAGGCTTATAGGACTTCAGTTTTTTCCAGTCTTCAAGTGGATGTTTCACGACTTGCCCTTGGAGGCCGTCAACTAGAAAGGTCCAGACGCAGCCCCACTCATCTGTGATTTTGTTTCCTTTACGTCTAACGCCGAAGTCATCGAAGTTCATGCTTCCCTTTTCATATTTTCCGAAGATCCTTGGATGTCTGAGCACAAGGTCCTCCATTCTTTCACGATACTTGCTCCATAGAGGGGGAGAAATTGATACGCTGCATGGGATCCATTCCGGTCCATTCATCTCTGCGGCTCTTAGATAGTTCTCACGGGCATTCATGGAAGTTAGCCTCCATCATGAAAGCTTCTTCGAAACTTGATTTACTATCCTTTTCGAATGTTTACCTAAAATGGTTATTTCTTTTCGTACTCCCACTTTTCCACGGGCAGCCCGGTCTCGTATAATAGGACGCGAGGTTCATAGCCGTCATCTCTTCTAGGCCGAGTCTTCCCGCTTCCGTTCCATCCCATGCGGCGCTTCTTCCTCCAAGGTCTACGTTCCCAGATCGGCCCTCGGAAGACATCCCTAGTTTCATCCATCCATTCCAAGATTTTGTCATGAAGATGATCCCTTACTTCAACATGTTCAGGCGAATCTATCAGGTTAATCATCTCTTGGGGGTCTTTCTTCAGATCGTAGAGTTCATCCATGTAGTGAAGGTTGATGACGAGCTTGTATCTTCCATCGAATACGCATCGAATCGGCTGAAATCCTCCCCATCCATCATGATTCACTTCGTACCGCGTGAACTCCATGAAGATGTAATCGTTAGGCTTAACTTCTGGGTCAAAAAACGTTGAGAGGATGCTTCTTCCCTCCAGGAATGGAGGCACATCTAACCCTGCAGCCTCAAGTATTGTGGGGGCAATATTGATGTGGGAGACGGGATGTTCGCAGACTTTTCCCTTCGGGATTCTTCCCTTCCATTTTACGATGAATGGTATACGTGTCGTCTCATCGTACATGGCGGGTCCCTTAGAGCTTAAACCGTGCGACAATAGGGGCGTTCCATGATCTGAAGTGAAGATTACCAAGGCATCCGGCGCATACTTCTCAATCGCCTCTAAGACTCTTCCTATTTCATAGTCGACGAAGCTGTTACATCCGAAATACATAGGGTTCTTCAAGGTCTCCTTGTCTCTTGGAAGACCGGCGTGCTCAGCCCATTCCCTCTGATGCTCCGGCTTGTTGAGGAGCGGGTCCCGCACGTTCTCGCCAAGCTTATACTCGAAATCCTTGAACATGTCACAGAACGGTGGGGGACAAGTTGAGGGGCCATGAGGTTCATCATAGGATACGACGAGGAGGAATGGTGACTCGCCGCTCTGCTTTGAAAGGAAGTCTATCGCACGGTTTGAGCATCGATGCGCCCAAGTGAATTCCTCTGTAATTCCGTATCTATGTATGTCCTCCGGCGTCCTCAGCTTCTGTCTCCATAAAAGCCGTTCCTCCACCGTTAACTCTTCCAAGTAGCATCTTCCGTCATACCAGTACTCGGGATCCCATCCCGGAGGGCATCTACCATCATCGAAATAGTCCGTTCCGCTTAGATGCCACTTGCCAATATAGACTGTGTGCCATCCCGCGTCATGTAATCTTTCTCCTATCGTCTTGATGTTCATGCCGAGCGGCAAGTTATTGGCAAGCACACCTGTTGTATGAGGATAGTTTCCCGTGAATATCGAAGACCGGGCGGGACCGCATACCGGGCAGCATGTGTAGGCTCTTTCAAACTTGATTCCTTCAGAGGCAAGCCTATCTATATTCGGAGTCTTCATCTCTGGTCTTCCATAGCATCCTATAACATTGACTCCTTGAGTATCTGTCATTATCAACACGATGCTGGGTCTCTCTTCCATATGGGTCACCTTGAAAGTATTAATTCACATATTCGTAATTCTCTTAATATTGGTAACTCAGGTGGTTTTTGAAGATATCCATGTAAACAGTGAAACCAGTTATTCTAGGTTATGGTCATCATCGTCGGTTCCCGCCGGAATCATTGCTCTAAGCATCTTCAAAAAAGGCACATAGCGAATGGCCAAAGAGGTTTACCGCGTGAAGAGGTAAAGAACAAGTAAGAGGCATGCCGTTGTTACATTGTCAGAGAGGGAGCTTTCACAGGGGATCACAAAGTTGTCTGGGTCAAGTCCATTCCTGAAGGTAAGAACTGCGAGGCTGTATGAGACTGTTGCCATGATGGGGGCTGCGAGAATGTTCAGGGACGATAGAATAGCCGCCAATGTGAGAAGATCATTCAGAATTATGATTTTATGTGCTAGGTAAAGCGAAAGTAAGGAGAAGAATAGAAACCAGACTGCAGATGAGAGGCATGCTCCGCCTATTTCTGGAAGGCTCTTTCTAATAGCCTTAAGGGAGGAGTCAACTGTGCCGAGGGCAAGTTTAGTCGTTGTGGTTGATCCGACTATTGATCCGACGTCTCCGATTGTATCTATCAATGCGGGATAAAGCACGTAGATCTCTGATCTTTTCCCTATCATCTTGCTGATTCTTCCGAGAAGATTTCCAGTTAGATTAACGATTAATGTTACGACGAGAAGGGTGAGGGAAAACTCCCTTACGGTTCTGGATAACCCCTCAGATTTTCTATATTTCGCTAGGAGAAAGACTGCGAAAGAAATGAAGGCTGCATCAAAGAGCCATGTTGATAATGAGCCTAGAAGACCGGAGAATAGAAGTCTCAGAGAGAAAACAAAGCAAAGCGTGACGAGAATATCTCCAAGCGTCGACATGATTGGATAAACGATTATGTCGGGGTCTAATCCGCGCTTAAATGAGAGAATCGAGATTCCGATTGTTACCGGCGAGACGAAAAGAAGAGATAGTCCCATGGTAGTTAATATTGCCGAGAAGATGCTTAGAGATTCGATTATCCGCGTCCCCCATAGAGAAACATTTATGAAGTAAGCTAATGCCCCCATCATTAAACTGCTTTGAAGGGTCAGTATAACCGTGGAGCAGACTAGAACTCGGAAGCTTCTCGTGTTATTCAGAAGGCTCGGCCTGACCGTTCCTAAATGAAGGGCAGTTGACAATCGACCGCTGAAGAACCCGCCTATCACACCTCGCATGCTGATGATGCTTGGATAAATTATGAGAGCCCAAGGAGCGAATGAAAGAACATCTGAGAAGATCAGCAGAATTGAACCCGCCAAAAGCCCGCCTAAATCAAATGACAGAGCCAAAAATGACTGCTTGAACGTCTCAACAAATCGATTCTTCGGGGGGATAAGCTCCGCTGATGCGTCCTTGGATGTCAGCGAATACGCTTCGTCGATGCTGTTGGTCGTCATCGCATTCACTTCCTTCCATTCCTGCCCTCCTCCATTCAGAGATGCGGCTTGTTAACCGCATATGCGTAAACCGTCTCTTTTAGGATTTTCTTGAGCTTTTGGCAACTTATACACATAAATCTTCCGTCTGAGAAAATAGACAAGCAATTCAGCCTCAAAAAAGGGAAGGCTTGCAATGGAGAAGTGGAGGCTCTTAGAGATTGAGTATCCAAGCAGGGCGGGCTTGAATTTAGCAATCGATGAGGCTCTTCTACGTCAAACCGCTAAAAATAAAGGTTCGCCTATTGTTCGCTTCTGGAGGAACAGGAATGCCGTGGTCGTAGGGTACTCTCAGTGCGTTGAGGCTGAAGTTAATCTGGAATTATGTCGCATCCGAGGTATTCAGATAGTTAGAAGAATTACCGGCGGGGGGACGGTTTATCAAGATCTGGGGAACCTTAACTACAGCATAGTGATCGGATCTAATCATCCTCTTGTGAGACGATTAGACATTCAAGACTCCTATAATCTCTTTCTATCCGGAGTTGTTAAATGCCTAAAGAAGTTTGGGGTCAACCCGTTGATTGACCCTCCGAATAGCCTTCTGGTTCAAGGTCGAAAGATCTCGGGGAATGCGCAGGCAAGAAGGAGAGGAATGATTCTGCATCATGGAACTATACTTGTCAACTCCGATCTGAATCTGCTCTCTGAGGTTTTGAAGCCGCAAAAAAAGCCAAGCCGACAAATAGGAGTGCCGAGCAAGAGAAGGCCTGTAACGAATCTTTCAGATGAGGTTGCTGGAAAAATAAGAATACAGGCCGTGAAGGAATCGTTAAGGCGAAGCTTTGAAGAAGTCTTCTCCGTGAAGCTGGTTCATTCCGCTCTTACTTCGGATGAGAAGGAAGCCTCTAGAATTCTCTATGATGAGAAATACTCGAGGGAAGAGTGGAATTTTTGGAGATAAAATTCTTGATGCTCCTTCGATAGACGGAAAGATAATTAAGTAAGTTCTCTATGTAAAATAGAGAAAATGAGTTGAGGATAACGAAGATGTCAAATAAGGAGGAAATTCTCGCAAGATTAAGAGATGCGATAGTAAATCTTGATATAGAAGCAGTTCAGAAGGCAGCTAAGGACGCGATAGACGCTGGAATCCCAGCCTACAAAGCGATCATCGAGGGGATGGCTAAAGGCATGGAGATTGTCGGAAAGAAATATGAAGATGGCGAATACTTCCTCGCTGAACTCATAATGGCCGGAGAAACCATGAAAGAAGGAATGGCCGTTCTTGAGCCGTACCTTAAGGCCGGTGACATAAAATCGGCTGGAAAAGTAGTCATCGGCACGGTTAGAGGGGACTTACACGACATAGGGAAGAATGTTGTAGTCACGCTTCTGAAAGCCGCAAACTTTGAGGTTATCGATCTCGGCGTTGATGTTTCAGCTGAACAATTCGTTGAAGCAGTGAAGAAGCATAATCCAGACATCGTAGCGATGTCGGCGCTGCTTACCACAACTATGATAGAGATGGAGAACGTAATTGAAAGCTTGAAGAAGAGCGGGTTGAGAGACAAAGTTAAAATAATCATTGGAGGCGCCCCGATAACCCCTGAGTATGCGAAGAAGATAGGTGCGGATGCTGCGGCTAAGGATGCCGTTGAAGGCGTACGTAGATGCAGCGAATGGGTGGAGGCTAAACAGTAAGAACATAAGCGTCATTTTTTATCCAGAGATAAACCTTCATTTTTTAAAGTCGATTGGACCCTTTTTTTATCTTAATTCCTTTTTTAAGGCATAAACTCTCAGAAACCCTTCCGCTGCCTTTTTACATATTGAAGAATCTCTTCCGCTTGGCTGGGATGGATCTTTTCAGCTTTTAAGAGGCTATGGATCACCTGAGAAATCGTGATTAAAGATTCCAGACGATAGCCTCGCCGTTTCAATTCTTCTTTCCCTCCCTGCTCTCTGTCAACCACAACGAGGATTGTCTCGATTCTTCCACCTGCTTCCTCGATGGGTCTTATGCCTTCGATCTTTGATCCTCCGCTTGTGACTACATCATCGAAGAATAAGAAGCGATCTCCAGGCTTCACCGTGCCGCCCGTTATCCTCCCGCGAAGTCCGTAGGATTTCGACTCTTTCCTCACGATTATACACGGCATCTTAAGCTTATATGCGATGGTCGGTAAGAGAAGGGCGCCCTTCAGCTCTATTGAAGCCAGTTTATTGATTTCCTCCTCAGATGCCAGCCTCTTAATCTCCTGAGCGGTGAGATTCACGATTCTACTGAAGCTTTCAGGAGATGAAAGAAGCCATGACAGATCTATATAGTATGGGCTTACAATTCCGGATTTCAGCTTGAACTCACCGAACTTTAACGCTTCGGATTGAATCAAAGCATCCGCAATGATAGAAGCCTTCTCAGACATGAGATCTCACTATCCAATTCTAATTAGGAAAGGTATATCCTTTATTTCTAAAAGGATTTACCGTGAAGAACAAAAATATCCACATCAACGAACAAAAATAAGCATGCATGTGAGGAAATGTACGACCCTATATTACTCTATTTTTTCGGCAAGCCGAAAGCCTAATCATTCTATGAAAAACCTTGCTTTCCTCGCAAATTGCTTCTCATATATCCGCCGCACCTTCTGAATCGTGTCAGCCTCATCTGGGCTTTTGTCATCCCTGATCCGCGTGATTCTGGCAAATCGAAGAGCCATGCCGCTTCTGTATTTCGGGCTTTTCTGTATCTCGTTATATGCTACTTCAACGACTATCCGCGGCTCAACAATGACGATGTGTCCCCTCTCCTCCAAGGCGATCTGCTTAAGCCTCTTCGTCATCTCCTCCATCTCCCGATCAGTTAAACCCTTGAAAGTCTTCCCAAGCATGAGAAACTCCCCCGTCTCCTCATCTCTCGCCGCTAAATGATAATCTGAAAGCCATCTATGTCTCCTCCCCGTTCCATACTCAGCCGCGATTATCACAAGGTCAAGAGGCTCCAACGTCTTCTTAATCTTCAACCAATGCTTCCCTCGGACTCCCGGAGTATACGGACTGTTCAATCTCTTAGCCATCAATCCTTCATGGCCTCTGTTAACTGCCTCATCAAGGAACCGTTCAGCCTCTGCAGGATCATCCGTAACTATCTGCCTCGTCAAAAAGATCCCTCCAGCTGCCTCTTTCAGTCTTCTCCTTCTCTCAACATAAGGAACCTCTATGAGGCTCTCTCCATCCATGTAGATCAGATCGAATAGATGAAGCTCAACCGGAATATCCTCAGAGATTCTTTCTATGCTGTATACTCTGCGGAAACGACGCATCAAATGCTGAAATGGAAGAGGGTTCCCATCCTTCCCTAATGCTATGACTTCCCCCTCCATTATTGCCTCCTTAGGTTTGACTTCTCGTCGGATGACTTCTACAACTTCAGGTAGGCTTCTCGTTACATCCGTAAGCCTTCGACTGAAGATTCTCACCTTACTTCCGGATTTATGAATCTGAATTCGAGCCCCATCAAGCTTATACTCGAACGCCGTCTTTCCCCCATGCTCTTTCAGAGCTTCTTCTGGGTTGTCAACTGTTTGAGCAAGCATGGGCTTAATAGGTCTGAAGATCTTGAAGCTGAGGCTTGAGATTCCCTTTAAGCCTTCTTTCATGCATATAGCTGCAGCCTCAGCTATGTCCCCCGTGAGCATGGAGGCTGTCCGAATTTTTTCAAGCGGAATTGAGAAGGCTTTTGAGACCGCGATCTCCATCAACCCCTCCTGTAGCCCAGTCCGCATCTCGCCTATCATTATCTTCACAAGATACTTGACTTCAACAGGCGAAGCCCTCCCGAGAAGAGACTCAATAAGCCTCTCCTTTCTTTCCCTCGACCCCTGCCCAGAAGCCTCAGCTATAGCCTCAAAAACGGATCTGACCTCGAGAATAGTTAATGGCTTTTCAAAGAGCGTCACCTGCCTCTGCGTCTTGTTACGTTCAAAGATGATCTTGGTCGCCGCTCCCATATCCCCTGTGTCTCTGAAGGCAACGGAAAATTCCCTCCAACTTGCTCCAGTTAAACGCTGGATTATTCTGCTCAGCGTCGCCCAGCTCACATCAAGCGTTCTCGGATCCCACCTAGGGAATGGACGGCCGAGCAGCATTGAGATTGCGGGCTCAACCTCTTCCTTGCCGAGTCTCCTCAAAAAATCAGCAACCGTGCTGGTCATGAGATTACGTTTCGTAGTGGCTTCGAGCTTCTCGCATAGATCAGTTAATTCTTTAAACTCCATTATGGGAGTCTCCGTAGGCTTCTAAGCCTGTAGTTGGGCAGATAAGATTCTGGAACCGTTGGGATGGTGTTGAAAGGCGATGAGAAAAACGGCATGCATTCCGTAAGAGAAGAGTTACTCCCAAATCTTGTCGATTTCAGCCTGTATCTCACGTTTTCTCCTTTCATACTCCTCTATTGAGAGCTCGCTTAGTTTATACCTGGTTTGAAGAGTCTCGAGCTGCTCTCTCAGCTTCTTCTCCTTCTCCTTCCGGTCTTTTATTAGAGAATCCAAGAACCTAAGCATCCCTTCAATATCTGACTTGACGAATTCAAGCGTCTCCTGCGTCACTTTTCCTTCCTCACCCATCTTCTCAAGAGCTGATTTAGACCTTCTTATCTTCATTTCTAAGTCATGAATCTCGCTTGGCTTCATATCTCCAAGAATATTTTCCAAAGCCCTTACATCCGCATTAAGCGAGTTCACAGTCTCATTCAGCCCCCGCTCCTCAGTTTTAAGCTTCTCGACTCGTTGATTATACGTAACCGGGTCTATCTCCCCCACTTTAGCGCGGATCTCAATCTCCTCAAGACGCATCGCAATATCGCTGAGAACATTCCTCTTCTCTTCTAGAGTACTCCTCAGCTCATCCAGCTTTGCCGCACGAGCCTTCAAATAATCATTAAGCTTTCCACTGTACTCTTTATAGAGCTTCAAGAAGACCCTCTCGGAGACCTCTCCAGACTGGAAAAAATCCAGCAGAGAAGCTTTCCTCTCATAGAGAACCGTGATCCCAGACATTAATTGCTCAATCTCGCTCTTCGCTCCGGGAAAGAAAGGCCGTCTAACTTTCCTTGCGGTTGGAGGGGCAACCGGAGATGGAACCTGCTTCGAGGATGGAAGTGTAGGTTGCGGTCTACTAACTGATGGAAGTGCTTGGGGAAGCTTAACTCCACAGTATATGCAGTACCTCATTGCGGGAACAGTTCTTCCACAGTTTGGACAACGCATACGCCGTTCTTCAAGGGTGGACAATAAACCATCTCCTAGAAGTATAAGAACCACAGCACACTATTATATTTAATTATCTCCCTTTTCAGTTTTTTCTCAGCTCTAAGCCTATTTGATAAAGACATAAATGAAAAAATAAATTCTATTAAGCCAATTTCTTTCAGCGATTAAACATCACTGCACCTCTGAAGATAAAAACGGAAGCCCCTTCACAGCGCCTTTATAAAGAATTTTTTCACTGATGTATATTATCTTGCAATTTCGATGTTAAGATTCAAACCGCGTTGCTGAGCCGAATCTCACGGTTCATAAATTCATGGACTTTGAAATTAAGTATATATGCTCTTTATGTCTACTTTTGGTTCGGTGAATGTTATGATACGCGTCGGCATCGTAGGCTTCGACACATCCCACGCGGTGGAATTTACTAAGAGGATTAACCATTTCAACGTAGACAGCGGATTTTGGGTTGAAGGAGCCAGGATCGTGGCTGGTTATCCAGGTGAACCTACGCCGGCTGCTTCCCAAGAATTGTTGGATGAGAGAACTGAGATTTTGAGGAATTACGATGTGGAGATAGTTGAGAGCCCCCTGTCCCTCATAGGGATGGTTGACGCCGTCATGATTGAGTATAATGAGGGAGATAAACATCTTGAGGCGTCGAGACCATTCATAGAAGCTGGGCTGCCGGTCTTCATAGATAAGCCGCTAGCATGCTCCGTTCAAGACGCTAAGAAGATATTCGAATTAGCTGAAGCCAACAGTGTTCCTATACTTTCAGCTTCTTCGCTGCGTTACGCCTTGGAGGTTCAGAGGCTTAAAGAGTCAAAAGATGAAGTGGGAGATGTTCTAGGCGCATCCACCTATAGTCCAGGCACGATTGTTCAATTTAATCCGGGATTGTTCTTTTATGTCATCCATGCGATAGAGCTGCTTTACGCCCTGATCGGTAAGGGTTGCCAGTCAGTCAGATGCTACTCAGACGACAGATGGGACGTTATAGTGGGCAGATGGAGTGATGGAAGAGTAGGCATCGTCAGAGGAATAAGAAGTGGCGCTAAGGGATACGGCTTCACAGCCTTCTGCGAAAGGAAGATAATCTCCTCCGCTATAGACACATCTTGGATATACACGGAGCTCCTGAAAAGAATAATCGAAATGTTTGAAACAAAAGTATCCCCGATAGATCCGGCTGAGACCTTGGAGATAATAGCTTTCACGGAAAAGGCGATGGAATCGAGTAGGCTGAACCGTGAGGTTGAAGTCCATATTTAGATCTGCATGATGAGCCGGGTTAAATCTTGACTAAGAATGTGAGAGTAGCATCCATATCATTCTCTGGAGCGGGCAGAGCTTCTGGAGCTAGAGAAACGGTTAGACGGAACCTTGAAGCTATGAGTGGTCTTCTCGAGAAGGCTTACTATGATGAAGCTGACATAGCGTGTTTTCCGGAGACCTCGCCTACCATAGGGTTATCCATAGAGGAATCCGTAGCTCTGGCGGAGCCCGTGCCAGGATCAATATTCAATTTCTTCTCAAGTAGGGCCAGCGAGTACAACATGAATATAATATTGCCCATGCTGGAGCTTACAGAGGGGCATGTGTATAACTCAGCGATTCTTATAGGCCGCGACGGCGGCTACTTAGGGAGCTACCATAAGGTTCATCCGACTATAGGTGAGATTGAAGCTGGGATCACCCCTGGCTTTGAAGCTAATGTTCTTAAAAGCGAGTTTGGTCCTTTAGGCTTCGCCATATGTTTCGATCTGAACTTTCGAGATGTCGCTGAGACCCTGGCCGAAGCTAACGTTAAGCTGGTCTTCTTTCCATCAGCATATCCGGGGGGACTCCAGTTGTCTATATGGGCTTTCGATTATGGGGTCTACATGGTTTCATCGATAAGGGGAGAAGGAAGCGTCATAGTTGATCCCTTGGGGAGGGTTTTGGCTAAATCGAGCCTCTATAATCCGGTGATATGTAAGACTTTGAATCTGGACTATGAGGTGCTTCATCTGGATTATAATTATGAAAAACTAGTTGAAGTTAAACGTAAATACGGCTCTAAAGTTGAGGTTGACGTATCAAGACCGGAAGCTGTCTTCATCTTTGCCTCAAACATGGAGGGGAAACCTGTCGGAGAAATCATCGCGGAATTCAATCTTGAGACGAGAAGCCAATACTTCAACAGATCCAAAAGAGTTAGAGCCGACGCTTTGGAAAAGCAGCCTCACCTATAAACAAGAAACTCATATGTCAAAAAGGTATATCTAGAGAGAGGCATTATGATAATGGGGAGTTGTGTCATATAGAAGAGCTGAAGACGGAAGAGAAAGTAACTTTTGGAAGGAATCTGAGAAGACTGAAGATCTTCCAGCTCCACCAATCTGAATAGATCCCTTTTAAATGCCCAATAAAAGATGTGAGTATTGCTGAGTCAAATCAAGAAGCCGGCGTTTCGCCTTGGCAGTATAAACCTTGCACTTGAGGTGCCGCCATTTTACGTCGATTTCAAGAAGAGAAACTTCGGCTCTATAATGGCGAGGCGAGACCTTCCCAAGGGAAGGTTTGGTTATCCACATATATGTGACAAGACAGAGACATGTTGAAAATCTTTTGCTCCTAAAAAAGTTGCATCCTGACATAAGCGTACCGGAAGAGCTGAGGGACTCAGCGGCAGCAATTGAGGCGCTTGAACCGAGAGAGTTTGAAGGGTTCATGAAAACAGTAAACATCGAAGAATCTGTAAGGGTCATTCAGATTATGGAGGAGGAATGGACATATATTGGAAGCCGGGTTTGGCTGAAAAGGATCGATTCATTCACTCTTTTTATATGCTTTTAATCATGAAAGAAAGCAGATGGACCGTAAGACCAGCTATTTCAAAAGAGAAAGTGAAGGGATACGGGTTTGAAGTGCCCGTGGACACGGTGTTAAGCGAGGTCTTCCTGAAGCATCTAAGGAAAGGTGAACTTGAAGAGATCCACGATCACGCTGAGAATAAGCATTTTCACCTAACTATGGACAGCTTGAAGCGCTGCGTTGAGCTGGCTGGAGAATAGGATTACTATTTTTCGACGAGGACAAAGTGGAGACGGACTGTTTTTCTCTCTGCCAAGTAGGTTCCTTTTTAGGGTTTTTCTCTTCTTATCTATTTTAGGCTTTTTATGACATATACGAGTTCATTTGCGGTTTCTAATTTCCAAAAATCCCAATGTTTCTGCGGCATTCGTTGAAAAAACGATTCATAATACCCCCGCATTCCTTTATCCTTTCCGCCGAGAGACTTAACGGGGAAAGAAACAACCTTGTAGTCAGCCTTCACCGTGTTAAGAAGCCTTATGCCCGCTCCCTTTTCGATCTGCTCAAGCACAGGAATCGTATTAAGTATAAAAGCCAAGTTGACCTTTACCTGAGGCGGATTCTGCATGATGTCCCTCGCCTCAGCGTGTCCCTCAACGCCAGCGAGGCTCATGAAGCCTTTGAGGAACTCCATGAGGTCCTCGTAAATATCGAATGCATAGTATCTTGTAGAGCTAGAACGCATCCAAGGGATCGCAAGCGGATGAAACCCGCATGCAACATCTGCTATGGAGCGGATAGGCGGCAGCTTAGAAAAGAGAGCGTTGTAAAATTCGTCGATGTTTTTAAGTCGCATATTTGTTGAATGATGATGCTTCATTATTTCGATGCATACTTTACGGAATGTTTCTGGGCATCCAGTCTTCTTCGCATCTCTCAGCTTCCTCATCCATTCCTCATATTTAGGTCTCGTTAGGAAATATGCTCCAGCTATCTGGTGGAGCTTTTTCCTCGTGGCTTTAATCGCCTTTTTTAGGCTTCCCGTTTTCTGGAGTTCTCGGCTTCCAAGGTTTCTTATGATCTCGATGCATACATGCCGATATTTGGGGCTTGACCGTATCTGTGCCGTGAGCTCTTCGAGAGGCTCGAGGCTGCTCATCATTCATCCGTCTTTGTTTGTCTTTAATTCCTCGATTAAACGTATTACAAACCGTAAGTTATGAATTGAGGCTAAACGAAAGTATAATGGATCCTTCATTTTGAAAAGGTGATGCAAGTAGCCAAGCGAGTAATTCTGACATGTGAAACAATCGCAGCCCTGAGAGATCGGCGCTTTATTCCTCATGTGCCTCTCGTCTTGAATGTAAATGTATTTGCATGTTTCCTTCCCAGGCTTCGATGCGTAAAGCCTACCTTGCCTTGCATCTCTAGTAGGCAGAGAACTATCGAAGAGCTCGTAGCCGAGCTCAATGCATTTGATAATGTTCCTTGGATGACCAACCCCAAGCGCAATCATCGGAAACTCCGAGGGAACCAGTCTACGCGTGTATCTCAGCATATCGACAAGCAGATTTCCCTCGCCGTCAAGAGGGTACCCACCATAGCAAAAGCCATCGAACCCTATTTCTAAGAGAGCCTCGGCGCATTCACGGCGAAGATCATGGATTCCTCCCCCCTGAATCACCGCAAATAATAGGGGCTTACGTTTTTCTGAAGCATACTTATGGGTTACTATCCTGTCAAATTCCCGTCTGCATCTTTCCGCCCAGCTGATAGTCCTCTCAACGGAGAATCTTTGAGCATCCATGGGGTCTTCAACATGAGTACAAATGTCTAGGCATATGGCTACATCCGCGTCGTATTTCAGCTGGAGCTGGATGCTCTTCTCCGGCGTTAAGAGAATCTTACGTCCTGAATCTCTTAGACGGAAGAGTATTCCCTTGTTCGTTATCTTGCCCAGATTTGAGTCTTGTCTAATCAATGAATATGCTTGGAATCCACCTGAATCCGTTATGATCGGACGCTGCCATCTGGAAAATGAATGCAGCCCACCGAAGGCTTGCAGAACCGATGAGCCTGGATGCTGCATGAGATGAAAGACGTTCATCACCAAGGCTTGAACGCCGCATCGGTTAAGGTCTTCAGAGTCTAAGGAACGAACGAAACCAAAAGTGGCGTCCGGCATAAAGACTGGAAATCTCAAGCGGCCGTGTGGAACATCTAGGAACCCCTTCTGCATCACTTATCATCTCCGCTTTTTCCTTTCTCTTTCTCAACAAGATGGATAATCCGGGATTTCTCTAAAGCTCTAAGAAGGGGATACCCAACGATCACGGCGGAGATGAATTCTCCAGTGCCTATTGAGAGAACGGAAGCAAAGTAGGGAACCCCGTAGAAGCCTGCTATGTATGCGCTGACGCCTAATGCGTTAACAACAACGGGGTAAACGCATGCGACGAGTCTCCGGTTGAAGTTAAGCTTCCATGAAAGAAAAGCAGCGATTAAAGTTAGAGTCGGGCCGAAAACAATGTCAGGTAAACCGACGGGGCTGAAGAGATTTGCAACTAAAACGCCAAGCGTCAACCCTGCTACTGCGTATATGCCGAAGAGATAAGGCAGGGAAGTGAGAGCTTCGCTTAGCCTCACTTGAATCCAGGAGTAGCCTAACTCGCCTAGCATCACGGTGGTTACGGCGTAAACAGCAGCCAGTACCCCCATAAAAGCCGCCTGGCGGGAATTCAAAATCAATCACATCAAAATCTTTTTACGAGCAATAAAACGTTATGTCACGGCGTCTACGATGCGACAACTCCATGTCTGCTTTAATGTCACCGTTTTCTTAGAAGGCATTACGGTTTTATCGTTTCTCCTGTTTGTTTTCTGTTTTTCACCGAAATAAAACGGTTATCACTTGAGTTTCACAATTAGCATTAATAAACCTAAGAAAGTTAGAAAGACGCCTATAGCTATGAAATATTCTGCTCCCCATCCAGCTGCAGATTGATTGTAATATGTATTGTAGGTCAGAGATACCCCGATCAGCGCTATGAGTATGCCTATGATTCTCTCAGCGTATGTCAGGATGAACTCGTATTTTTCGCTCATTTGTCAGTCGCCAATCTACTAAATCTCCCATATTCTTCTATAAGTCTTTCTAGGCTCCTAGCTCCTTCAGCCTTTCTGGGAGATACTTGTCAACGATGTGAGTTAATCCGTAACGCGAGAAGGCCTCAAGCTCACACTTCTTCTTTATCTTCATGAAGATATCTATCTGTTTCTGCCAATGCTTATCCTCGTATCGGGGGTCAGTCTTCAATTCTTTCAGCCGCTTCAAGTCTCTCTCATTCAATCTTTCACTTGGAAGATCATAATCGATTATGTCTGAAGCCCAGACTCCAGCCCACTTCGCATCAGGAGTCGTTAGCTCCCGTAGGTGCGCCGCATTAGCTGAGCCTGAAATTATCACCATAGCTATATGCATTCCCCATGGATCCGCATCGCTGAAGATGTAGACTGGAAGGCCGAGCTCCCGATTTAATCTGCGGATGAAGTATCTCGTTGAGCGGGGTGCCTGTCCAGCGGTGTATATGAGGATCGCATTGAAGTTTTCGTAGACTCTTTCCTCCACGAAACGGGTGAACATCGCGCCCTTCTCTATGACGATAACCTTATCCGCAGAGGTCTCGATGAACCGCGCATCCGTTAAAGCCGGCCCTATCATCACGCCGTCAGGATGAGACGAGAGATTCATCCTTTGACCTTCATATCCGGGAACCGTATACTGAATAGTCAAGTCCCCGAAGACTGCTGAACGTTCCTCTGGGAAGACGTTGAAGGATTCACGTGGATGCTCTATGGTTGTCTCCAGATCGGTTATTATATTGTCCGATTCAGATTGATCCTTGAAGAAGATGTCATAAGCCTGAGCGGAGTAGTAAACGTCTCTCAGGGTGCTTGTTTTTTTCTGTCTGAGAAGCTCATGGACGAAGTATGCTGTCCAAACTAGCTGGGTGAAGGGACGGAGATGAGCTATGTTCCGAGAGCTCCGTGTAACGGTTCTGTCTCCCAAAATGTATTGTCTGTGCTTTTGGCTGTAGAAGATATTACTCGTGGAGCGGCTTTTCATCCTAACTGTTGGAAACATGCCTTGGTCAATCTCTTTGCAGAATCTTGCTCCCATCTCTTCAAGTTTTTTCTGAACTAAGCTCTTGAGGTCTACCATTGAACTGGTGCCTTTCTTATCTGACAATCCCATTTAATCCCCCTTTCAAATTATTCATTGACTTATACCATCAACATAAGCATCAAGCAAGCTCTCTCTATCCGGCTTCAAAGATTTAGCTTGAACCTTAATAGCCTCATATCCGCCTCTCAAAGTCTCATACATCTCAGAGCCTGAGGTAAGCGCGGATTCCGGTATCAAGACTTCCCATTTAGAATCTACAAGTCCAAGCACTCTGACAACGGCCGCGTTCTCCTTATGCTTGTTCCTTATATGCACGAATACGACGTTATACAGGCGTGAATCGAATATCTCGCTGTCCACATACTCATTCCCAGTCAAGAAGTCCCTAAAGACTTGTTTCCTCCGGTATAGCTTGTCTATATTCGGCGGGGCTTTCCGTCCTGCAAGTTCAGCTGAGAACTGAGCTATCTTCGGAAGATAACGTGAAAAAACTGTGAGCCTCCTGACCTGTCTTTTCACCCGCTCCTTTCTAGAGAGATAACGGGCTAATTGACGTGCAACTTCTCGGATGCCGTTAAGAATCTCTCGGCTGACTTCAGGCTGATCGGCAAGTATCTCTTTTCCCAGAGTCTTGTAGGGAATCTTCGTGCTGCAGACGTGGATGATAACGGCGAAGGGCATGCTCGGCGTGACGTTATATCTTCTCCAATTGATTGATCTAACGATCTTCCAGCAGACATCGCCCGATTCATCATAGACCAAAGGGATCTTATTCGCAAATCTGTAGAGAAGAACATCATCCTTCGCTGGGACCTTTCCGCCGTATGCTATTGCAACCTCAACGATGAATGGATGACCCGAATACGCTGAGGGTTTACGTTGATGAACAGCAACGAACTCCGGTTCAAGCTCTTTCAGCACGCCTGCTCTCAGAAGATCCTCTCCAAGAGGAGATAGGCAGTCAGCTTCCGGAGGGAGAAATCCATCATATTCCCTCATCTTCTCTACAAGATCCACGATCTCTTCGGGTCTAAGGTTCTTCGGATCTATATCCTCCGGAATCCCAGCCTTCTTCAGAAAGTCTTTCGCCGTCTTCTCTCCAACTCTGTGGAAGTGTCTCTGCATAAATCCCAGCATAGTCTTCTCCCCTGTGGATCTTATTATTCTCTGTATAGTCTCAACGTCCACACCGTGAGGGTGAGGGTTGATCTCCTTAGGCGGAGGAGGCATCCTATCCACTGTGCGGTCGAACTTGTACAGTCTGCCACGTGGATCAACGAATATGATGTTCGCGTAGGGATTCACCATCGCGGTCTGCTTTAGATACTCAAGCACCTTCGGCATGGCTTGGACATAGCTTCCTCTGAGATGGATCTCGACGACTGTTCCCCGCCATCTCTTTCTTTTCGAACGGAAATTTGCATGGATCTTACGGTCAAGAATGATCGGCCTATTCTTCTCGATATCTATCATCAATCGATACTCAACGATCCGAGAGTTTCCAGTGCTTGATATCGCCGTCACAGGCTTATTAGTCGTTATCTGCCCGTAAAGAATAGCCATCGTGCCGCCGAGACCGAAGGTTCCACGGGTCTGCTTAAGCCGATACTTCGAGCTGAAAAGAAACTGTCCAAACGCAAGGGGGATGTGATGTGCCGCTATTCCTGACCCGTTATCCGCAACTCGAAGAGTATAGGAATCCTCCGTTCCCTCATCCTTTGAGAGCCGTATATAAATCTCCGGAGGGATCCCTGCAGTTTCCGCAGCGTCTAGGGAGTTCTCAACAAGCTCCCTGATAGCTGTGAAGATTGCTCTAGCTGGGTTTGTGAAGCCGGCTATTTCCCTGTTTCGGTAGAAGAAATCCGCCGGGCTTATTTCTTGAAAGACCTCTGGTATCGTTAGATCCTCCTTCAGCGTGCTGAGTTAGACAATCTTTATGTCTATACTTTAGAGTATAATAAGCTCGTGAGCTTCATATAAATAACGGAATTAAAGCAGATAGGCCTGTCTAGTAGCTTCGCTTTAGTACCTTAATACCTTTCAGGCATGAGAGGTCTGCCTTCCCAAAGTTCAAGTTCCCTTCTTTTAAGCTCATGCCGTTTTCTCTGGAGGAACCTGTAGACCGTTGCATGTTGATTTCCTTTTATGAGCATTGTGATTGCTTCTCGGGCGATCTCGGATTCTTCTATTCCGCCGATTATGGAGACGGTATGCCCATAGACTGAAATGTAAGCCCCCGTGCATTCCTCTATGATTTTACGTGTTTTGCCTTCTTTCCCGATTATTCGGCCCTTAACTCTCTTGATGTCTGACTTGCTTCTACCGAAGATTTCTCGAAGATCGATAACAGTGAGCATCATATCTTCATTATGAAGCAGGCGGAATGCTCGTTGAGGAGAAAATCCTCTGCCGATCGCTAAAACAACGTCTCTGGCTTTGAAGAGCTGAGATGGGTCTGTTGAGTCTTCATTTAGGTTGATGGTGACGTCTCCCGTTTCGCTGTCTATCTCAAGCGTAACGTTAAGATTCTTTTCTATCTCACGTTTGGTCTTCCCATTTGGTCCTATTAGAACGCCGATTCTCTCTCTGGGTATCTTAACGAAGAGCTGCGGCACCTGTAATCCTCCTAAAGACTTCTTCAGATGACTGAATCTTAACATCTAATCGTTTAAAGTATCGGTTAATGTTTTCGATGTCTCTCCAGAGGAATTGAGTCGCGTTGGGATGCTCAAGGGAAACCGCTTGGGACACATCAAAAATGATCGGTTTGCCTTTCCAGATCATAACGTTATATTCGCTTAGATCGCCGTGGACAAGCTTCGCCTTCACATAAAGCCTCTTAAGGTAAAGAAGCAGCTGCCGATATATCTTCTCAGGGTTAGGAAGTTCCACCTCTCTTAATAAAGGCGCGGTGACCCCGTTCTCCCCGATGAACTCCATCAAAAGCACATTATTCTTAACCGTGTAGGGTTTAGGAACCCTTACCTTAGCCCGATAAGCCTCCGTCAGATTCCTATACTCTTTTCTTGCCCAAAGATAAATGAGATTTCGGGGGCTTCTTCTAACGCGTTCAAAACGGGGATCCCCAGAAATGTATACAAGCATCCCTTTTTTGAATTCAGCTGCAACCGTTAGGTAAATCTTAATCGCGAGCTCAGTTCCATCTGGGTGTCTACCCCAGTAGAGCTTTGACTCTTTCCCCGCTTTCACCGCGCCATAAATCTCGCCGATCCATCCTTCATTCATCAGATCATAGATCGTCATCAATGTGGGCTTGTCAAAAACTTCTTCAAAAGCCTCGTATTCCTCGCTTCTCTTCTCCTTCATCAACTGTTCAGTTTCATAAGATTTCTCTTGACGTTCGAGCTTCTTCCTTAGCCCCTCTTTAATAGACACTGCTTAAAACCTCATTGAGAAACGTTTCAGAGCTTCAGAAGTCCCTGTCTCCGTAGATACTCAGCCTGACCCTTCGTATACCGCCAGATGATGTCCCCGCGGGTCTCAGACTGAAAATCCCATGGGCTTACAAGCACGATGTCCCCTATTCTTATCCAAACTCTCCTTTTCATCTTACCTCTGATTCTGCATATCCTCTCGTAACCGTCTTGACACTTCACAAGCACACGGTCATTGCCGAGGAGCTTCAAGGCTACTCCGAAGACATCCGTAGTCTCGGGGAGAACCATCTCATCAAGGTTCTCCTCGCTGATCACCTTTTTCTTGCCCATGGGTATACCTCATTGATTACTAGTTTTATATAAACAAATGAACAGCGTTACTTAAATATCTATACGCAGCGATATTTCCCAGTTATCTATCATCCTCCCCGGGCATTTTTGAAGATTTTCTCTCAAAAAAGATTGGGAGAGACAACGGCTCATATGCTAACTTTTAACTAGCTTAGCATTCCTACCGTATTTTAATGCAGCCTTATACATTGTTAAGATGTTCTCTATGGGTACATCAGGCTGCATTGCATGAGTCGGCCCTAGGATCAACCCCGTCGGCCCAAGCGTAGACACCCGGTCTTTTATCTCCTGAGCTACGTCTTCCGGGCTGCCGAAGGGCAAGGTGCTTTGCACACCGATTGT
>PIYJ01000004.1 GCA_003601725.1 Candidatus Bathyarchaeota archaeon
TGCGCTTTTCAAATCTTTGTTTTATGCACATTCTTAATTCCAAAAATTCCGTCTATTTTTGAATTAGATAATAAAAACAGTTGACATTATGTAAAAAGTATGAACTGATAGATTAGTATTGTTAAAATGATCCAAGTAGTAACAATCAGTGTCGCTACGATTTCTATCCCTTTGAATAAGGTTAAAACGATTTTCTGGCTCCAAGTTGAGTAGCCTTTGCTTTTCTTAGCACGCTTTTAAAGATGTACGTCGGACTACACTCCTAGCTTCGGTATGCAAGCTAGGTAAGTTCTCCTTAGTTCTTCTCTGTCTATGTGATGGTAGATGTCTATGGCTTCTCTGCGTTTGTCTCCCCTCAGCTCTTTTACGTATTCTCGTGGCATTCCATTTCTCAGTAGCTATGTGGTGAACCAGTGTCTGAAGCAGTGCGGACCGAAATGATCCTCGAGTCGTGGCGAGTCTGGATTGTGAAATCCCAGCCGCCGGGCGTATTTTACCATGGCATTGTAGACTCCATTTCTGCTGAGCCTCCCAAGCGTGTTATAGCTTATGAAGAGCGCCTTGGATTTGGGTTTGAGCTTCTCCCTTACTCGAAGCCATCTTCTGAGAACTACGGCGCATTAGCGCGCTTATAATTTACTGATAAATTGGTGCTCCGGCCGGGATTTGAACCCGGGTCTGCGGCTTTCCCCCCTCTTTTCTTCTTGTTGGGAGACGAGAGGCCGCCATACTTGACCGGACTATACTACCGGAGCGTGATGTTTCGTCGCTGATCACGCAGAGCATTATCGTTCTTCTATTATGCAAGGTTTATTTTATGATTTATGATTTTACGACTCAAAGAAAAAGAGAAAGGGTTCCCTTGTCTAATTTTTTATCGTCCTAAGACTTTTTCTGCGGCTTTTTTGATGTCTTCGGCCTTCACTGTTTTTCTACCCGCGTGCATAGACCAGTCGATTGCTTCTCTACCGATTTTTATCCCTATGTCCTCTAGAACTTTGCCCATCTCTATGGCGGCGGATTCGCTGACTCTTTCGGCTCCCGCCTTTTTGATTATGCGATGCATAGCAGCTATTGCTAATTCACCCATAATAATCACGCTTCTTCAGTTTGTATCTCTAAACAGGTCTTATTTAACGTTTTTTCTAATAAACAAAAGGTATTTCGGAATTGTTTATAAATGATTTGCCTTAATCCTTATATACTCTCTGTTCCAATTGATTCAGAAAAGTGGTGGAAAAAGAAAATAGATGGCTCTCTTTGAAAATAACTAATAAAGGATGATGATGTCTTGGGGAATGTACGGACAGAAAAGGTTAAGCGGATCGCTCGTGAACTCTTCCGGAGATATCCGGATCGATTTACGACGGATTATGAACAAAACAAGAAGATGCTCACGTCACTGGTTGATCTGCCGTCGAAGAAGCTTAGAAACATGATTGCGGGCTACGTAACTGGACTGGTAGCAGCCTCTCTGGGGAACAGATCTTCAGAAGAAAAGTGATGCGGGATCAATAGAAGTCCTCTAGGCTTCTGGCCTTTCTTTTCTTCAAGATTTCGGCGCATTTTTTGGGATCTAATCTTTTAAACTCGAGGCCTAAGGTCAGAAGGAGTTTTTGAACTCCCTTAGCGATTTTTGGGGCTACAAGTATCCCTCTTATTTCGCGGTTGACGACGTTCTTCAAAGAATCTACGTATTTTGAGAGTTGAAGCACCGCCTCTTTTCCAGCTGTTCTTCTCTTTATCTCGATGACGACCATCCTTCCATTCTTGTCGATTCCGTAGACATCGATGAATCCAGGCTCAACCTTCTTTTCATAAGTTATGGGATGTAAGCCATCCTCAACCAGAGATGGTTGAATCATGATGGCCTCCTGCATATCCTCTTCACTTGCATAGAGAGAGAATTCCCCTTCATCCACAAGGCTCATCGCGGCCAAAAAATAGATCTCGTCGAAGAAGATCTGCAAAGTCTCTCTTGGCTTCCGCCTCACTGCCTTTATGAGGAATATGTCCTCCCTCAGATCGGAATGGAATATGCATCCAGGCGGCTGCCAGTTAACCGGTTCATATCCCTTCGGCCTATGCACGAGCACGGAGCCGTCTTCCTTTATGATCAGGATTCTTTCACCGGGATTCAACGTTGATCTTGCTCTTCCTTGATAGTCCACCCAGCAGTTACCCGCGATGATTATTATTCTTCGTCTGGAAAGTGCTGATCTAACGGTTTCAAGCGTCTCTTCCTTCGTCGGCGTCTTCAAGATGATGATCGGTTTCTCATTCGACAAGCGTCTTCGCCAAATAATCTTTTAGTGCAGCTCGAATAATTAGTGTTTTTGGGAATAGAAAGGTGTCCGGGAGCCTGTGGAGCAAAAAAAGGAAGGTTCTTCATCACTATAACCGACTAGCGGGGATTTACGATTCCCTTTACGGCGAGGAACAGAAATCAAAGATTGAATCGATTCTTAAATTGTTGAATTTTGGATGCAAAGACATGGTGTTGGATGCTGGCTGCGGCACCGGCCTTCTCATAGAATACATCGCAGTGAGAGTTAACCATCTCGTCGGCGTAGATTTGGCGGGAGAATCTCTTAAAATAGCCATTGAGAGGTCCCGCCGCTTAGGGGTTAAACGGAAAGTCTCCTTGTTACGGGCAGATGTAGACCATCTTCCTTTCAGGGACACCGTCTTCGATAAGATCTTTGCATTAACACTTCTCCAGAACGTTCCTGAACCATGCGAGACTCTACGTGAGATGCTCAGAGTGACAAAGAGTAATTCCCAAGTCGCAGTCACCGGTCTAAAGAAGCATTTCACCGAGGAGAATTTCAGCAGATTAATCCGCAGGATTGGACGGGAATACGTTTTCGCCGAGACCGAAGAGCCTCATGACATCATCGCCGTCGTCAAAGCCGATAAAGTAAAGAATAAATACAGGCAAAAAGAAGGAATAGAAAGGTGATAAAAGTATGCCTACTCATGGAAGCCTATCGAAAGCGGGGAAAGTACGTTCACAAACCCCAAAGATAGAGGGGATTCCGCGGACTAAGAAGCCTCCTAGAGTCAGATTTAGGAGGAGCTACGAAAAGAGAATCATTCTCCAGCGGAGACCAGGACAAAACTGGATATAGAAGCAATAATTCTTTAATTAATCATTCTTAGTCTTTTAGTCTTTTTTTAACAATAAAAAAGAAGAGGATGTTCTAAGGGAGTTCCACCCATCTTCCTTTCCGCGCGGATTCTTCTATGGCGTTCAGTATCTCTTGGCATTTCAGCCCGTCGTAGAATGTAGCCGCCATCGGAGCGACGGGCTTGTCATTTACTATGCAGTCGATGAAATGATGAATCTCATGAACGAAGGTATGCTCCCATCCTATTATGTGTCCATGAGGCCACCAATGTTCCATGAATGGATGAACAGACTCAGTTACAAGTATATCCCTAAAGCCCATGCGGTCTTCGGGGTCTTTCTTCGAGTAGACCTCTAGCTCGTTGAGCCGTTCTAAATTGAAGACGATTGAGCCTTCTGTTCCATGGATCTCCACTCTCTGATAATTCTTCCTCCCCGCGCAGAAACGGGAAGCCTCAAAGCTCCCTATGGCTCCATTCTTGAATCTCGCCATCGCGATGAAGACGTCATCAACATCTACTTTTCCTTTCTTCTCAGGGTCTTCGGGCAGCGGCCTCTCCTTGATGAAGGTTTCAGTCAATCCGCAGACGGATGTAACTTCGCCGACGAGGAATCTGGCTAAATCTATGATGTGAGCGCCGAGATCTCCGAGGGCCCCGGAACCCGCAACGCTCTTCCGTAGTCTCCACACTAACGGAAAGTTCGGGTCCATTATCCATTCTTGAAGGTAGACAGCTCTGTACTGGAGGATCTTGCCGATGTATCCCTCGTCGATGAGCTGCTTTGCCAGCCGTATAGCTGGGACAAAACGGTAGTTGAAAGCAGTCATATTCTTGACGCCTGCCTTCTCAGCGGCCTCATAGACTGCCTTTGCATCTTCTAGTGTCGAGGCTAAAGGCTTCTCGCAGATTATGTTTTTCCCGGCTTCAGCAGCCTCGATGCAGGGCTCCGCATGCATGTTGTTTGGTAAGCAGTTGTCAACAAGCTCGATTCTGTCATCTGCTATGAGCTTCTTCCAATCCGTGTAATAAGTCTCAAATCCGAATCTTTTCGCTGCCTCCGCTACGGCTTCCTCGGTTCTCCCACAAATAGCGACAAGACGAGGCAACGCAGGAGGAGGATAGAAAAAGAAAGGCATCTTCCTATATCCATTCGCGTGAGCCTTACCCATGAAGGCGTAGCCTAGCAGGCCGACTCCGATCTCCCTTATCTTCTCAGCCTTCTTGGAGACTCTTCCCATGGTGACGAATCCTACTTCCTTCTTGGGCATCGTTTACCACCATACTTGCTTTAGCGGGGCCTTTATGATCAAAGGCTTCAGGAAGGCGATGCATTTTTCGCATCCGTCTTCTCGGCTCATAACGGGGTCTTCATGTTCATAGCTGAGTACATAGTCGTATCCAACTTCAAGCAGAGCGGTCATGACGCGTTTCCATGGGACGTCTCCCCATCCGACAACTCTGAATCTGAAGCCTCTTCCGCGTCTCATCCATGACCCGGTGGGTATGACCCCTGAGGTTGAAACGTTCTCTTTCACTATTTCCGCATCCTTCGCGTGGGCATGGTAGATTCTGTCGCCGAATCTTTTGATGAAGACGACTGGGTCTATTCCTTGCCATACGAGGTGGCTTGGGTCGAAGTTGAACCCGAACTCCTTCCTTTCATTGATGGCTTTCAATGCTTGCTCAGCGGTCTCGATATTGTAGGCTTGTTCCTGCGGGTGGACTTCATGGGCGAATTTTACTCCATGAGCTGCGAAAACATCTAGGATCTCATTCCATCGCTCAGCGAAGAGCTCGAATCCCTTCTCGAAGATCTTTTCGTTTGCCGGAGGAAATATGTACCATGCTCCCCAGTTTGGAGCTCCGATGAAGCCGTTCACAACTGGCACATCTAATGCCGCTGCTGCCATTGCGGTCTTCTTCATGCGTTCCATGCCGTATTTTATCTTCTCCTCAGGTGTTCCTTTAAACCATTCATCCGTGGATTCGTCATGCGGACCGAGTACGAGCTGGCCTTCCAGATGATTGCTTAAACCTGAGATTATCAGCCCATATTTCTCCACGGTCTTCTTGAACTCTGTAGCTCCACCGGAGAGAATCTTATCGATGTCTATGTGATTGCTTCCTTTCCACGCTGCGATCTCAACGGCTTCGTAGCCTAGCTTTGAGACATACTTCAAGACTTTTTCGAGTTTCAATTCGTTGTATAGAACCGTTAAGATTCCTATTTTCAAATTCGCCTTTCCCCCACTTCTTCCTTTCGAGTCTGATAAAGAATCGAATCTCTAACCTTAAAAGATTTGTCACGGTATCAAGTTAAAATTCATCTGTGCTTGCCTCATCAATTAGCGAATAAAAAGAATCGCCAAAGGATGATATGAATCACCATGAAAGTATCACTTCATTTATTAAGAAAATTTTTCTCGACGGAAAGAGAGAATTCAGAGACTTCCCTTTTATGCTTTTAAAAGTAAGACGTGAAGCGACGAAGAAGATGGATTCATCAGAAGAGGAAGAATAAAAGTTTATCTCGTCCGTCTAGTAGCGAGAGCTATGACGATAAGTCCTAATATGATGAACCCCGCTGTCAAAATGAACGGAAACCTAGGCTCTAAGCTGAAGAGATACCCAGCTAACACAGGCACAGGCAACGAGACAAGCGAGGAGAAAGTGGTTGTCACAGAGAGAATCTTAGCCCTCGCCTTTGGATCCGCTATTTCAATCTCATTTGTCAGAAAAGTTTTGGATACAGAAAAAGAAGAAGCCTGATATATTCCCAGCAGAATTCCCGAGATGAAGACGGGATACAGAACCCCTTTAGGAGAAAAGATCAGAAGGATCAGCCCTAAACCGCCGAAAAAGTGGCTTAAAATAAGAGTCTTCGAATAGCTGCTTCTCGTCGTAAGTTTAGGAACAACAAAGATGTTCAGAGTCAATGCTGAAAGGGAAATAGCCAACGGCATCCATGATGCAAGTTCCTCCGACAAGCCTAGACCGTTTTTAGTTATCAAAAGAAGCGAGAGGTAAATGTTGACTGAAAGGTAAAAGCTAGATACCGCTGAGACGAAAAGCAACGCGGAGATAACTCGATTCTTCCGAATTATCGAAAGGGAAGATAGATATCCCTTCAACCCTGCAATCTCCTTTTCCTTCATAATCTGATATCCCACCTCAGTTTCTCGGAGATACGTCTGCCTTATCCCCAACATTAACGCAATCGAGACCAACGCAACCGCGAACAAGATTCTCATGCCCGGATCCACGCCGAGCGATCCGATCAGGTATCCCGCGACGGGAGTAGAGAATGTTCCCAGATTATAGATTAGAGAAACATATCCGTAGATTCCGGACCTTCCTTTCGGAGCCGTATCCTCAACGAGAAGACAATCCCAAACAGAATAAATTACGCAGGCTAAGCCCTCTAAGAGATAGGCTGCGAATGCATACCAGAAGTTGCGAGTTACAATCCAGATCGCAAGGGAAGGAACCCAAGACAACGAATCGAACAGCATCAAAGTTCTTTTTCTCCCAAACCTATCAGCAAGATACCCTCCAGCTATGGGGAGAAATATGGATGAAACCGTGATGATCGTTGAGAGCAGACCTATCTGGACCTCTGAAAGGCCAACAGCTTCCTTGAGAAAAATCGAACGATAAAAGTAGATCCAGCTCATAGGAATGCTCCAGAGGGGCTCGGTTGCAACAAGAATCTTCGCGTTCCTACCCCAATCTATGGGCTTTAAAAATACACCGCGAAGTCTAAATGAACATCCACTTTTCGTCGATGTCAATTTTATTCCTTCCCGAAGGAAATCTAATGATTACAGATGCTCCTTATTATCTCTTCTAGAAAAGACGCATCTTTCCAGTAACGAAATCCTTTTCCCAGCTTTATGCAACATCGCCGAGATACTTATAAATAAAATTTCTCCTCAATTCGATGGGAAGATTATTTAATTCTATCTAAGAGTGATGTAACGGAGATCCATTACAAGTAGGCGTCGGATCATGGTGGAGTTCGAGATAAAGAGCCGAGATCTTCTCGCCAGAATAGGAAGGCTGAAGACCAAAAGCGGAAGAGTTGAGACTCCAGCTTTTCTACCCGTGATAAACATGGCTAAGCAGTCTGTAACTCCACGGGAGCTCTGGGAAGAGTTCGGCTGCAGAATCCTGATAACGAATGCTTACATCATCAAGAAGCAACAGGCTGAAGAGGCAGCGAGATTAGGAATCCACTCTTTTCTTGATTTCCCAGGGGTTGTCATGACGGATTCAGGGGCATACCAGATACTTGCATACGGAGACATAGAAGCCGCACCGAGAGAGATAATCAAATATCAAGAAGAAATCGACACGGATATCGCTACGATCCTTGATCTGCCAACAGGATGGAAAGTCTCGAAAGAACATGCAGAGTACACAGTCAGAGAGACCGTCAACCGAGCTAAGAAACTTGAAGAATTAAAGAGCCGAAATGACATTCTTTGGGTCGGGCCGATTCAAGGCGGAAGATACATAGATCTCGTCGCAAGATCAGCTCAAGAGATGAGCAAGCTTCCCTTCGACATACATGCCTTAGGAAGCCCAACACCCGTTATGGAGCAGTATCTATTCGATCTGCTCGTGGAGATGATCTTCGCTGCGAAGATGAATGTGCCTTTCAACCGTCCGTTTCACCTCTTCGGCGCGGGGCATCCATTCATGTTCGCCTTGGCTGTTGCTTTGGGATGCGACCTATTCGATTCTGCAGCCTATAACATATTTGCCCAGGATGACCGTTACTTAACGGCCTACGGAACAATCCATCTTAAAGAACTCGAATATCTACCATGCTCCTGCCCTGTCTGTTACAGACGAGACCCAAGGGACCTCCGAGAGATGCCGAAGAATGAACGTGAGGCGGAGTTGACCCGTCATAATCTTCATGTATGCTTCGCGGAGATCAAAAGAATCAAGCAGGCGATAATTGAAGGGCGATTATGGGAGCATCTGATGATAAGAGCCCATGGGCATCCATCTCTGCTTCAAGCGATGAAACGTCTCAAGAATTACAGTGAAATCATAGAGAAATACAGTCCCATAGCGAAGAGAGGCGGCCTCTTCGTCTTCAGCTCCATCGATCTTGCAAGGCCTGAAGTGACTCGTCATAGCAAAAGACTCATGGAAAGATATGAGCCGCCGGAAAAGGCTGGAATCCTCATCCTGTTTCCTTCATTCGGTCCGAGACGAACCATCAGGTCTAGACGCTACAAAAAAATCCTTGCTGATGTATGTGAGAAGCTAAATATCGATAAGGGTGAACTTCACGTATGCTTTTATGTTCCTCCCTTCGGCGTCGTACCTAAAG
The DNA here is from genome assembly GCA_003601725.1 of Candidatus Bathyarchaeota archaeon. Classification (GTDB taxonomy): domain Archaea; phylum Thermoproteota; class Bathyarchaeia; order Bathyarchaeales; family DTEX01; genus B63. Next base: position 8,480 of record PIYJ01000004.1, read on the forward strand.
AGCTCAGCGACGTCTATCCGCTTTCGCAGTGCGAAGTTACGCGTCCCCCCGACATGGAGACAACGAGGTATGTTGCTCAACAAATCATAGAATACGTGAAGAAAAACGAGTACAAAAGAAGAATCATGATTCTGGAGTCTGAAACATGGCAGGAAGAAGTCGCACAGATATGCATGAAAGGCCTTAGAGAAGAGAGATCTTTGGAATTTTTAACGGTCTGATATGTTGAAGCCTTTTAATCGTTCCAGTCGATTATTACGCCTAAATATTTGTCTGGAATAATTATTCATCCTCTCACGAAATGTCTTAATGATCACAACAAAACTCTTCTCACTTCAACACGAAATTAAAAGCCTTTATAAACTATTAAAAAATCCAGGACAAAAACTTCAACATCATGAAGTAAAAGAGAATCCTCCATATCCCAAGCGTCAAAATATAACCGAAAACTTTTAAGGAATTGATCAAGCAAAAAGGGTTGAATCGGAAAAAGGGAGATACTGAATCTGTGGATTTGAATGATGTTGAAGTAGATTCGGTGACTAAACGTTTTGGAGAAACCGTAGCCGTAGATAACGTCTCAATGAACGTTGCGCGAGGAGAAATCTTCGGCTTGTTGGGGCCGAATGGCGCGGGGAAATCTACTCTTATAAAGATGCTTTGCGGATTGATGAGCCCCACTTCAGGCACGATTAAAATCGGAGGATACGGCATTCAAGATGACCCTGTGAAAGTGAAGGAGTTACTCGGCGTTGTCCCTCAAGATATCGTTCTGTATAATTATTTGAATGCCCGCGAAAACCTTGCGTTTTTCGGAAGACTCTACGGTCTATCAGGGAGCAAACTTAAGAATAGAATCGATGAGCTTCTGAAGTTCACTCAGCTGGACGAGAAAGCTGTGAAACGTCGAATATCCACTTACTCCGGTGGGATGAAACGCCGCGTCAATATTGCCGCTGCTCTTCTGCATGAACCTCAAGTCATCCTTTTAGACGAGCCTACTGCTGGACTTGACCCAAAAAATAAGCTTGCTCTCTGGGAGATAATTCAGAATTTACACGAGGAAGGAAAAACGATACTGTTAACGACGCATATGATGGATGAAGCAGAGGAACTATGCAATCGAGTGGCAATCATGGATAGAGGTAAAATCATCGCGTTGGACGCTCCCCACCAGCTCATTAAAAAGGTCAAAATGGAGAACACCATAACCGTAGTGCCAGACAGAATAACCCCGAAGCTCACAGAAGCAGTTAACAAGATTTCGGGAGTCAAAAGATCATACAGAGCCTTCGATGAGAATGAAGGAGTCGAATCTCTAAAAATAATTACAGAGATGGCTGAGGATATCCTCCCCGAAGTGGTCTCAGCCGTCTCCTCCGCGGGAACAAAGATTCTATCCGTCGAACTCTCCCGTGTCACCTTAGAAGACGTCTTCATCCTACTCACGGGACGAAGCTTAAGAGAAGAGGAGGAAAGATATCTATGAAAACCAAGAGAACGATTCATCAAGTCTTAGCGATTGCAAAGACAGACTTTCTTGGAATTGCACGAAACAGAACAGCCATCTTCTTCACGCTGCTCTTTCCACTCTTCTTCCTCATCATAATCGGCTTTACCTTTGGCACTCAAGGAGCAGGAGAAACAAGCCGTATACGTGTCGGAGTAGTCAACCTCGACCGAGAAGAGACCATCGTGAACGGTACAGTCTCCCAAAACAGCACAATCGGGGATGCATTTGTTCAAGCGCTGAGAAACGCCAACTTCACAGTCTACGAATACATGGAGTACGGCGACAAAGAGACTAATGGAACTGCCGCTTATGACATCAGCCGCAGAAAGATCAAGATCGCAGTGAGTATCCCCGCCAACTTCACAGAGTCCCTTTCATTCCGGTACGTGGACAGCTCAGGAAGACCGATCCCAACAAAGGCCCATCTCATTCTCTACACAGATCCAAGCGACCCTACAGGCTCCCTAATCGCACAGCAAAGCATCCTCGGCTTCATCTCCGGATTTATAAGCCATTATCAAGAAGTCGTGATCAGTCAAATCCCAGAGACCTTCCAGAAATATGTAAAAGTCCTCGTTGACCCCATCACGGTGTCAACCAATGAAGCGGACGTTTCTGGACGCCGACTGAGATGGATTGACTATATGGTTCCGGGCACGCTTGGCCTCGTCCTCCTCTGGAGCGGATTAAACCATGCCTCCGTGGCAATCGCAAATGAACGTACAAGAGGAACCTTCCAGCGGATAGTCATCGCACCCGTCTCTCCCGCAACTGTTCTAGCAGGGAAGTTTCTCTCCTGCCTCGCAATCGTCTATCTGTCTTCAGCCATCATGCTCGGCAGCGGCATACTCTTCTTTCAAGTTAACCTCTACTGGAACCTCCCCGCAATTGTCTTGTCAATCTTTTTAGGGGCGCTTTCCGCGATTGGAATCGGATTGATAATCTCTTCTCTCGCAAAGAACGTGGAGGCTGCCAACGCGATCACAGTCTTAATAAGCGTTCCACTCCAATTCTTCATCGGTGCCTTCTTTCCGCTTTCTGTAATGCCACGGCCAGCTCAAATCTTCGGCGAGGCGCTTCCATTCACAAAACTCGTCAATGCGATCCAGGGCATCATGACAAAAAACCTTCCGTTTGAAGCGGTGATGCCGGAAATCATTTACTTGACGGTCTCTGGTCTGATCTTATTCGCCTTAGGGATAATCGCTTATTGGTCATCTCTGAAAAGACTCTAGGTTGCATAAGATTCGACTAAAGTGAAGATATCTCAGTGGGGGATATGAGGGTATTCTTTAATTTCCTATCATGTATGAACCTTTTTAGTTCAGTATCCAGTGATAGAAACTTAAGGTTGAAAGTTACTGAGCTGGCATAAAGGATGTTATCTATCATGTCCATATATCCCAGCATACGTAATCTTAACGCTTCATTAAACACCTCGGTTTTTTCCGGTATCTTCACATATCTGCCGCTTTCAAGGATGCTCTTTAAACCAAGTTTGAACCTATCTTCATCGAAGGCTGCATTCTTGCATAGCCTAGCTGCTACCCAGAGAGCCTCCAGTATGCTCAAAGGAGAGTAATATATTTCAGCTTTAACCTCAACAAGTCTTCTAAGCCCCTCCAATATTTCCCCGCCGACATCAATCCCTAATGTTGGAAGTATGAAAGAGGTATCAAGAAGAACCCTGGGTGCGGATGCTTTGTTCCTCAAGACTGATCTCCTCGATACTTTCAGGCTTTATGGAAGCAAATTTCTCTCCGGAGATGGCGAGTTTAATGGGATCATGGATAACCTCCATGATCACGGTGTTCCCAACGACTTTCATTAACACCTTTTCTCCTTCATTTATGCCGATGGCCTCAACAATAGCCTTAGGCAGATACACAGCGTACTTCTTGCCGACACGAGCTTCAACAGTCAGACTCATAACTTTCTCCAGAAAAAATTGATATTTCAGACTTAAAAACCTACTCCTGATTTAAACTTCTTTCCCAGATTGAATCTTGCGATTAAACCTCAGAAGGAGATGCTTTTCCAATAGTGAAAAGTATTAAGGAGACATACGTTAACATAGACACGTCTGCAGAGATTCGATACGTGAATCCTGAAGCAGATCTGAGGTGTGAGTGTTGGATAAGAGAAGCTACGCGCCTGCTTGGAATTCGCTTAGAAAACATCCGGTTCCTAAATGGTTAGATGAAGGCAAATTTGGGATATACACGCATTGGGGGGTTTACTCGGTTCCCGCATGCGGACCGAACGGTTCATGGTATCCGCATAACATGTACAAAGAGGGAACGCAGCAATACGAGTATCACGTAAAGCATTATGGCCATCCCTCAAGATTCGGCTATAAAGATTTTATTCCGATGTTTAAAGCTGAGAGGTTCAATCCAGAAGAATGGGCGGAACTCTTCAAGAAGGCTGGAGCAAAGTTTGCGGGTCCCGTCGCTGAACATCATGACGGCTTCTCAATGTGGGACAGCGAGATTAACGAGTGGAACGCCGCTCGCATGGGGCCTCAGAGAGACATCGTTGGAGAACTTGAGAAGGCTATAAGAAAACAAGGAATGAAATTTATGGTTGCTTTTCATCACGCTGCGAATTGGTGGTACTACCCTCACTGGAGAAGGGAATTTGATACTTCAAACCCGAGATATTCTGGACTTTACGGTCCAATTCATAACCAGGATGCGGAGAACGATTTGAGATGGGAAGACCAGGATAAACCTAACAAAGAATTTCTTGAAAGATGGAAGAATAAGATCCGAGAGGTCATAGACAAATATAAGCCGGATATGATATGGTTCGACTTTGGGCTTAAATTTATTCAAGACAGATACAAAAGAGAGGTAATTGCCTATTACTTCAATAAGGCAGTAGAATTGAATGCGGAAGTCACTATATGTTATAAGGGTCACAGTATACCTCCAGGATGCGGCATAGTAGATTATGAATTAGGACGAGAAAGCGAACTTACTTATCACAGATGGATAACTGACACGGATATCGCGATCGGTGGACGCTGGTCTTACATTCACGGCATAGAATACAAGTCAACAAGATGGATCATCCACTACTTAGTGGATAACGTCAGTAAGAATGGCTATTTGCTGCTCAATGTAGGCCCGAAAGCTAATGGCGAAATCCCGGAACCAGCAAAAGAAAGGCTGCTCGAAATCGGTGAATGGTTAAAGATTAATGGTGAAGCAATCTACGGAACTTCTCCTTGGGTAACATATGGCGAAGGCCCTACAAAGATGAAGCTAAGCGGCGGATTCGCAGAAAAAGAGGAGGTCTTCTATACGGCTGAAGACGTAAGGTTCACGGTTAAAAATAACGCGTTGTACGCTGTGTTACTAGGCTGGCCTGGAGGGGGGAAGCGGATAACCATAAAATCGTTGTCGAGACTGTATAAGAGCGAAGTTAACTCCGTAACGATGCTTGGTATCGACAAAGAACTCGAATGGTCACTAACTAAAGAAGGCCTCAAAGTTAGAATGCCCAACAAAAAACCCTGCGAGCACGCATACGTGATAAAAATCTTAAGAGACGGATAGAGGGATCATAATATGAAGCTGCAGCTCCGCGATGATTATTGAGCGGTTTAGATAGTAAAATTCTGTCTGAATCTTTGGAACAAAACTGTTAGGTGAATATGCTTCCCGATGTGGAAGAATGAGATACATCTTCAAAAGAAACATTTACATAAATAATTCCATAACAACGTTATGAAGCGTTGGAGGATTAAAAATGAAAAATAATTCCACCCATCTAATCATACTCATGTCATTCGCAATCCTATTACATTTTCTCGTTTGGAGCTCCTGGAACTGGTGCTCTTACGGGATGATGGGCATAATGGGATTACACTGAGGTTGGGGTTTCATGATCCTTGTGCCCCTTACATTTCTAGCATTGATCGCATTGGGAGCACACTATCTCCTTACTGAATTTACTGAAGCGAAAGGTTCGAGAAGTGGCTACGGGATATTTAGAAGATGGAGTGGATCTAAGGGCAAACCTTGAACGGATCAGAAGGGGCGAGATAGAGGAGTGGCTGCGTGAAAGCAGGGAAAAGTACAAGTGCCCTGTCTGTGGAGAACCATTGTCTGTAAGTGCGATGAGAAGAAAATGTTATCATTGCGGGGCAGATCTCTCCAAATTCGTTTGATAATCAAGTAATAATTATGATGCTTATCTGATGCGGCTTCGCATAAATCGTGTGAAAAATTTTGCTCTAAAGAAAAGGAGAATGCCTCTTTTAAGAAAAATAATCTTGAGATTTAAATGGAATAATTATCCAGCCTATTCTTATTTCATCTTTTCTTTCGGGCGTTCCAGCTTAACAGGCCCATTAAGAAGGCTGATGCTAATGAGCTAATAAGCCAGAAGGTTATAGCTCCATTCCAGCCTTGAACGTCAACTATCCATCCTATGAATGGATCAGCAAAAGTCGAGCCTACATATCCCATCCCGTCAATAAATCCAGCAACGCTCGCCGCACCATGGCTCTCTCTGTGCTCTATGGGTATCACCGTAGCTATTAGAATGTGCGGCGCGTAAAGTGTTAAGCCGGATAGAAACAGCAATGTGATGCCTAGTTGGAGACTGTAGGAGGCTGTGTATTGGAAGGCGAGTAGGGTGAGGCTGAGAGACAGGATTAACAAAAATGTTATTGTCTGTCTTCCTAACTTTTTAGCCCGATCTGAAAGCCATCCGAAGATTGTTGAACCGATTATTCCTCCCAGCGGTATTATAGCCGCCACGTAGCTTGTTATATCTAATGATAGACTCCAAGTCTCAAATAGATAAGAAGGAGCCCAAAGAGTGAATCCGCTTCTTACGAATTGAAGCAGCATATATGCTAAAGACGTTATCAGAAGCCCCTTGGAGAGCAAGATTTGTTTGAATCGAGATTTGACATTGGGGACTCCGGTCTTTATAATAACATGTTCGGTTTCTTTAGGATTCTCATTCACGCCTAAATAAAAGATTGTTGCCATCAAAACAAGCAGCAAGGGCGGAGCGGTAAATGCAACCCGCCATCCATAATTCGCCGTAATGTACCCCAGTAAAGGCCAAGCTACCATGTTGCCGACGAGGAAGCATGACCCAAAGATTCCTCCAATCGTTCCTAGGCTGGACTTAAACCAGTTGCTTATGATTTTGATTACTGATGGCCATCCGGTTGATTGGGCATACCCATTTATGCTCCATATAACTATGAAGAGTATGAGCAGATCAGCGTAACCAAACGATAAGCTCATAATTGCTGATAGAATCAAACCTAGAAGAGCTATTCTTTTTGCTCCGAAGCTTTCAACCAATTGACCGTTAACAAATTGGCCTATTGCGTAGGTTATTGAAAATGCGCCGCCGATCAGGCCTAAAGTGAATTTTGAATATTGTAAATCTCCGCTTATTGATGGGATGGCTACGGAATAATTGAGTCTAGTTAAGTAATATGAGGCATAGGCCATATATGTAAGTATAAATATCCGTCTCTCCACAGAGTTCAAATCAGTTCACCTCTTAAGTCTCCGCATAATCTTTGAAGATAAAAACGAATTACAGCTATCAACCTTAAAAATTACGTATTCGTAGAATTCACAGCGGCTATGGACGTTTCTCCTGTAGAACCTCGTTGATGAACCTTTCGACGAGCTTCGGGTCCATCCCCCCGGCGATAAGTTTTTCTCGAACATCTTCTTTCCGATGTTTCCTCATCAGATTTCTAACAGTCTCTTTCCTTTCCCACGGGAAGACAATCCATCTTTTCGTCTCTTTCTCATAATAATCGGGAACAACTATGCTCCACGGCTTATAATATATCGTGGCGATTTTCACTTCCTCTGCGCCCCTGTCAAACAGATGCTCCTTCACGAGCTTCAATGTCTTCCCCGTATCCGCAACGTCATCCAGTATCAGAATCTTCTTCCCTTTAACAGGCGCCGTTACCGACTGTGTTAATACCGGTTTATTCTTGGTCTCAGCGACATCCACATAAAATTCCACAGAGATATTCGCTAATTTAGGGTTTCCTAAAAGATCAGACATCACCCTTGCCGGAGGCCATCCTCCCCTGCATACCCCGATGATCAGGTCTGGATGGAAATCGTCTCTTTGTATCTTCTCCGCTAATCTCAGCAGCATCTCATATATCTCGTCCCACGTTGGAACCTCAAACTCCACATCTAAACTCAAGGGTCACATCCTCAAACAAGATACTCCGTCGGGAAATATTAGGATTTAATTGTTTTTCCTTCAACATTTGATGCTGATAATTCCCGTTTTATATCGCTTGTATTCAGAGATTCTCCGTCGAAATCTTTACATCTCTTCTTTTTAATCATTTTTCGTAGTCCTTCAAATGTAAAGTCGGAACCTCTTTGCTGGCTTTTTCATATAAGACATCATCAGCTGTGAGCAGAGCTGCGCCAATCTTCTTCGAGGATCTTACATAAATACTGTCATAATATGTTACGTCGTTCTTTACGCTCCACCTTAGAACTTCTCTATGTTCTTCCCTGTCCAGCTTGATGGAGTCTATCTTAAGCTGCAAAAAGTACAGGAGCTTCTCCTCAGCTTCATGAAGACTTATTAACCGTTGCTTAACAGCTTTCCATAAAGTGTTCCCCACTTCGTAAACTACGAGTTTAGGCGCCGTCAAATCGAAGGCTCCCCTTAGAAAGCCTTCCAGAACCAATCCTGCTTTATCCGATAGATCCTCAACCAATAGAAACCTAGATGCGACGGAGGCATCTATCACGTAAACCGTCAATGACCTTCCCTCATCTCTCTTATAGTTTTGTTTATGAAACCATTTGGAACAACATGTTTCCTCGCTTTTATGTCTTCCAGAAGCTTTTCAGCCGCCCTTTTCCTCTCCTCAAGCTCAATCCTCCGCCTAATCGCTTCTCTAATATACTCGGACCAATTAATCTTGACGTGGCTCATCTTCTTTTTTAATTCTTCATTAACCTTAACTGTAACGGTACCCAATAGCATCACCATAGGTAATGAAATAAATCTATATATTAAACATTACCGCAGCGGATTTGTTCTCCACAATTTTTAACACATGTACAAAGGAAGATGGAAGATAACTTTGAAATTATTAGAATTTAATGCGGAGCAATTTACATGCCAATCTTCATGAAGACAAAGACTGGAAGGCCATGAGAGCATACTGAGGAAATATGAATGTTGAGGCTGGCAAAGAATGAGAAAGATAGCGAGCGAAGTGAATAAGCCCATGAGAGATTATCAGTTTGGTGGCTGGGATAGGGATTTCGCTATAATTTTTAACTGGGATGACTATTCTTTTATTGGAGATGCTTATGAGCTCTGGTGATGTTAAGGCGGACCTTCTCATTCATGGTAGTCTCGTCAACGTATATTCCGGATGCATATCAGAATCCTACATCGGCGTTAAGGATGGAAGAATAATCTACGTGGGTAAAAGACCTATAAGCGCCCAGAGAGATCTTGATGTAGGTTCAAAATTTATTCTCCCCGCCTACATCGATGGCCATGTGCATATTGAAAGCTCCCTTGTCACGCCAAGCCAATTCGCCATGGCAGTGATCCCCAGGGGGACATGCTGCGTCGTCGCTGACCCCCATGAAATAGCGAATGTATGTGGTGTTGAAGGAATAAAATTCATGATCGAAGATTCCGCGAGGACCCCGTTAAAGATCTATTTTATGATTCCATCATGCGTTCCAGCGACGAATCTCGAGACCTCTGGAGCAAAGATCGGACTCGAAGAGATTGAAGAGCTGAAGCAGATTAAACAGATCCTCGGATTAGGCGAAGTTATGAACTTTCCAGGCGTAATTAACAGCGAAGAAGAGATCATGGCTAAGATCAAATCTTGCGAAGGAATGGTGATCGATGGGCATGCCCCGGGACTCAGAGGGGAAGCGCTCTGCGCATACATTGCCGCTGGAATCATGTCTGATCATGAATCCGTAACCGCTGAGGAGGCGATGGAGAAGCTCTCCCTAGGAATGTGGGTTATGATCAGAGAAGGATCAACCGCAAAGAACCTCTCAGAACTCTCCAGAATAGTTTCTAAAGGCTGCCCAGAAAGAGTTATGCTCGTAACGGACGATCGGCATGCTGATGATCTTTTGACTGAGGGACATCTTGATTATGTCCTCAAAAGGGCAGTGGAGGAAGGGATAGATCCAGTTGACGCTGTAAGGATGGTCACGGTTAAGCCAGCTGAGTATTTCGGTCTCCGCCGTCTCGGAGCGGTATCTCCGGGGAAATCTGCGAATATCGTTATTGTCGATGATCTTAAGGAATTCAAGGCTGAAATGGTTCTCATCGACGGGGAGATCGTTGCGAAGAAAGGCGAATATTTAGGCACACTCGGCAAGTCTATCATCAAAAGAGCAGTGGAAAAAACCGTACATATAGACAAGTTGCTTCCAGAAGATTTCAAAGTATCTTACTGTGGGCCTGAAGATAAACAAGTTGAAGTGATGGTTATTGAAGTAGTGCCGGATCAAATATTCACTGAGAAGATACAATGCAGACTGCCTGTTGAGAATGGAGAAGTACTTTCAGACCTTGAGAAAGACATCGTGAAGATATGCGTTGTGGAAAGGCATCGCGGGTCGAGGAGGATTGGAAAAGGCTTTGTCAAGGGATTCGGCCTTAAGAAGGGTGCTTTAGCATCCACCGTGGCTCATGACTCCCATAACATAGTGGCTATAGGCGTAAGCGAGGATGATATCTGCAGAGCGGTTAACAGAATCGAGGAGATAGACGGCGGATTAGTCGCCGTAAGCGGAGAGGAGATCAAATGCGAATTGCCTCTTCCCATTGCAGGATTGATGTCTGATAGGGGAATAGGATTCGTCGCTGAAAGGATGGATGAGCTGAATAAATCGGCATCTGATCTCGGCTGCCATTTGAGAAGCCCATTTATGGCATTGTCATTCTTGGCGCTTCCAGTGATACCGAAATTGAAGATAACTGATTTGGGGCTTGTTGATGTGGAGAAGATGAAATTGATCGATCTCTTCGTCTCCCCGTTCGATCAAAAATAAGACGGAGTTCCATGAAATGCGGAATGTAGGGTTTTTATTGAGAAGACGATATAGATACTTTGGGGGTAAAGTATTTGAGTGAAAGAGTTAAGATCATTGAACGAATGGAAATCCCGGATGGGTTAAAGATCATCTTTGGTCTACCCGACGTGGGGCTTGTAGGAGCAATAGCTGCATCTCATTTGATCTCTAAGCTGAAACTTAAAGAAGTGGCATATGTAAAGTCCGACTTGTTGCCGCCGGTAATCATGCTAGAGAAGGGGCTTCCACGATCGCCTATAAGGATGTTTGGAAACGAAGACCTAATTGTGTTGAACTCAGAGATCGCGATTCCCTCCGCAGCTGTTTATTCAATAATAGAAAGCGTGGTAGATTGGATATGGAAGAAGAAGGCCGAGTTAGTCTTCACCCTCGGCGGGCTGCCCATTCCAAACCGTCATGAGATTGAGAAGCCGAAGGTTTTCGGAGCGGCATCAGATGAGTCTTTACTCAAGATGCTCAATAAAAAAGAAATCCAAGTGATTCAACGCGGATTTCTCGTTGGGCCTCAAGCTCTCGTCTTAAGTTTCTGTGCTGAAAGGAATATTCCCGCGGTGGCTCTTCTCGCCGAGGCCTTCTATAATTATCCTGATCCTGAAGCTTCATCCGTGGTCATTCAAGTTCTCAACCGAATGATTGATATGGATATAGACGTCTCTGAGCTTATAGAGAAGGGTGAAGAAGTCCGTTTAGCGATGAGAGACATGATGAGGAGAACGCAGGCGGAGCTTGCCAGAATGAAGAAGTCCCACGAGTATGACATTCCAGGATACTACATAAAATAGGAGGGGCAGAGATGAGGAGGAGAAGATCAATCTTTGATATTATGCGTGAACACATGGAGGAACTTGAAGAGATCGCAGAGGAGATGTTTGACCGATTCATGGAGAGGCCAAGCTGGGATATAACTACGCATTCACTGGAGCCTTTATGCGACGTTTTCGTAAGCTCCGACAGGGTGATCGTGACTGCTGATCTTCCAAAGGTTGATCCTAAAAGCATCCGAGTGAACGGAATATCTGACGATCTCATCGAGATCACGGCTAAGATGAGGGTTAAGGTTAATTTTGAAGATTTAGGGGTCACCCATCGAAGAGGCGAATTTTCATGCTTCAGCTGTCGAGTTCCGCTCCCCGTCCCTGTGGACACAAGCAGAGCAAGGGCGAGATTCAGAAGGGGAATCTTGGAAATAACGCTTCCTAGAAAGAGGGGATACGAAATCAAAGTGGAATGACGAGCCGTAGATTCTACGAGCATCCTAATGAAATGTGAAGATGAACTATTAGAAAGTTTTTATAGCTCGCCACGACTTTATTAAAATGGGGAGGGATGTCTTTTGCCAGAAGAAGACTGGTGGTCTAGATGGTTTAGGAGGAGAAGATGGCCATTCTTTGGAAGAAGCCTCTTCGAAGAGATCGACGAAATGTTCAGAGAGATGGAAGAGATGATGCAAAGAGAGTTCGAAGAGATCTCTAGGAGAACGCCTAGCGACCTGATCCGAGAAAGGAAACTCCCAGACGGCTCAACGGTGCGTGAATGGGGGCCATTCGTCTACGGATACAGCATAACGATCGGTCCGGATGGGAAGCCTCAAATCAGAGAGTTCGGAAACATAAAGCCAACTCCTGGTCCTGGAAGACCCCGCATCGATATCAGGGAAGAAAGGGAGCCGCTGGTTGATGTCATGGAATCGAATGGGGAGGTAAAGGTGATCGCTGAGCTTCCAGGCGTGGAGAAGAAGGATATAAAGCTCCATGGAACTGAGACTTCATTGACGATCTCTGTTGATACGCCTCAAAGGAAATATTACAAGAAAGTAGAGCTTCCAGTCGAGGTTGACCCTAAGAAGGCAAAGTCGTCATACAGGAACGGAGTTCTAGAAGTATCTTTGCCGAAGAAGAAAGAGAAGAAACCGGAAGGCGAACCCATAAAGATAGAATAGGCTTTAATTTTTTTATGGAAGTGTTTTCCGTTCTTTTTTGTTTTTCAATTTAAAACTATTTGACGAGTTAAATTTATATTTTATTTGTTGAATTATTTTTATAAATTATAACATCTCAATCTTTACATCTTAGTCACGCTGAAAACAGGGAAAGATTCCTTTGATCACTGAAAGATTCAAGGTGACGGTAAATGCTCAATTCAATAGGCATAATCTATATTGGAATCTATTTACTCACGTTGCTGCTTGCTTCCGCCGAGCTAACCTCGCTTTCCGTAGCAGCATTAATTGGAGCTTTGTTGTCCACTCTCTTTGGGCTTACCTGTGGGATTTTTACACCTGATGAAGTTATAGGCTTCATAGATTTCAGAGTGATCCTTCTGCTTGTCGGCGTAATGATAACATTTGAAGTGGTGGAAAGAAGCGGGCTGTTCCGCGTCTTGGCGCTTTATGCAATAAAATACTCAAGGGGGGACCCAAGGATATTGTTCTTCTCTATCTGTTTCGTTTCAGCTGCAGTCTCTCTTTTTCTAAGCGACGTTACGGCCATATTGTTGATTGCAGCTGCAGCTGGCACGATAGCTCGAATCATGGATTACGACCCAGTGCCCTACTTTGTCTCCGCTGCGATAATGATAAACTTGGGAGGAACAAGTACTCTAATAGGGTCAACAAGCAACATGATCATAGGCATGGCCTCCGGGCTAAACTTCGTAGATTTCCTGAACTTCTTGGCGCTCTGTGAAATCGCCCTGTGGATATTGACTTCTCTGACTTTGTATCTTCTGTATAAGCCGAAGCTCGGAGAGAAGAAGACTCCGCCGACATATGATCCCTGGGGAGAAATCAAAGATAAAAAAACGGTCTATAAAGCTGGATTCATAATCGTCCTTTTTCTTCTCCTCTTTCTGCTTTATGAAAAATGGAATGTAGGGCCTGAGATCATCGCTTTTCTCTGCGCTATATTAGCCCTATTGGTGGTTGATGTAGACGCGGGAACGGTCTTCCGACAGATCGATTGGGAAACAATATTTTTTATAGGTGGCTTCTTTATTATAATTGGTGGTTTGGAGAAAGCAGGGATTCTGAGATTTCTTTCTAAGGCGGTGTTAAATATGGCGCATGGAAACCAGTTTATAGCCGCCTTATTAACCCTCTGGTCAAGCGCTCTTTTAAGCGTCTTTGTAAGTAACATCGCAGTTGCATTGACATATACGCCTATAATTGGGATAATGAAAGACCTAAACTTAAATATGAATTATCTATGGTCAGCTCTTGTTTTGGGAACAAATCTAGGGGGAGCGGCTACCCCAGTGAGCGGTGCAGTCTGCGTGTTAGCCATAGGTGCATTAAAAGAAGAGAATGTAAACTTGAGTTTCATGGAGTTCTCAAAGGCAGGTGCCTTGACAACGATCGTTCAGCTCCTTTTCGCATCGCTATACCTGATCCTCAAGTTTGGTATGTGAGGGAAAGAAGATGACGGATTTAAAGGAGAGGATCTTAAAGCAGAAGAAGCAATCCATGGAGAGATACAGGGAAGAAAGAGCCGCCTTTGAGAAGGTGATGGGAACCCCTAAGATAAACGTAAGCGTCGAGCTTCCGAAAGGCTACGAAGCTCAAAGAGAAGAGTTCCTTGATCTCGAAAAAGAAGAGAGCTTCCTGAAAGACGCAGATAAAGCTCTAGGCAGAATCGTGAAGAAGCATCTCAAGAAAGCTAAGAAACAAGCTGAAAAAGAGAAAAGCGGTAACTCAGAAAAAGAAGACAAACCATAAAAGCCCCAATTTTTCTGCTGAATTAGAGGCTGACGCCGCATACACATAATTATAAAAATCAATAGATCGTATTCAGCAGTTATAGTTCTCGGATTCCCTCTAGTATATACTCGACTGCAATAGCCGCTATTATGAGAGCCATCACCCTTGAGATGACAAGGGATCCTGATCTTCCCAGCAATCGGTAGATCGGGTCGATGAATCTCAGCGTTATCCAAACTATGAAAAATACTATTAGAACGGAGATCACCGTTATCGCAACATTGAATATGCGGATATTCAGAATAGTTGTGGTTATGGCCCCCGGGCCTACTAAGAGCGGGATTGCAATCGGCACTGTTCCCACGCTTTCAGGGGAGCCTCTGGTTTCCTCCCAGCTGCCCGTAATAAGCATCTTCACCGCTATCAACAGGAGAAGTATGCCTCCCGCAATCATGAAGCTCTGCATCGAGACCCCGAAGAGAATGAATATTTGTTGCCCAACCAGCGCGAAGGCCAACAGCAAAATAACACCCGTCACAGTGGCTGTCTGGAAAGTTTTTCTTCTCTCCTTTTCACTCATCTTCTCTGTTAGGCTGATTAATATTGGAATGTTACCTAAAGGATCAACAATAATGAATAGTGAAACTACTGCTCTGATGAGGTCTGGAATCGAAGATAAAAACGCTTCATACATAATTGAATATTTTAGGAGAACTTATGTATAAACCCCCATGCTACGGGGAGGATAACCCTTATTCTTCCAGAAATCTTTCAGAAATAACGTGGAGACTTGTAAATATTTATTTCATTTAGTCGAATAAGAATGAACAAATAAAAATAAATATTTAAATATCGATGGAGAAGATTGTCAACAGGTCCGGGAGGCCCGCAATGGCGGTGAGGATCCATGGACCAAATGCTTGTTCCTTCGGGTTTAGAGGGGGTTGATTTGATCTTTGGCGGAGGTTTTAAGAAGGGAAGTTTAGTTATTGTGGCTGGTAATCCAGGTACGGGAAAGACTGTTTTTTCCGCCGGCTGGCTTCATCAGGGAGCTGTTGAATTTAATGAACCCGGTGTTTATGTGAGCTTTGCTGAGGATCGTGAGGCTTTCTATGATAATATGAAAGGCTTTGGATATGATTTTGAAAGGCTTGAAGCTGAAGGAAAATTCCAATTTCTCGATTTACTTACCGTGAAGCAGGAAGGAATCTCAGATGTCTTTAACTGGATTGTGGACAAAATCTACTCCTTAAAGGCTAAAAGGCTCGTTATAGACTCTTTCTCAGCTCTTGCTCAAGCCTTCGAGAAGCCGATAGATATGCGTTCATTTACGCATATCGTTCTAAGTAAGATACTGAGGAAAGCAGGATGCACGACTCTGCTCATTTTGGAGGTTCCGTATGGCGAAAGCAAAATTGGGTATGGAATAGAAGAATTCTTGGCGGATGCAGTTTTATTATTAAAGAGAAGAGAAGTTGACGACACGCCGCTTAGGGAACTTTCCATCCTAAAGAATAGATGGTCTGAGATTACCCATCCAAACTACATCTTCACATTGAAGAATAGATTCCAAGTCTTCCTTCCGCTTATGATGAGTGATATTAAACAGCCTGTTGGAAAATATAGGGTGATCCCTCACAAAGAGGATGCTTACTCAACGGGCATAGAGGACCTCGATCTGATGCTGGGCGGGTCTTTCCGTAGAGGGGGCTATAATCTCCTAGAGATAGAGAAGGACGTTGCATTCCCACTTGAACGTTTGATCTGTCCGACATCGTGCAACTTCCTAAACCAAGGATACGGCGTTTTGATTCTTCCACCTCAGGGAATAAGTGCGCTTACCGTCAAGAAGGCGATAATCCCCTTTGTAGATCAGAAATATCACGAAAACATCCTCATAACTGATTTTAAGAAGGAAGATGAAAAGATTATTGTCTTGAATGGAAAATCGCTTGAAGGCGATATGGAAAAAATATGGGATGTGATTTCTGAGTTAAGAGCGAAGACTGGAAAACCAGTCTTTTCAATAATCGGCTTCGACACGATAGAGTATAACTATGGGGAAAGAGAAGCCTTGAAGATACTGGGGGAAGATATTGCTCGGATAAGAAACAACGGGGATCTAAGGCTTAACATTATAAGACCGACTGTTCATGTCTCAAATCAGCTCGAAGCTCTATCAGACGTCCATCTTAGGGTGGAAATGATCCACGGCGCTTTGTTTATTAGAGGAATAAAACCCAAGACTCCCTTCTTAAACGTTAGTTTGAAGACATGTAAGGATTACTCGGAAGTTAAATTGACACCTGTGATATGAATGAAGAATAAACCTAAGAGAGAGGAATTGAAAAGGATGCTTCTAGAATCGATAGATGAGACCTTGAACATCCTTGGAGAATCAACTAAGAAGACCATCTTGTACTTCTTGAAACAAAACTATCAGATAGAAGAAAAAGAGATACTTGACAGCCCCGAGGCTTTCATTTCAGGCATCAGAGAAATCTTCGGAGAAGTAGGGAGCACGTTTCTAGAGAGCAGAATAATTGAGGCCTTGTATAGAAAAATGGGACTGATCGCTCCATCAACTTTAAGCTTTGAAGACGCCATAAAAAATGCAAGGAAACTTTATCTCGAGATCTAAACCATTCTATCGCTTAATAATTAAGAAATTGAAAAATGGGGATTAAGCATTTCTCATCTTAGATTGCTTCTAATGTTAAACTTGCGGTTAATCTAAGTTTCTTGGAAAAGTTCAGACTTGTAGATTTGGATTCTTCCAGAAGAGGTAAACTTTCGTTTCGGCAAGAACGGCTAATCGGCTTAAAACATTCGCTATGGCATGTAGATCTTGATTTTCAATCCATCTTTTGAATTCTTCCCTTTTCGGATACGCCTTCCCCGTCGCCATTAACCGTTTATACTGTCCAGTTCTTATCAAGGCATCTTTTATTTTACGCAGCTCATCAACAGTTAAAGATTGCAGCCTCTCAAAGTTATAATCCACACTGGTCAGCAAGTAACGTTTAAACCCCATCCTTTCTAAAGTCTCAACCGCCTGTAGAATTGGCTTATCAGGCTTCCTCTCGGCGATCTTTTCCATTCCAGCCTTTTCAAAGAATGGATTATATCGAGCCATAACGGCGATCGTCTCAACGTATCGACGGCCCGCTAACGGCAAAGTCTCCTTAACAAGACGGACACCCAATCCGATGCTGCGATACTTCGGATGAAGCACAACGCGGCTTATTGACGCCACTTTCTGATTTACTTCTTTTAATGGAAGCCTCTTTCCCAAAGCCTGTCTTCTTCCAAAAACATTAGCAGGAGGCCAGCTGTAAAGGATAACACCCACTGTTTCACCATTTTTCCGTTTCAAGGCGAAGACCTTTAAGGGCGGCGGGGGATGCCTACTGCTTCGGTAATGAAACTCCGCTAGACGTTTATAATCTTCTATGCTGCCTTCCACTATGCGTAGGCCCCGAGCTACGCTGCACGCCTCGTTTTTTCTGTTTGGATAGTATTTTATTCCGAGACGTTTCCCCCAGCCCTTATGGATGTGAACGCTGGGAGCTAAGTCCTCAAACAGATCGGTATGCGTCGTCGCTGCTAAAACCGCTTTTCCCATTCTTCTCGCCTGCTTCTGAACGTTGAAGGCCGATCTTAGCCGTATCTCTGTCGAGAGCCGCACAGAACTCATCCATAATCCAGAATTGTGCCTTACTCTCGATAAGCTTCGCAATTTTATAGCGATACTTCTGCCCATCGCTGAGCTGCTCGTAGCTGCGTAGAAAGAGAAAGGCATCATTCAAGCCGACTTTGCTGAGGAGCTCCAGCCCTTCCTCGAATGTTTCGCCAACGGTCTCTATGATTGGCTCCCCCAGCACAGGCTTTATCTCATCTATATTGACAGCTGTTAGATTCAAGTCTCTTCTGATATCGTTCTCTAAGGCTCTGAGCAGAACGCTCTTTCCACTTCCGCTTTCCCCCGTGATGTAAACGATGTCCCGAGGGGTAATCTTCAACTCAACATCATCATAAATCGTGAATCTCCGCCTCGTATCCACACCGATCCCGAATGCCTCCGCAACCTTAATCGTCCGGGGAGAAACCTTAACACCCGTCTCATACGAAATGCTGATCAAGAA
>PIYJ01000063.1 GCA_003601725.1 Candidatus Bathyarchaeota archaeon
GAGCTGGATGCCATCGCGGCGGAGCTGGAAGGAGAGTCAAGACTTGAACGTTTAATCAGGATGCGGAGGGAAGCCTTAGAGGTTATGCGATGCTTGGAGATTTATAATCCGAGGCTTATAGGAAGCGTCTGGAGGGGAACGATTCATAGAAACAGCGATATTGACATCGTTGTATTCTCTTCGAATACAGAAAAGGTCATGAGGAAAATACGGGAAAAAGGCTTCAAAATAACCAAGGCCGAAGAGGTCATAATATCCAAGGGGGGAAGCAAGCAATCTTCATTTCATATTTCTGTCTCTCTTCCATCAAGCGACGAAGTTGAGATCGTTGTAAGAGACCCTGAAGAAGAAACGAAGACTGAAAGATGCGAGATTTATGGCGATCTGATTAAAGGATTAAATCTAGATCAGCTAAAAAGCGTTCTTGCGGATGATCCTTATAAAAGATTCATTCCTGATTGAGCTCGTTGCGATCTCTCCATCTGCATTCTAAAGATTAGCTAAACTTTAATGTTCTCGATACAGCTAATACATCGTGCCTTTATCAGTGAAGCAGAGATGAAAGTAGTTCCGGAGCTAAACGCCGTAAAGAAAGACTGGAGAAAAGTGGATATCAAGATTGCTCTCTGTTACCCAAACGTCTACAGGGCAGGAATGACGGGGTTAACGGTCAAGCTGCTTTATGCGCTTCTTAATGCACGTGGAGATGTTCTATGTGAGAGATTCTTCATCCCAACTATGAGAGAAGGGTGGAGAAGCCTAGAATCAAACCAGCCTTTGAACAGATTTGACATCGTGGCCTTCACCCTTCAATACGAAGAGGATTATCCAAACGTTCTGAGGATGCTTCTTGAATCTGATATTCCGCTGAGGAATGAGGATCGCCGCGAAGATGATCCCCTAATAATCGCTGGCGGCCCATGCGCAACGGGTAATCCTGAGCCCATGGCTGATTATATCGATCTCTTCGTCATCGGCGAGGCTGAACCAGTCATAGATCAGATCATCGACGAGATCAAGGTTTCCAGAAAACCGAGAAAACATATCGAGAATCTCGCTGACATTAAGGGAGTCTATCTGCCCAGCATTTCAGACGGTGCTGAGAGAGTCTGGGTTCAAAACCTCAACGAGGCGTTTCATCCACTTGCGCAGCAGATACCTCTGGTTGAAGATGACAGCCCCTATATGCCCATTTTTGGGAAGGCCTTCACTGTTGAGGTGGTTCGAGGATGCAATCGATCTTGCCGCTTCTGTCTGATCGGTCATATTTGGCGTCCTAAACGTGAGAGAAGCCTTGACAGAGTTATTTCAATAATCGATGAGGGCGCGAAATACACGCCTGTGAATAAGATTGTACTTATCGGTGCAAGCCTCTTCGCTTATCAGCATCTTGAAGATCTCTGTGAATTCATAGTGTCCCGCGGATTCGAGCTCTCAGTCTCCTCCTTAAACCCCGAAATCATCACGGAGAGACTGGCTGATTCGCTGAGGAAAGGAAATCAGAGAACAGTCACCGTTGCTCCTGACGCTGCCACCGTGAAGATGCGGAGTGTAATAGGTAAGAGGATGAAAGAGGACGCTTTGATACGCGCTGCGAAGATCCTTTTAAGCCGCGGAGTTAAGCAGCTAAAAATGTATTTCATTATCGGCTTACCGGAAGAGACCCCTGAAGACATTATCGCCATCGCGGATCTCTCAAAGAAAGTTGCAGATGTAGGATATGGCTCCCAATCGATTCATCTAAGCATAAATCCGCTTATTCCGAAACCACACACGCCTTTCCAGCGGATAAGGACCCCTTCAGTTCCGTATCTGAGAGGCTGCTTGAAGCTTGTTAAGAAAGAATTGAAGAATGACGGAAGATTCATCATAAGCACGCTTGATCCCCGTCACGCTCAGATTCAAGCTCTACTGAGCCTTGGAGACCGAGAAGTCGGCAGAGCTATCGAGTTTGTCGCTCGCCACGGTGGGGGGTTGGGAACTTGGCGACGCGCCTTAAAGGAGTGCAGGATCAATCTAGAAAAGTATATCGGAGAAAAGAGCTGTGAAGAGCCTATGCCTTGGGATAAAATAAGGATTCATCCCTACATTGTGTCCTAAAAAATTTCTATAGGTTTGGTTTGTTGTTTCCCTCGTTTTGAATAAGTCCGGAAAACCGCAAATCTTGACGGATAAAAAAGGAGAGAATTACAAACTTAGAATGAAAAGCAAGCAGTCAACCAATTCTTTGTATCTGTTTCTTATTGTTACTTCAGTAACCTTCGCAATCTCAGCTATCTCCCGTTGTGTCCTCCTCTCGCCGACGAGGACTGAAGCTATATAACTTGCGGCGGCAGCGATGCCAGTCGGTCCCCTCCCGGAGGTTAACTTAAGCTGCCTAGCGGTCAGAAGTATATTATTAGCGATCTCTTCAACTTTGCCCTGCATTGTAAGCTGATTTGAGAATTTAGAGACATACTGGCTTGCCTTAACGGGTGGAATAAAGTAGCCGAGCTCCTTTACCAAGAAACGGTAGCTCCTGCCGACTTCTCTTTTACTCACGTTCGAAGCCTTTGCAATCTCATCTAGGGTACGAGCAAGGCCGCATTGCCTACAGGCGATGTAAACTGAAGCTGCGCTTATGCTTTGTATCGACCTTCCGCGGATAAGATGCTCCTTCACGGCCTTTCTATAGATGACGGAGGCCGTTTCAAGAATGTTCCTGGGTAATGAAAGGTTATTCGCGATCTTCGTAATCTCTGAAAGGGCGAAGGCCAAGTTACGTTCCATCGCATCGGAGACTCTGATGCGTCTCTGCCATTTTCTAAGACGATAGATTTGGGCTCTTTTTCCGCTTGAAAATTTCTTTCCATACACGTCTTGGTCATGCCAATCTATCATCGTTGAAAGGCCTTTATCATGAATCGTATATGTCACCGGAGCGCCTGTTCGAGCCCTCTTCTCCTTCTGCTCATTATCGAATGCCCTCCATTCCGGTCCGCGATCTGCTATTCTCCTATCGATTACATAGCCGCATTCCATGCAGACGATTTCCGCAGAATCATAGTCCCGCATTAATCTTGTGCTTCCGCATTCTGGACACTGTCTGACATCCAGAATGCTTGGCAGTGAAGTTTTATCTCTTTCTCTCATTTTCTCTTTTTGCTCCTCTTTTTTCGCTTTGAAGGTAATTGATACAGCATTTTACCAACAAGATCGGAGGCTCTTCTATTCTTAACATCAACCTCAACATATGGGGTCCTTACAGGACCGAAAACATCGAAGACTTTGCCGACGAATTTTTTGTTTTCGTCAAACACATTCTCGCCGATTCTGAGGGGTCTAGACGTCTTTATCACTGCTTTTTCGCTTGGACTCATATGGAGAACGCGTCCTATCCTCCTCAAAACGACGAGTTACCCTCCAGAAAACCATAAACATTAGGATGAAATAAGCATAATATTTAAGTTTTTCTCGTCCGAAATCTAGACTTGGAGTCTTCAAGCTTAGATGCGACTTCTTTCAAAATCTGATTTTTAGATTTCACCCTTTTAACAAGCACGAGGCCTTTCTTCTCCCATGGACGACGGGGATGAGCTGCGTTCGGAACTAATCTGTAGGGTATCCGCAGACTCTTCAATGCCTTCTCAATCATTTCTAAATTCGGATTGATCTTAGCAAGTTTCTTTGGTACCCTTCTTCCTTCCCCCCTCGTCTTAGTCGAATCAAAATAAACGGGCCACAAAGCAATTTCATTACGATTCCGCATCCTAAAGACCCTCCCGGGAAGTTCAAAGAGCCTAAAACTAAGAGTTAAACGCTGACTCCTCTATTCTTACCTAGAAATCAGAAGGGCATTCAGAACCCCTGATTGTCCAGGCCTAGAGGTAACGCGAACTCTTCCCAAAGGCGTTTCTAAGATTGTGCCCCTAGTTATCACGTTTCTTCTGTCATAATCAACATTAGCGGGATTCCTAATCACTCTGAGGATTTCTACCTTTTTAGTCTCGCCTGTTTCCGGATCTGAAACGTTCACCCACCTTGTGCTTATTAATCGAACCTTGATGTTTCCTCCGCGTCTTCTATCCAGCTTAACTCTCGGTTCATCTACAACGGTCTCGGTTGGAAAGGATCCCCTCTCGAATCTTCTCTTCTTTCTGTATGCACGTTTCTTTCCGCCTGTCGCTTTTCTTTTATGCAGATCGCTATGCCAAGGTGACATCTTTATGCCTTTCTCCTCGAAGTTGGAGGGGATTTGATTAATATAAATTTAGCGGAAGGGATTCTCTGTTTTCTTTATTTTTTCTTTCCGATTGTTTCTTTTTTTCTTTATTAGCTATGCTATTAAGTATTCTGATGAGCTGCCTCTTCATAGTTACTGGATTATGGCTTAAACCAAAATAATCAGCAAAATATTCCGTTGCCCTCAATATTTTGTTTCTTCCCCTCTGCTCCTTTTCAACCAGCCCCATCTCCACAAGCTGCCTTATATGTTTGTAAGCATGGGTTCCCCGAGCAGCGATCACCTGCTTTTGAGAGACAGGCTGCCTGTAGGCTATATAGGCTAATGTTCTAAGAGGGCCGTCGGTGAGAAGAGGTCTCACTGCGAGTCTCCTAACCTTTGATGCATAATCAGTCTTCAGCTGAAGGACGAAACGCTGATCTTCAAGCTCCAAGACTTCAAGAGAGGAATTACGTTTTTCATACTCCTTCATGAGCATCCTCGCCAGTTCTCGGACCTTTCTCTTAGATCGAGACCCAATAATGCGGCCGAGAGTTTTCAGATCGAGAGGGCGACCAGCAACATAGAGAGCCGCCTCGATGAGGGCGATCTGCCTATTTACATCTTCGTCTCCGGGCTTTTCTTTCTGTTCTTTACTTGAAGCTCCCATCTGGCGTATCCTCGCCCAGAGTTATGAAGATCTCATCTGAATCTTCTTTCTGCCATAGTGAAATTTTTTTTCTGTGAGCAAGAAAAAGAAGGATGATGAAATTTCTTATCTGTTCAAGTTTTTCCAGCCCTCTGATTAGCTTCGAAAACGTCACTATTTTACCTTCCTTTATGAAGAAGCGGATTTTCCGAAGAAGATTACTCATTTGTTCCTCCATCTCCATTAAATAAACATTGATGGGTGGAACTATTTCTTGTGGAGCTAAAAGCAGTTCGCTGCGTGGGGGAACTTTAAGCTTGAAGAGATTTTCAGTCTTAATAGCATCCTCTAAGGCTTCAAGAAGGTTCTGAATCGTGGTCGTTGTCAATTCGTATCGAAGAGGAAGAATTATAGGCGGAGGAACATAATCGGGATTAGGCTCACGTGGAGGCGGGGGAGGCTCTTCGAGCTTAAGTAAAAGCCGAGACTTCATGAGATACACGGTTGCTGAGGAGTCAAGAGCTATCCCAGAAGCTCTAAAATCAATCACATCTCTCTTTTCCATCTCCTCCAGAAATGAGAGAAGAATAAAAGACAGGTTTATCTTCCAAGGATTAATCTTCTCCAGCATTTGAGGATCAAAGAGAATGTTCCAGGGAGGATGAAAATAGAAGGGTCTATCAGTCTCTTCCGTTCTCATCGTGGGGATACCTCTTTAAAGGTGGTGGATACGACATGCGAGACTCCTTCTCGTCCATAGACTCCATATATCCTGTCTGCCTTGCTCACCATCTCAGGTTTAAGGGTCACAACAATGAACTGAGCCTTGTCAGCCTCCTCAGCTAACAATTCGCCTAGTCTCTCAACGTGAAAGGCATCAAGATGAGCATCTATCTCGTCGAAGAGATAAAAGGATGCTGGGGTAAACTCCTGCAAAGCGAAGAGGAAGGCTACGGCAGCAACAGATCTTTCTCCGCTGCTAGCTCCGCTTACGAGAATGGGAGGCTTTCCGATGAATTGAACAACCATGTCAACTCCGCCTGAGAATGGATCCTTCGGGTTTTCAAGCTTCAACGCGGCGTTTCCTCCTCCTGTAAGTTTCGAGAAGTATCGGTCAAGCCTCTCATTCACCTTGTTGAAGGCTTCCATGAAGACGTTGTATTTCTTCTGCTCGATCTCTTCGATGAACTTTACTATCGCCATTCTTTCCCTTTCCAGCTCATTCATACGTATAGATAATTCCTTGTATCTTGAGATCTGGTCTTCATACTGTTTAGAAGCAAGCTGGTTAACGGCTCCTATCCGATTAAGTTCGGACTTCATGATTTTAAGGGTTTCATCGATCTTTTCAATGTCCATTAATGTCTCTGATAAGGGCTTTTCATATCCTAGATCCTTAAGTTGATCGTAGTACCTTCTCATCTGAAGATTGAGGGTTTGAAGGTTAAGTTGAGCCTCATCTAGAAGAGCATCGATTCTTTCATACTCTTCTTCAACAGCCTGCAGTTTACTATCTATCTCATCAATCTGAAAAGTTAATTCTTCAGCATCCTTCCTCACATTTAACAGAAAATTCGAGAGAACACCCTTTTCCTTTTCGAGCTTTTCAATCTCAGCCTTGATCTCTTCTCGATTCTCATATGCCCGTTTAATCTCATCTTCTAATGAGGAGATACGGCTAGTTGCCCTATCCCTTCGGGAAAGAGCATTTTCAAGCTCCTTCTTAAGCATCTCAACTCTTGACTGCAGAGAAGAAAGATTAGCCTCAATCCTGCTTGCCTTCTGTTTAAGCGCAACAATCTCGTTGCCTATTTCTCCTCGTTTGCTATCTCTCTCTTGAAGCTCCGTTAAATCGATCTTCTTCTTCATTTCTGAGAGTTTCCGCTGTATCTCCGCCTCCTTTTCTGATAGCTCATTCCATCTGTCTTCGTACTGTTTCAACAGGGACTCTTCTTTTTGAAGCAAGCCATGAATGTTTTTTAGGTTGCTTTCAGCACGGTTTAGATTTATCCTCGCCTCGCTGATGCTTTTTTGGACACGTTCAATCTCGCTTCCAAGTCTTCCTAAAGACCGCGATAGCCTCGTAATCTCCTTTTGGGCCTCAGCAATATCACCTTCCAACTCTTGGATGTGCCCTTCTCTGGCGGCTAGAAGCTTCTTCAACGCGGTGACGGCTTTATCAAGCGCCTTCAATGAGGATTCACTGGGGACAAAAGAAGAGAAATCCAATGGCGCTCGGTAAAAACCGCTTTCAACTCCCCCGCCAGCTTCGAATATGTCTCCGGCTTGAGTTACTGAACGGAATCCTCTACGGGAAAGTGTGAGAGCTGTGTTTTCATCTTTGACGAGAAGAGTATCTCCCAGAACAAAGGATACGGCCGGCGCGTATCTTTCATCACACTTTACGAAGTCGGAGATGACGCCTAGAACCCCTTCGCCTTTTGGAAGGTTGACCCGTCTGCTTCTAGACAGCCCCCTGAGAGGAACTATTTTTATCCGTCCCAACTTGGTCTTTTTCAACATCTCTACGCAGGTAAAGGCCGCATCTAAATCGTCAACTACAAGCGAATTCAGCCATCCCGACGCAGCTGCCTCTACTGCCCGCTCATATCTTTTCGAGAATCTTATGAAGTCTCTAAGTCTGCCATGTACTCCTTCGATCAGTCCTTCCTTGCTGAGTTCCTCGATATACTGTAATGAGCGTTCCTCAGTATTGAACTTCTCGACGAGCTCTTTCCTGGCTTCAAACTCTACGACTGCCTCCCGAGCGATCTCCGCCACTCTACCGGCTTCTTTTATCTGCGTCTCTAGGATGCTTTTTCTCTTGGTTCTCCGAGCCAAGGATTCTCGAAGGGCCTCTAGCTGAGCTTTCTGTTCTTTTTGAATATTCTGTAAATCTTCGAATGCTTCTTCAAGGCTCTTCAGAGATAAGCTTAGGGCTTTCTTTTTTTCCTCTAAGTTTTTGAGCCTCTCAGAATAAACATCGACCTTTGACTGGCTTTTAGCTTGTTCGCTTTGAATCTTCATTGCCTCGGTACGTATCTGCTCCAGAAATCTCTCAGCTTCCCTTAT
>PIYJ01000064.1 GCA_003601725.1 Candidatus Bathyarchaeota archaeon
GAGGCTCGGCGGTTCTTCTCGGCGGCTCAAGAGTGGTACCTGTTTCTTCAAGCCTCTGCAAGATCATGTGATGGAGATTCGGAATCGTTACAATGTGATCTCCCGTTATGTGGAATCCCTTTCCTCCCATAGACGTAGGTCTTATTACAATGTTCTTTAAGGGACGATAATAATAGTCAGGGTCATCTTTGCTTCTCGGCCGTGTATAATCCACTATTGGCTTCAAGTCGAAGTTTGCAGTTGTAAACTTCTCAACCTTGAATCCCAGATTCCTAGCGATGGAAAGAGCTTTAAGAAAAACTTCAGGTCCAATCACCGCTGATCCAAAGTTCAGGAAGACCCCGCCCTCAAGATTGCTCACTGTCTCCACGTATGTCTTAAAGTCTCTTCCAGTCGCCTCGCCTAAAACTGCGAAGTTGCATCTCGGATGCTGATGAATTATATCTGTGCCGAGAGCTACATGAACCGTGAATGGTATTCTATACGCGTGATACAGAACGCTGTATTCTTTAAATTTGAACCGTTCATCCTCCGCGATCATTCTCCCAAGCGATTCCCCGTATCCTAAGCCGTCATGGACACCCCGCTGTACAGCTAAATTCATCAAGAGCCCCGTCTCTTCAGCCATCCCGAAGGTTCCATCCTCTATGCTTGTGGCTACATCTTCACTTGTCTCTCCTATTAATGCGATTTCGAAGTCGTGAATCGTCACTGCGCCGTTTGAAGCTACATGGGTTATGACTCCTCTCCTCATAAGGTCGATCACGATGAGAGAGAGGCCTGATTTAATCACGTGGGCACCCATCATCCAAAGCACTGGTCTCCCCTTCTTTCTGGCCTCAACGATTCTCTCTGCTACTTCTCTGAGGTCAGGATTGTTAAAGGGGGGCGGAGATGCCTTAGGGCTGATCAGATCCTTAAGCTTGACCAAGTTCTTTCTCTGAGCTATCGGGTAGGTTTTAATTTTTGAAAAATCTATCATTCATTTCGCCTTCCAGCGCAGCATTCAATCAAAATCTTGGTCTCCTCGACTTAAATATTGTACTTTTAGGGTCTTTATCTCCCATGGTTTCATCGGAACGAAGATGGCGTTTCCCTTTATCTCATATTCAACACTAGGCAGATACTTATCCCATTCCATAAGATCAGTCTGAAGAACACGGTTCGGCGCCCTGTCAAACTTGATCCTCGCCTCCGTGTCGGAGCCGTGAGCCTCATATAATCTTAGAATCATGTCTTCCGAGTCTTCAGCTTCTTTAGCCGCTGTGAGAATCACGTTTTCCGGGGAGACCTCGATGAAGGAGTGCTGCGAAGGGAGTTCGCCGTCATGGGGATCCTCAAGAACTACCTGAAGCGGATAATTGAATTCGAACCCTTTCCTCACAGTCCCGGCGGATCTCCAATCTCCTCTATGCGGATATATCGCGTATCTGATGTGATGTATTCCGATCCTTGGTTCTTCAGATTGGTCTGCCCAACTCTCCGGAGTGAATCGATATCCTCTTCTAGGACCGCGTAGTATACTCATTCTTAAAGTGTTTTGCTCAAAGGAGAAACCGTACTTGCTGTCGTTTAACAAGCTTACGCCGTAATCGCTGGATAAAGATGAGACATCAACCCACTTTTGAGCTGAAACTTCCCATTTAGCCGTGTCAGCTATCCCCCACCTTCTAGGCGGAAGCTCCATATTCTCCGGCGGGG
Source organism: Candidatus Bathyarchaeota archaeon (assembly GCA_003601725.1). GTDB lineage: Archaea > Thermoproteota > Bathyarchaeia > Bathyarchaeales > DTEX01 > B63. The sequence continues at coordinate 1,702 of PIYJ01000064.1, forward strand.
CTTCCTTTAGGCTGTGATCGTATCGTTGTATAACGCCGTATGGAATCTCATATGTCGCCCAATACGATGAGAGGTTAAGTGGGAAGCATATCTTGGCGAATCTGTAATTTTCATGCCAATCGATGTGAATCTCAAAGTCAACCTGCTGAGCATAAGCATACAAGATCACGTCTTGAATGAATTTGGAGTTGCCGAATCTTCTTTCGATTCTTATCTTCGCTCTGACCGGCCCATCCTCAACGATATACACTTTAAGAGCTTCAGGTTCCGATCGGTTTCCGAGATATATGTTCCATGCTGGTTCCCCATCCGGCGCGTCGGGAGGTTTATCCTCATATATCTCTAGGATGTTCCCGCCTCTTGAAGGATCAAAGACCATTCTTCTGTTTTTCTTATCGAATACGGTGACTGCGTAATTGAGTTCAGGACGAACCTGAACCTCGAGATCTGTGTTTTCAATCCTATTCTCTTTAACTTTCAAGTCCGTCTTAAAGGAGGTTTTTTCTTCTTCTGAAGGCATGATATGATAGACTCTGTATCCGAAGGCTGGAACGTCAGCTTCGAAGATGAGTTTCTCTTCCCCTTCATTTACGATTTGATATGGGATTTCAACATCATTCTGATCTAGGATACAGAAGGTTTCTTCAGGCATCTCTTTCATCGGAACTTTGACTATTGATTTTCTTCTCCAAGATAACGAATTGAATACTACGAGCGCCTTTGCCCCTCTGTTCGAAGTGCAGATATGCTTCGCAATCGCTTCTAGATGATTTATTTTAGATATGAATCTCCTAATCTCTTTGTAATCCGTAGCCGCATCTAGATAGACGGCCTCTATTGATGTCCCATCGAGATTGTCATGAACCTGATTGAAGAGCAGCCTCTTCCAGCATCTCCTCAACCCTTCCTTAGGATATGTAAAGCCGTATCTCTTCGCTATGTAGAGAAACTTCTCAGCTGAGAGAAGAAGAACCTCGCATCTTCTATTTTCCCGTTTCATCATCGCCTCAGTTGTCAATGTTCCCCTATGAGTCTTGACGTATAGCTCATCATTCACTGTCGGAATCTTCTTTCCGTCAATCGTTGAAAGGATCTCTTCGAAATATTGCTTAGCCGTCGAGAAACGGATCAAGGGATATCCCTCTCTTTCCTTAAGTTTAAGAGCTTCTCTCATCATATCCTCGGTGGGACCGCCTCCATGGTCTCCGTGCCCGAAGAGGACTAACAGCCGATTGATTCCGTGGGTCTTCTTTAATTCCTCGAGCTGAGCGAGCATGATGAGATCTGCATATTTACGGTCGAGTCTTTCATTATAGCTTCCAACAGTGTGGTATGCTAAGATCTTTGAGCCGTCCAGGGACTGCCACCAGAACAAATAATGAGGGAAGGGTATCGGCGGCCTCATCCTCTCGATCTGCCATTTCAGCTTGTAAGTTAAGAAGAAGCTGATGCCACACTTCTTCAGGATTTGGGGTAGACTCCAGCAGAAACCGAAAGTATCGGGGAGCCATGCAATCTCGACGTCTATTCCAAACTTCTTCATGAAGTATCTCTTTCCAAAGAGGTACTGGCGGATCAAGGATTCTCCGCATGGTATCGTAGCGTTATGTTCAGTCCATGATCCTCCAACGATCTCCCAGCGTCCATCCTTCACGTTCCTTTTAATCTCTTCGAAGATCTCTGGGTAATACCTCTCCATCCATTCATAGATCTGGGCGCTGCTTTGACAGAATTTAAGGATAGGGTATTTCTTCATCAACTTTAGAACTGAACTAAACGTCACGGGACAGATTTTATGGATTGTTTCCCCTTTCGTCCACAGCCAAGAGAGATCAATGTGAGCGTGTCCAGTTAGATATATTGTTTCCCCCAATTCTTGTCCCTTCATCCTTTATGGTTTTCCCTGGATAATATGGCTATTTCACATGTTAAAGATTAATATTCTGAAGGCGGATATCCCTTGCTTATTAGGAGCTGCCTTATAATCAAACAGTCAACACGGGATGTAATCATATCATTAGATCGGATAAGGTATAAGAGACCCCAGAAATGTTTAGCATCAATGGAAAGATCAGAGAATCTCCGAGGATAATGAAATGGGCTGGGAGAAGATATTAGAAGATTACGGCATGACGATTGAGAAGAGACTGAAAGGTTACTTTGAGAAGATCAGAAAAGAGGCAGAGAATTACCATCCTTTCATAGCGAAGGTGTATTCAAGCCTTGAGGATTATGTGCTTAGAAGGGGGAAGAGGCTGGCATCGTGCTGTACGCTTCTGACATATAAAGGCTATACAAGTAGGATTGACGATAACATCTTGAATGTCTGCGTTGGAATCGAGTTGTATCGTCATTGCATATTAATCCACGACGACGTCATTGACATGGACACGTTTAGAAGAGGAGGAAAAACAATACATCAAACATTTATGGAAGACTATGACGATCGATTCGGAGAGGGAGTCGCAGTCTTCCTCGGAAACATCGCTTATTCATTGGCATCACACGCTATAATAGACTCAGGTTTCCCAGAAGAGAAGATCGCCAAATCATTATTACTGCTCTCTAATGGTTACCGGGAGGTTAATGAAAGCCAGATGCTTGACTTGCTTTTTGAGTATAAGAAAAGCGTTGATGCAGACGAGTGGACCGTTATGGCTTCTAAGAGGGCTGCGTCGCTTTTTAAGGCTACAATGCTGATCGGCGCCGTTCTGGGAGATGCCTCAAAAGAAGATTTGGAGAAGCTTGAAGAAGCCGCAGCAAGCATCGGCTATGCTTTCGATATTCAAGACGATATTATTGACACGTTCGCTGATGAGAGACAATACGGCAGACCTCCATGCAGAGATATAATCCTAGGCAAGAAGCCGCTTCACGTGATTTACGCTTTAAATTCGATGAGCCGGGGAGAACTTGAAACTTTGAGGATGTTTCTCGGCAAGGAGTCTCTTGATCAAGAGGATATAAGCCTTATAAGAGAAATGATTAGGAAGACTGGGGGACTCGAAGCCGCAAAGAAGATTTCAAGGATGCATGCTGAGAGGGCGAGGATGCTTATCTACCAGACGGGTCTAAATAACGATGTGAAAGAGTTCTTTGATTCCCTTATCGGTTATATAGAGGAAAGCCTCGATTGGTATAAGTAGGAAAAGTCGAGACTCGACTCTGAATCATATAGAGATGGGTCATGACAAGTTAGGCTTAACATCAAGATATATCGTAGAAAAATATCGGTAATTTACTTAAAGACGCCGCTGAAACCGAAGGTTCATAAAGCTTATAAGTAGATCGATGGTAACCTATCGCTCGGCGAGCAAGGATGGCGAGAAGATCACAATTCGAAATCTACCTCGACATTCTAAAGGCAGTTGCTGAGGGAAAAAAGAAGCCAACCCATATAATGTATCGAGCTAATCTTTCATGGACAAGACTGAAGAAGTATCTCGATTTTCTCATCGCCCAAGATCTGCTAAGGGAGACTATAAATGATTCAGCTACCGTCTTTTCATTGACACAAAAAGGCAAGGATGTTATAGGATATTACAGGAGAATTGAGGGAGTTCTATATCCGAGGAAAAATACCATTCCTTCGGAGGTTTACGTGCAGTATCCATAGGCTCTATAGATAGAAAAAAGCGTCTTTTTAAGCTTAATGAACCAATAGCCTGCCCCTTCTTTATCATTTTTTATGTTCTCGTCTTCCAAAAAAGAAGATGCTACATTGTTGATTTTGTGAAATTCAGATCCCTAACAACAGCGTACGGCGTTAAGGTTGGAACGTCTACTTCCCACCATTTAATCCAAGTCCGCGTTCGACTTATCTCTTGAATATTTTTTAAGATACGCAGCATGTTGTCGCTTATTCTGAGCTCTCTTATCGAAGATGACAGCGCCCCATTTCTTATCAGGAACATTCCGTCCCTTGGAATCGTTGAAAAGTCACCTGTCATGTAATTCTGATATCTCAAGTACCAATCATTCGTGACGTATATTCCCCTATCGATCTCGGCTAAGATCTCCTCAAATGATTTTTCACCAGGTTCAACTATCAAGTTCCAAGGATGCGGAGAGATAAGCCCCGCGTTCCCAGTTGTTTCAACGCCATGCTTTTTAGCTGTGGTGCTGTTGTGCAGGTATCTTTTGAGAACCCCCCTCTCTATGATGACGTTTCTACGTGTAGGAACCCCTTCATCGTCGAAAGCCCTCACTCCATAGGAACCCGCAATCGTAGGATCATCAATGAGATTCAATTTCTCACAGGCAATCTGTGAGTCTATCTTATCTATTAGAAAGGACTGGCCAATATCGACGAGAAAGGCGGAGGAAACGATTCCAACCTGACTGATTAAATCAGCGAAGACAAGCGGCCCGAGAAGCGCAGTGAACTTACCCGGCTTTCCAGACTGAGGATTCAAAGCTGCGACAGCTATTTTACCAGCGGTTCTTCCAGCCTCTGAAGGATCAAAATTCTCCTCATCTCCACTGATAGATACGAAGTGCCCAGATGAAACTTCAGATGTGAAGGCCCTAACTGAGATTTCTAAACTGCCTCTTTCTTGAGTTGCGTGCACGTTGCCTGATGTGGCAAGGATTATCTTCTCTTTAGTGGCATCCAGTGTCCCCGCCGTTTTCTTTGCACCTTCCTCCAACGCGCTGTTTATCGCCTCTTCGACATGCCCGATCAGCCTCTCCGAATGAAGCGAAATCCCGGAATCTTTAAGCAGCTTCGGATCATAATTGAACGGTCCCTCCGGAAGGGGAGCATAAAGCTCGCTTGGCGGCGTGATCTTCGCTATTTTTATAAGGTTATTGACTGCTTTCTCGGCGTTTCGAGCTGACGATAAGGGCACGGTTGTGGCGGCTCGATGCTTCTCGATCATCAAGAATATGTTTATTACGGATTCGTTATAGAATTTTGAGACCGTTACTTCATTGTTTGAGAAGCGGATCATGGCATGTTGTTCATCATGGAGCTTAACAGCCACATCTGTCGCTCCTTTTTTCAAAGCCAGATCAACAATGTATAATGGAATCTCATCCTTCCTCATGACGTCATCCTCCCAGCGTCACATCCCTCAACCTTATATGCGGTCCTCCAGTCCAGACTGGTATGCCCTGCATTGGATCTCCCTTTCCGCAGTATGCGGCTTGGAACTCTAAGTCCTTTCCCACAGCGTCAACTGCAGACCAGAGTCCAATCGTGGTTACTTCTAAGACTGGGTTTCTAACTCTTTCCTTCAGCTCGCCATTTTCTATCTTGTAAGCCTCAAGCCCAACGTAGCGTTGATTGAACCGTCTATCATCGATGTTCCATTCCATGAAGCTCTTAATGTATATGCCGTCTTTAACATCCTCGAAAAGCTCCTCTTTCGAGTAATCGCCGGGTTCAAGATACGTATTCGCCATTCTCACTATGGGCTCCCTATTGAAAGCCACAGCTCTCGAAGAACCGTTGCTCTTAATTTTAAAGACGCTGGCTGTTTCCCTATTGTGTAGAAACTCGTTAATTACACCTTCCTTGATTAAGACACGTTTTCTAGCTTTAACGCCTTCTTCATCATACATGTAAAATCCAAAGGATCCATCCAACGTTGGATCGTCAACAACATTCACAAGAGAAGAGCCGACACGAAGACCAATAGAATCACTCTTAAGATATGTCTCCCCAGCCTGTGCAGCTTCCCTTCCAAGAATCCTATCAGCTTCACCTGGATGCCCAGAAGATTCATGACAGACAAGCCCAACCACTTCAGGTCCAAGAATCACATCGGTTTTCCCAGAAGGCTTTTCCCGAGCGAAAAGAAGGATTTCAGAAAGCGTTTTAGACTCCTCTTTGAAGAGCTTTGGCAAGTCCCATTTTTTCACCATCTCCCATCCGCCTGTGCCTCCGAGATTGAAGAATCTTTGAATTATCCCCTTTTGAGAATGAAACGCCGTGATGAGCGTGAAGAGGGCGGCTCTCGGCGTGAAACTGTGAACATAGGCACCGTCACTTGTCATTACAAGCTTCTCTGTTTTCCATGTGTCCAGTGTAATACTGCAGCTTGGGATTTTAATTTTGTTATCGGCAGCCTCATCTACGGCTTGTTTATAGGCTTCTTTAAGCAGTTTCGCTTTCGATTCGACGTCTATTGAGTCAAAATCAACATGCGGCTTCACCTCTACTTTTACGCTTCCAAGATCACTATCATCCATCGATATTCTTTTCCGTAAGATCTTCGTTGATGCACGTGCCATCTTATAAGCCCTGTTCGAAGCGGCTTTCAAGCCTCTTTTTGTAAGATCATTTGTTGACGCAAAACCTAAAGCTCCGTTCACGAGCACTCTTACGCTGATTCCTCTGCTTTCTTCCAAGACGACTGCTTCGGGAATTCCATTCTTCAATATTATTGATTCTTGAATGTCACATTGGAATCTCGACTCGGCATATTCGGCTCCTAAGCTTTCCGCATAGTTCACGGCGAATTCTGTCAATTCCTCCAAGCGTTACTTCCCCCATCATATATCTTGATCTGCAAGATTGGATATACTTGTAATAATTAAAAAGTATCTTTTACATGCAATCAAGAACAAAGAGCCAAAAACGATCCAAACAAAAGGTATGCGGAATCGATTTTACTTTAATGATCTGCTTTATCCATAGAAAAAATGATGAAGGCTTGATTTAGAAATTAAGATTCCGATCTTGATCTGTTCAGACTTGGGAATCTATAAACCCTTTGTAAGACGCCTCGTTCCTTAAGTTCCTTCACGATGAGGTTGCGTAGCCACTCAGAGGGGGTTAGTCCTTCAGTCTGAGACTCGTGAATGACTGCCTCTTTTATTGCTGATGTAACTCGAGTGCAAAGAAGCTCCTCTTTTGTATCTCCCTCAATCCTCGGCAATATTCTACCCTCTAATTAAATTATGATGGTTCGCACCTTAAAAATCCTCTTCTGAATTCCCTATTTAAAAGGATACGAATCTTTCTTCAGGAGATTAAAGCTTTAAGAAGACCATAAAGAGATGTAAAGAAACCTGCCTGTAATCCGTAAAAATTGATGTGAGGATACAATAAATACGCCAATGCCCCTCCGAGGACAATCCCGCATATTCCTTGAATAAGGCCGGATATACTTCTCTCCCCAGGCGACCACTTGGCTATTCGACCGCATCTGCTGCAATGAATATGACGGAGAGAATGTTCGGAATCATACCCCGAAATTTTTGCCTCTCTTAAATTGATGATGCATCCGCAATGTTTACATCTTATGTAGGCCCCCGCACTGCTTGAAATGATTGAAGAGAACGTTTTAGAAGAGAAGGCTTTGCTTTTTCCCTGAGAGAATAGGCGGAGTTCTTGTTTTGTAAGAGGCATGAACTGTCGTTGTTTATAAAAATTATAATCATTGTGAAGAAAATAGTTATATTATTAGGCGATTTTTTAAATATTCATGTAAAATATTTTTGTAAAACCCATAGTCCTAACCTATAGTTCAGATCACAGATCTATACTTCTAAAATGCAGGAACCTTGAAAATGAAACGATTATCTCCTAAAAACGAGTTTCCTTGCGTTTTCTATAAGCCTAGAAGCCATCTTTACTGAGATTCTTAGATTGTTGGCTAAAAACTCAGGATCAGCTTCAGCTAAATCTCCAGCTGAATTTATTCCCATATCTCTGAGAAGCTCAGCGCGTTTAGCGCCGATGCCCTTAACCTCTGAAAGTTCAATGATCATTGGACGGCTGGAATAAACTCTTTTTCTACTTATCTCTCCGCCCTCCTTCTTTCGCTTCTGCTGACTTTCTTGTTGAGTATGACGAAACCTTCGGATGTTATGTCATATTCATGAGGTGACTTTGTGTGATTCGTTCCCCTCATCTTTAGTATTCTAAGTCTTCTTCTAAAGACCTCATTCTCATCAAAATATGTCTCTAAGTGTATTATTCCATCCGCCAAAAATTCAGATATTCCCTCACCTAGGGCTGAAGTCCCCCAAGGCTGATCTAAGATCAAGATCGATACGCAATTAGCCTTCTTCAAGAATCTATAAAGAAGATGGATCATAACTCGGATGTCTATAAGTTCCTTTAACCCCATACTTATCGCGGAAAAGGAGTCGATAACAAGTCTGCTAGCATTAAGCGAAGTCATCGTCTCCATTATTGTGTCAAGATTCTTCTGAAGACCTGCCTCGCGAGTTACCGAGAGGTCCAGAATCGCGACTCTTCCCTCCTTTTCCAATCTTTCAAAGTCCCATCCGAATCTCATCATGTTCCTGAGAAACGTCTCCTTTGTCTCCGCGAAGCACACGTAGACTCCTCTTGCGCTATGACGGGTTGCACCGTTATAGAGAAACTGAGCGGAGAATGTTGTCTTGCCGGCGCCGGGATATCCAACGAGAAGTATCATGCTGTTGTCGGGAAATCCACCTTCGATTAATTTATCAAATTTAGGAATCCCCGTTGGTATACGCTGGATAATCATTGAATATGCCCCATCGGTTAAAGCATCAATAACCTTTCTATCATTTTTTTATTTTTCATATAAAGGTGTTGGCGATCATTAGGATTTTTACATGATGATGATAAAAAAACTTGTCGGCTTAGTAAGCTAGAAAAATAGACAGATCCATTCGTTCTATAAGAGAATCCGCTTTATTTGGGATAGGCTTTAAAAATTTTAATACGAGTCGAGATTAATAAGATGACGGTTGGATCATGGAAAATCTATCTTTATGGCTAGCAGTGATGATTACTTGGATTCTCATACTAGCTTCATATTTATATCCAAATTTCTTCACGCCGGTAATCGTTTTTCTACTGTTGATAGTCCTAGTTTTTTCCATAGCTGCTAATTGGGCAGTATCAAAATCAAGAAGGCCTAAAACGTAAGCCTGTTTGAAAGACCGACATCTCAGTATGAGATTCTCTTCTCCATCTGGACGATTATTTCACAAATTCTATATGAGAAAAAATAGACGGAGAAGACGAGGCGTGAAGAATGGATATTCTCTCAGCATTTTTCCTCCTATACTTCATGGCTTCGGCTCTTTGGGTGGTACATAACCTTTATAGCTCGAGAAAAAAGAAATCTGTAAACTGAATTCTAGGGGAAATAAACTTTTCTGACAGTCAAGCTGTCAAGCCGCATGCTTTCAAGATCTCATTAAAATTTCTTTGTGTGCGTTTTCTTTTGTATCTTCGTAAAAATGAGACAATCTCATCCTCAACGGTATAATTGGTAGCTTCACTTATCAAGTCAGCTGTCTTTCCCTTCAAGAATAAAAACTGACAGATTGATGTTACATTGGATACTTTCCGTGTATTGCTCGCCGCCTCAAAATCTAAGATCCAAGGGTTATCTTCATTATCCACTATGATGTGCCTCGGAGCTCTGCTCAGCTCCCCATGATCTAATCCCGCCTCATCGAGCCTTCTGCACTGTTCTAAGATGCTCCTTAAGACCCCTCGAATTCTTTTTACGGCGTTTCTTTCCCCCTTCACCCGTTCAATCCATAATGGAAGGAGAAAGCCCTCTATGAATTCCATCAACAGCAAGTTTTGCGTAAACCCTATCAATTTAGGGCCGACACTAACGGAATTTGCAATCTTAAGCATCTCCGCCTCGTGCTTCATCGTCTCCCGATCAGCATCCGTTCTCCTAATCTTAAGTGCAGCTTTTCCCATTTCTGTGCAGGCTGAGACAACGACGCCTACATATCCCTTCCCCAAAATTGATAGATTCCCAATCTTCTTGTCTCCTATAAAACATAGCGCCTTGATTCCTAACAGCCTCATTTCGCAGAGACGTCTCTCGAGCTCCTTTGGATGATACTTCGGATAGCAGATGACCCGGGCAAATTTTTCCTCGGAAAGTCTATCTAAAGGAACTCTGCACACCGTGCTTCACTTTGATTTTTTATACTCGTCTTATCGAAGCCATCTCGGCCTTCCTATCAGATATCTTGTAAAGAAGGAGGCAAACTCTGGATTTTTAGTGTAGAAATCTTTGATTTCGTCATCAACTAGAATCTTTAAAGAAGATGAGAAGCCTTCGGAAACTAATTTAGCAACACCTATGCTTTTTCCGCCGTCTCTTAGAATATCCTTGAGGAGAACTGAGGCTTCTCTATATCGTCTTCGCCTTTCAACGATCCAGCGGCCACCCTCTATTCTCGGTCCAGAAATCAGCAGTCTCGACATTAAATGTTTCTCGAGAAACCTCTTACAATCCTGCTTCTTTGTGACGGGGGGACCTAAATGTTTCTCAACGGCGGGGAGAAGACGTGACTGCAACTCAAAGATAAAGACAGCGGCGGTTTTCTCATCGCTCCACACGGCATCCCGCAGAACCTTAAAGTCATACCTCGAAATCGCCCCCCTCAAAGCCTTTTGAGACTTGTATAGCTGTCCCCAAAGCACATCTGGCACAGCTCTGGCGAGCCCGGTCTTTAAGAAAACAAACGAGGTTCCCTTCGAATTCATAATTTGAAGAACCCTTCCAGTATTAAAGGCCTCAATTTCCGGCGGGAAAAAGAAGTCGACGCGGGGATCTTCAAGGAAAAGCCTTGAAGATGCGATGAACTCAGCAAGTTTTTCTTTGCTTACAGCTGATGCTACGTTTCTACCTTTATCCACGGGATCTATTACCACAAGTGGCTGATTGAAGATCCTTAAAGCTTTCTCTTCTTCGCCTTTATAGTGACCCTCCAGATCGATAAGCTCTTTTTCATGCCAATTCGATGCGGCTTCAAGAACGCCCAGGAAAGAACCGTAATGCATGATGAGAATCTCACATAGATACCCGCTGAACCCGCCAATTTTTATCTCCGCACCGTACGCTTCGATTCCCCGCATGAACCTTTTCAGCAAGCGAACCTCGCTTCTATCAGCTGGACTGAGATGTTCTTTTACATAAATCGTATGAAAGGGCGTTCTATCCACGCTTGAAATCGCGTCTTCAGCTCTTTTCAGCTTAAAGCATGGAACAAAGTCAATCGTGAAGCCTTCGATCTCCGCTTGTATATATGGATGCTCCGCATAGGCCTCTAGATAGCTTCCTCTAGACACTTTCTTTGCGGCTTCAAGAACTTTGACAAAGGCCTTTCTGCCATATTCTTTGGGAACCAATATAAAGAGATCTATGTCCTTCTCCCCTGCGAGCCACGTGTTCTTTGCAATTGATCCTTCAACACGTACTTCTGCTTCGAGACTCAACTTTTCCAGTTCAAGGCTCAGTCTATCAGTCAGCGACTTGACGAATCTAAGAGTCTTAATCTCTTCCTCTCTGCTTGGCGTTACTCTTCGAAGTGCTTCTTCACAGATCTTCTGAATCTTACAGTTAAGCTCACACATGGATCTGTCCCTAGCTTCTACACGTGGAAATAGCCTCACACACATTTTTCTCGTAACGTTAAATAAATTGGGCCTTGCGGCTTCAGTATGCTTCTCTTAAGCCTTAAGCATTTAGCCTCAACTATGCCGAATTCGTAATCCTCAATCTCTTTCAAGCAGCGTATCAGCTCAGCCTTTCTGTGACTTGTCCTCACTCGAGCTATCGTTAAATGAGGACTGAACCCTCTTGTTTCTTTCTTTACTCCTATCTTCTGCAGTCTAGGTTCGAGCTGATCGAAGATTCTTTGCAGCTCATCTGCCCCCTTCCTTATCCCAGCCCACACTACATTTATTCGCCTGACGCTGGGAAAGACTCCGACTCCCTTTATCTCTATCTGGAACGGTGAGAAATCCACGTTCTTCATCTCGTTATAGATCTCGTCAACTTGAGACGGCGGGATGTTGCCTAAAAACCTCACAGTTATATGGATGTTTTCAGGCTTAACAAGCTTAAGACGGGCTCCCGTCTCTGCAAGCATAGATTGAACATTCGAGATATTTCTTATTACTTGTGGTTCTTCAATATCAAAAGCTATGAAACTTCTGATGCCTTCCAAGGGAGAAACTTTCCTTACGGGTCTGTTTCTAGTTTTGTATTTTATCAAGAGCCCAATATATTAAGATTAACCTAAAAGAAGGCATGAGTTTCCCTTAGAGATGCTGCATAATCTTTAAGTCTCCACCAGCAATTCTATCGACGTGTTATTTCTTATATTGTCATTGACTGGACAGCGTTCCTCAGAGATTCTTACAAGCTCTTTTATTTTCTCCGAAGGCCCCTCCGCTTGGATCTTTGTTGAAATGCGGATCTTTTGAAATCCGGGCCTAACCCCAGAGACCCCCATGAAGCCGCGTGGATCTAAGTAGCCTTCAACTACTGTTTCTACAGCCTTTAGCTTTACGCCTAATCTCGGAGCGAAGAAGGCAAGTGTGATTATTTGGCAGCTTCCAATGGCAGCTAAAAGGAGCTCTATCGGGCTGGGCCCCTTATCTGTTCCACCGAGATTTTTCGGCTCGTCGATATCTATTTTGTGGCTTCGGAAAGTCGAAAGAACATTTAGGCCTTCTTGAAGGGAAAGGTTCGCCGTGTATTTTGCCAACGCCTTGGACATAGGGATCATCGCGGAAAAGGATGAGAAGACACGCTTAAAAGATTTTCAGTCAATCATTAAAGATCCGTATGAAAATAGGAGTCAGAAATACGAACCGACAATTAATTATAGCCCAAGTCATTCATTCTATTAAAAATGATTGTAGTCGGTTGAGATAAGCGGAATCTGGAAATTCAGAATACTAAGATGGATGATTAGAGAATGACCGGTGGAAGAAAAATATTGATAGGCACGGCGGGAATGCCTGGAGCTGGCAAGGACACCGTCAAAAAGGTCGTTCAGAAGCTCGGGCTTCCAGTAGTAGTGATGGGGGATGAAGTTAGATCGGAAGCTAAACGTAAAGGACTGGCTATTACGCCTGAAAATCTAGGTGAAGTTATGCTTGAGATGAGAAAGAAGGAGGG